>CAUHIY010000040.1:0-15254 GCA_959606405.1 uncultured Collinsella sp. | reverse complement strand
CCAAGTACCAGGAAGACCTTCGCATTTTGAAGGACTTGGGCCTGAATACCTATCGCACTTCCATCCAGTGGAGCCGTCTGCTCGATGCCGACGGCAACCTTAATGAGGAGGGCGCCGCGTGGTATCACGAGTTGTTCCGCGCCTCTCGCGAAGCCGGCCTGGAGCCGTTTGTCAACTTGTACCACTTTGACATGCCCACCTACCTTTTTAACCGTGGCGGCTGGGAGAGCCGTGAGGTTGTCGAGGCTTACGCACATTACGCCGACGTCGCCTTCCACGAGTTTGGCCAGGAGATCAAGTACTGGTTCACCTTTAACGAGCCCATCGTCGAGCCCGAGCAGCGCTATCAGGAGGGCGTGTGGTTCCCGCAGCTCCACGACTTTAGCCGCGCTCGCACCGTGCAGTATCACATCTCGCTGGCACATGCGCTGGCCGTGGCCAACTACCGTCGCGCCTATGACGAGGGCGCCGTTCGCAGCGATGCCAAGATCGGCATGATCAACTGCTTTACCCCGGTCTACACCAAGGAGAACCCCAGCGAGGCGGACCTCGAGGCCGTGCGTATGACCAGCGGCATCAACAACCGCTGGTGGCTCGACCTCATTACCAAGGGCGAGCTTCCCGCCGACGTGCTCGACAGCCTGGCCGAGGGCGGCGTTAAGCTTCCGTTCCGTGCCGGCGACCAAGAGATTCTTAAGCAGGGTGTTGTCGACTGGCTCGGTTGCAACTACTACCACCCCACGCGCGTTCAGGCGCCGGCGAGCAAGATCGACCAGTACGGTCTGCCGCACTTTGCCGACGAGTACGTGTGGCCCGACGCCGTTATGAACGAGAGCCGCGGCTGGGAGATCTACCCGCAGGGCCTCTACGACTTTGGCATGGACTGCGCTAAGAACTACCCCGATCTTGAGTGGTTCGTTTCCGAGAACGGCATCGGCATCATGGACGAATACAAGAACCGAGACGCCGAAGGAACCATCCAGGATGACTACCGCGTCGACTTTGTACGCCAGCACCTGGAGTGGGTTGCCAAGGCAATTGCCGAGGGCGCCAAGTGTCGTGGATACCATTATTGGGCCGTCATCGATAACTGGTCTTGGGCGAATGCCTTTAAGAACCGTTACGGTTTTGTCGAGGTCGACCTTATGGACGGCTACAAGCGCCGCCTTAAGAAGTCGGCAGCTTGGCTCAAGCAGGTCGCCACGACTCACGTGGTTGATTAGCGAACGGGCGAACGCCCAGACCGCGCGCCGCTGCGCGCAACACATGGCACATCTGGTGGCAGAGGGCGACAGACCACCGTGCGCATAGGAAAAGGCCGGATTTGAAAGTTAGGAGCAATCATGGCCAGTGACAACGGAAAGAGCTTCCTCGACAAGTTTGCCGAGGTCTCTGCGAAGGTGGGAAACCAGGTTCACCTGCGTTCCCTGCGTGACGCCTTCGCGACCATCACGCCGCTCTATATCCTTGCGGGTATCGCGGTTCTTATTAACAACGTCGTGTTCCCTCTGTTCCCGCTCGATGCGGCGGGCCTTGCCAACCTTCAGACGTGGGGTTCGGCAATTACGCTGGGCACCCTCAACGTCTCTGCCATCATCTTGGCTGGACTGATTGGCTACAGCCTCGCTAAGAACGAGCGCTTCGATAACCCGCTCGCTTGCGTGGTCGTCGCCATCTCCGCTTTCGTCATCATGATGCCGCAGCAGATCACCGCCACGCTTGCCGCCACGAGTCCGCTGCTCACCGACAAGATTACCTCTGCCGAGGTCACGGGCGCCCTTTCGACTGCCAACACCGGTACCAACGGTCTGTTCGCGGCCATTATCATCGCCCTGCTCTCCGTTACGCTCTTCATTAAGATTTCCGGCGTCGAGAAGCTCAAGGTCAAGCTGGGCGAGGGTGTGCCTCCCGCGGTCTCCAACTCCTTTAACGTCATGATCCCGATGCTGCTCAACCTCTCGATCTTCGCCATTGCCGCGGCTCTGCTCGCCGTGTTTGCCGGCACCGATCTGTGCACCATCATCTCCACGTGCATCTCCAACCCGCTCAAGAGCATCATGAACGCCGGTCCGTGGGCTGTTATCCTCATCTACACCCTTGCTAACCTGCTGTTCTGCGTCGGTATTCACCAGTCCACCATCTCTGGCGCTACCGTCGAGCCGATCCTGACCATGCTCATCGTCGACAACATGGCTACCTTTGCCGCCGGTGGCACCATCCAGCCCGATCACTACATGAACATGCAGATCGTTAACAGCTTCGCCCTCATCGGCGGCTCGGGCTGCACCCTCATGCTTCTGCTCGACACGCTCCTGTTCTCCAAGAACAAGGCTTCCGAGACCGTTTCCAAGATGGCTATCCTGCCTGGTCTGTTCAACATCAACGAGCCGGTTATCTACGGTTACCCCATCGTGTACAACCTGCCGCTCATGATCCCGTTCGTCCTTCTTCCCGATCTGTTCATCGGCATCACCTATGGCCTTACCTGCGCAGGCATCATCAGCCCCTGCATCGCCCAGGTGCCCTGGACCATGCCTCCCGTCATCAATGCCCTGCTCGCTACGGGCTTTGACTGGCGCGCCGGCGTGTGGCAGGCTATCGAGCTTGTCATCGGTATGGCTGTCTACCTGCCCTTTATGAGGATCTCCGAGAAGGCCATCGCCAAGCAGGAGGCCCTTGCCGAGCAGAACGCCTAAACGTTCGTTTTCCCTTTCACCTTTGCGGGCGCCGGTACGCGGTGCCGGTGCCCGCACCTCTCTTTTGCGTAAGGGCGCAGAAGGAGGGCACAATAACCGCAAGGAATACAACCAGTCGTCGTCTGCGCGCCGCGCAGTTATAAGGAGGAAACCATGAAGAAGATCATGCTCTGCTGCAATGCCGGTATGTCCACGAGCCTGCTGGTCCAGAAGATGCAGGCCGAGGTTGCGAACCGTGGTCTGGATATTGAGGTCGAGGCTCGTCCCATGAACGAGGCCCACGATCACCTGGACGAGTGCGACATGTTGCTGCTTGGCCCGCAGATCGGCTACACCAAGGGCGATTTTGAGAAGGAGGCCGCCGGTCGTTTTCCGGTCGAAGTCATCAACATGGTCGACTACGGCCGCATGAACGCTGCCGGCATCATCGACCACTGCGTCAGCGTGATGGGCTAGGTGCTCCGCATGGACGATATGAACGAACTGCAGATGACCTGCTTTGAGATCATCAGCTACGTCGGTACCGCCAAGAGCATGTACATCAATGCCGTGCAAAAGGCCAAGGAGGGCGATTTTGACGCCGCCGAGGAGCTTATCAAGCAGGGCGACGAGGCCTATAACGGTGGTCACGATGTTCACATGGGGCTTCTGAAGAAGGAGGCCAACGGCGAGCGTAACGGCGAGGCCCCGTTGATTCTGCTGCATGCCGAGGACCAGATGGCCGGTACCGAGACCATGCGAGTCATGGCGACGGAGCTCATCGAGGTTCACAAGCAGCTGCAGGCACTTCAGGCCTAGTCGGCGTTATCGCCGCGATGGACCGTGCGGTCCAACAGACAACATAGTCCCTTTGACGGGCGCCGGGAGTCACCGCCTCCCGGCGCCCTTATTTTTGGGAATGGTCTTGCGTGGCCTGTTGGGCAGCCATTTGCGTTTTCCCAGATAAAACCTGCCAAAACAAACCTGTCTCTTTTTGGTAGGTTTTTGCCTTGGGAGCGGTACCATACAGGCAATGTTTAAACGAGAAAGGTGGGCTCCCATGGAACCTAAACAGTACTACATCGGCATCGACGTCGGCGGCACTTCGGTTAAGGAGGGCCTGTTCGACGAGGACGGAAACCTGCTTGCCAAGGCCAGCGTGCCCACGCCTCCCATCGTTGACGCTGCGGGCTTTGCCGCGGTGACCGAGGCTATCGACCAGGTGGTCGCCAAGGCGCAGATTCCGCGTGCCTTTGTGGCAGGCATTGGCCTGGCCGTTCCGTGCCCCATCCCGGCGTCGGGCGATGCCAAGGTCAAGGCCAACATTGCCATTAACCTGCCCGAGCTGAGGGTCGCCATTCAGGAGCACTGCCCCGATGCGGTCGTTAAGTATGAGAACGATGCCAACGCCGCTGCCATGGGCGAGGCCTGGCTCGGTTCTGCCAAGGGCGTGCAGAACGTGGTGATGGTCACCATCGGTACCGGCGTGGGCGGCGGCGTTATCGTTAACGGCGACGTGGTATCGGGCGTTGTGGGTGCCGGCGGCGAGATTGGCCACATGTGCCTGAACCCGGCCGAGGAGCGCACCTGCGGCTGTGGCGGCCATGGCCATCTGGAGCAGTATTCCAGCGCCACCGGCGTGGTGAGCAACTACCTTGCCGAGTGCAAGAAGGCGGGCGTCGAGCCCATTGAGCTCACCGGCCCCTCCGATTCCAAGGACGTGTTCCAGGCCTGCCGCGAGGGCGATAAGCTCGCGCTTGCCGCGGCCGATACCATGGCCGACTATCTCGGCCGTGCCCTGGCGCTTATTGCCAACGTGGTCGACCCCGAGATGTTCCTGATCGGTGGCGGCGCATCCGCTTCGGCCGATGTCTATCTCGACAAGGTTCGCGAGCACTTTAAGCAGTACGCGCTTTCCGCCTCGCGCGAGACGCCCATTAAGGTCGCTTCGCTCGGCAACGACGCCGGCATCATCGGTGCCGCATACGTAGCCCTGCGCGCCGCCGGTAAATAGCTGGTGCAAGGGGGTCAGGTTACTTTGCACCAACATGGTGCAAAAGGGACGGCCTTGGCCCCCATGCCTGCCCCAAATTGTGCCGTGCCCCTTCCGTCTGCGAAGGCTCGGCGCCAGCGTGCTACCATAGCTACGTCCAAGTACACATATCAAGTGGAGGATATCCATGGCAAACGTTCTTGTCTTTGGTCACCAGAACCCCGATAACGACGCCATCATGAGCGCCGTCGTCCTGTCCCAGCTGCTCAACCAGGTTGAGTATGCCGGCAACACCTACGAGGCCTGCGCCCTTGGTCAGCTTCCGGCCGAGTCCGCCAAGCTGCTCGCCGACGCCGGCATCGCCGAGCCCCGCGTGATCGAGTCCGTCGAGGCCGGTCAGCTCGTCGTCCTCACCGACCACAACGAGTCTGCCCAGTCCGTCGCTGGCCTTAAGGACGCCACGGTCTTTGGCGTTGTCGATCATCACCGCATCGGCGACTTCGAGACCGCCGGCCCGCTGCACTACATCTGCCTGCCCTGGGGCTCCAGCTGCACCATCGTCACCAAGCTCGCCGGCGTGCTCGGCGTTGAGCTTTCCGACGTCCAGGCTAAGCTGCTGCTCTCGGCCATGATGACCGACACGCTCATGCTCAAGAGCCCCACCACCACCGATGTCGACCGCGCCGTCGCCGCCAAGCTCGGCGAGCAGGTGGGCGTCGACCCGGTCAAGTTTGGTATGGAGGTCTTCCTTACCCGTCCGTCCGGCTCCTTCACCGCAGCCGAGATGGTCGGCAACGACATCAAGATGTTCGAGCCCGCCGGTAAGAAGCTGCTCATCGGCCAGTACGAGACTGTCGACAAGACCCGCGCACTCGGCATGATCGACGAGATTCGCGAGGCCATGCGCGCCTACGCCGCCGAGAAGGGTGCCGACGGCATTGTCCTGTGCATCACTGACATCATGGAGGAGGGCTCGCAGGTCCTGCTCGAGGGCGAGACCGAGGCTGCTCAGAAGGGCCTGGGCATTGCCGACGAGCACGACGGCGTCTGGATGCCGGGCGTCCTCTCCCGTAAGAAGCAGGTCGCTGCCCCCATCATGGCCGCCTGCTAGGTTTAGTTGACCAAACGCCACGACCGGATCGCGGACGCCCCGCGCTCCGGTCGTTTTTTGTGCACGGTGCCGCGTCGTCTCTTGGACAGGCGTGCCCGTGCCGTTGAGCAAATAATGTTCAACCTGTGGTTCCGCTTTTCGGCCACGCCTGCGTGCTTGTCGTGCAGGGTAGGCTAGATGCAAGCGTAATACGTTAGAGCGCGGCGCCGCCACTTGGGCGGGCCGTGCTTTTTTAAGACGGGAGCTTTCCCGTGAAAGGAGCCGCCCATGGCAGCAACTGAGCAGCTGTTCAACGTTCGTGAGCGCAAGCGCTTTGAACGTCACGACATTTGGGAGCGCATCGCCGAGAACGGCACGATTTCCGCCGCCGTCATGGTCTTCGCCGCCATCGCCGCCGTCATTTGCGCCAATACCGATGCCTACGAGGCCGTCCATCACTTTTTGGAGACCCCGCTGTATGTGGGTCTGGGAAACCTTACGGCCGGTCTCACCGTTGAGCTTTTCGTCAACGACTTCCTCATGGCGATTTTCTTTTTGTTGGTGGGCATTGAGCTTAAGTACGAGATGACGGTCGGCGAGCTCAAGAATCCGCGTCAGGCCATGCTTCCCATGCTGGCGGCCGTGGGCGGCGTCGTCGTTCCCGCCTGTATCTACCTGATCTTCAACCATGCCGGCGCCCGCAACGGTTGGGCCATCCCCATGGCAACCGATATTGCCTTTGCGCTGGGCGTGCTATCGCTTTTGGGCAATCGCGTTCCCAACGGCGTGCGCGTGTTCTTCTCGACGCTCGCCATCGCCGACGACCTCATCTCCATCGCCGCCATCGCCATCTTCTACGGTCAGAGCCCCAATCCGTTTTGGTTGGGCGCCGCCGCGCTTGTGACCTGCGCGCTCGTGTGGCTCAACAAGACGCAGCATTACCGCCTCGCCCCGTATTCGGTACTGGGCCTGCTGTTGTGGTTCTGCATGTTCAAGAGCGGTGTACATGCCACGCTCGCCGGCGTCATCCTGGCCTTTACCATTCCGGCCAAGTGCGGCGTCAAGCTCGATAGCCTCACCGATTGGTTGGGCGAGTGCCTGCCGCTGCTCGATGACCGCTACGACGACGAGGCACACATCCTGGGCCAGCATGACTTTACCGTCTCGACCACCAGGGTCGAGCGCGTCATGCACCGCGTGACCCCGCCGCTCATCCGCATGGAGCGTCTGATCTCCACGCCGGTCAACTTTGTGATTCTGCCGATCTTTGCGTTCGTGAACGCACAGGTTCGCCTAGTGGGTGTGGATATGAGCACGCTGCTCACCGACCCGGTGACGCTCGGCGTGTACTTTGGCATGCTGCTGGGCAAGCCGATCGGCATCTTTGGCATGACGTTTGCCCTGGTTAAGTTTAGGGTCTGCGAGCTGCCGCATAACGTTAACTGGCACATGATTGCCGGTGTGGGCATTCTGGGCGGCATCGGCTTCACCATGTCGATCCTCATCAGCGGCCTTGCCTTCCCGACGGCCCAGTTTGAGGTTCTGGCTGCCAAGGCCGCCATCCTTGCCGGTTCGGTCACCGCTGCCGTGCTCGGTATGATCTACATGAGCGTGGTCTGCAAACACCCCGCGCCCAAGGACGAGTAAGAGCACATACAAGTTTGAAAACGCCGCCTGTGAACACCATCACAAGCGGCGTTTTAGTCATTGGGGACGTTCTTAAACGACTAGGTTTATTCCACCGTTCCGTAGACGGCGCCCCAGCCGTGGGCGGCAAGGGCGGAGTTGAGCTGGTCGCAAAGCGATTGGCGGTCGTAGTAGCCGGGCGGCAATAGGTTCACGATTTCCATGAGGTCGGGCGCGAGGTCCAAGATCTCGGCCTGCACGATGAGATCCAGGCGGTCGATGGCGTGCCGGTCGTAAAATAGTCCGTCGACCAGGCGCTGCAGGTCGCCGAATTCCTCGGCCTGGAACGATCCGTACTCCATAGTGCCTCCTTGGGCGCCCCACGCCGGCATGCGCGGCGATTCGTAAATCATTGCGATGAACTTAATCTATCACGGCTTCATGCCGTTGCGGCGGTGGCGGTCTATACTTAGACGAACTGCAACGTCCCGCTTCGCGAAAGGTCGCACCCATGCAGACGATCTACCAGAAGATGGAAACCACCGAACTCGATGCCGCCATCGAGGCGCTCAAAGCCGAGGTCGCCGAGGTCAAGGCCAAGGGCCTGGCGCTCGACATGGCCCGCGGCAAGCCGTCGCCCTCCCAGGTGGACATCTCTCGACCCATGCTCGATATCCTCAATGCCGATGCCGATCTGCACGACGGCAACGTCGACTGCTCAAACTACGGTTGCTTTGAGGGCATTCCCTCGGCGCGCAAGCTGGCGGGGGAGTTCCTGGGTTGCCCTGCCGAGCAGACGCTCGTACTGGGTTCGTCGAGCCTTCTGATCGAGCACGATATCGCCGGCATGTTTTGGCGCTGCGGTTCGTGCGGCAGCGAGCCCTGGGAGGCTTACGAGGCCGCGCACGACGGCAAGAAGGTCAAGTTCCTGTGCCCCGTTCCCGGCTACGATCGCCATTTTGGCATCACCGCCGACTTGGGCATCGAGAACGTCCCCGTCGCGATGACCGACAATGGCCCTGACATGGACGAGATCGAGCGCCTCGTTGCCGCCGACGATTCCATCAAGGGCATCTGGTGCGTGCCCAAGTATTCCAACCCCACGGGCATCACCTTTAGCGAGGACACCGTGCGTCGCCTGGTCGAGATGCCCACGGCCGCGCCCGATTTCCGCATCTTCTGGGACAACGCCTACTGCGTGCACGACCTGTACGACGAGACCGACGAGCTCGCAAACATCTTTGACCTCGCTCGCGCGGCGGGCACCGAGGACCGCGTGGTGGCCTTTGCCTCGACGTCCAAGATCACCTTCCCGGGCGCCGGCATCGGCTTTATCGGTGCGAGCCCCGCGGTTATCGCGGAGTTCTCCAAGCGCCTGAAGGCCGGCCTCATCAGCGCCGACAAGCTCAACCAGCTGCGTCACGTGCGTTTCCTTCCCACCATCGAGGCGGTCAAGGAGCACATGAAAAAGCATGCCGAGTTCTTGCGCCCGCGCTTTGAGGCCGTTGAGCGTAAGCTCACCGAGGGCCTGGGCGATACGGGTTGCGCCACTTGGACGCATCCCCGCGGCGGCTACTTTGTGAGCTTTGATGGCCCCGAGGGCTCGGCCCAAAAGGTCGCAGCGCTTTGTGCCGACCTGGGCGTCAAGCTTACGCCGGCTGGTGCCACCTGGCCTTATGGCAAGGATCCGCGCGACACCAACATCCGCATCGCGCCGAGCTATCCCACGGTCGATGACCTGGAGGCCGCGCTCGACGTGCTGGTGCTGGCCGTTAAGCTTGTCGCTGCCGAGCTTGCTCGTGCCGAGCGCGCCTAACGCGCGGCTTCCCGTACTATCCGCACTTTCGATACGTAAAGGAGCGTATACATGGATTTGAGAATTTCTACCAACCCCACGCCAGAGCTCTACACCATTAAGGTAACCGGCGAGATCGATATCTCTAACGCCGATAGCCTGCGCAATGCCATCGACTTGGCGCTCGAGCAGCCCACTGAGGCCGTTGAGCTCGATTTTGCCCAGGTGAGCTACATCGATTCGACGGGCATTGGCGTGCTCGTGGGCGCCGCGCACCACGCGGTCGACCACGGTAAGCGCTTTAGCTGCACTAATGTGCAGCCCCAGGTGATGCGCGTGGTTCAGCTGCTGGGCGTCGACCAGGAGATTTCGATCACGGCGGCATAATCTTTGCCCCCAAAAGGGGCGTGCCGTTTGGCATATGTTTGTGATGCGCTCGGACGTTTTGGCGTCCGGGCGCTATACTTGACCGAATGAATAGACGAGTTCCGGCCGAATGGCGCGGTGCGGGCTCGACTCACATCGAGCCTTGGAGGTATGTGTGTTTGGTATTGGAGAGGGTGAGCTGGCAATCATCGTGGTCTTCGGCTTTTTGCTGTTTGGCCCGGATAAGCTCCCGCAGATGGGCCGCACGATCGGCCGTGCCATCCGTCAGTTCCGCGAGACGCAGGAAAAGATGACGGCCGTTGTTCAGTCCGAGATCATCGATCCGGTAAGCGAGGCCGCCTCGGCTCCGGTTAAGCCCAAGAAGGCTGCCGTCGATGACGATTCCGATGCGGACGAGGATGCCGTCGAGACGGCTGCGCCCGCAAAGAAGGAGACCTTTGCCGAGCGCCGTGCCCGCCTTGCCGCCGAGAAGGCCGCGAGCGAGGGTGCTGCTGGGGGCGAGAATGCTGCCGAGGAGCCTGCGACCGAGGGCACCGACGCCGGGTCCGCCGATGCCGCTGCCGAGCCCGAGACTGCTGCAGAGCCGGAGCCCGAGCCTGAGCCTGCAGAGCCCACGACGGCTGACCTCTACGCCCGTCGTCCCCGTAAGCGCAAGGCCGTCGTCGACCAGCTCGCTCGCGAGCTCGAGGCCGAAGACGACGCTGCTGCCGCCGACGCCCCGAAGGGAGGCGATGAGTAATGCCTATCGGACCTGCGCGTATGCCGCTCTTCGATCACCTGGGAGAGCTCCGTCGTCGCCTGACCATCGTGGTCGTGTCGGTGTTTGCCGCCGCTATCGTGCTGTATTTCGCCACGCCTGTTGTGCTCGACATCCTGGAAGATCCCATCCGCTCCTTTGTGCCGGACGGTAAGTTCTACATCACTACCACGCTCGGCGGCTTTGGCTTGCGCTTCTCGCTGGCCATCAAAATGGCCGTTGTCATGTGCACGCCCATGATCATCTGGCAGATCTTGGCGTTTTTCCTGCCGGCGCTTCGCCCCAACGAGCGCAAGTGGGTCGTGCCCACGGTGCTCGCCTCGACGGTGCTGTTCTTCCTGGGCGCAATCTTTTGCTACTTCATCATCATCCCTGCAGGCTTTGAGTGGCTCATCGGCGAGACCTCGGCCGTCGCTACGGCGCTGCCCGATCTGGAGAACTACGTCAACATGGAGCTGCTCTTTATGATTGGCTTTGGCGTGGCGTTTGAGCTGCCGCTCATCATCTTCTACCTGTCCGTCTTCCACATCGTGTCCTACGCGGCCTTCCGCAGTGCCTGGCGTTATGTATACGTTGGCCTGCTTGTGGGCTCGGCTGTGATTACGCCCGACGGCTCGCCCGTTACGCTGGGGCTCATGTATGGCGCCCTGCTCTCGCTCTACGAGATTTCGCTCGCCATCGCTCGCGTGGTCATTACCGCGCGCGAGGGCAAGGAGGGCTTGTTTGTGAGCCGTCTGGACCTGTTTTCGGACGACGAAGAGGACGACGAGGAGTAAATCGGTATGCACGAGGTTGGCATTGTCAACGGCATACTCGATACAGTGATTCGCGCGGCGCGTGGGGCGGGGGCCTCGCGCGCCGTTTTGGTAACACTGCGTATCGGGGATATGACCGAGATCGTACGCGAGGCGCTCGACTTTGCCTGGGAGACGTTTCGCGACGAGGATCCGCTCACGCGCGGCTGCGAGCTTGCCGTGGAGGAAGTCCATCCACAAAGCGAGTGCCTGGACTGCGGCGAGGTTTTCGACCACGATCGCTTCCACTGTCGCTGTCCCCAGTGCGGCGGCGCCAACGTGCGCCTGCTGCACGGCCGCGAGCTCGACATCGCCAGTATCGAAATCGAAACCCCCGACGATTAGCCCGCTAGCAACCTGGGGACGGGGTATAAATGGTAGAAGTAAGGAGCGCCGAGTATGGCCGAGAAAACGATTGATATCGCGTCGCCGATCCTGTCGCGCAACGAGCGCCTGGCAGATCAGCTGCGTCAGCGATTTAATGAGACAAACACCTACGTGATCAACGTCTTGTCGAGCCCCGGCTCGGGTAAGACAACAACGATTCTGGGCACCAACGAGCGCCTGCGCGACAAGGCCGGCTTGCGCTGCGCCGTCATCGAAGGCGATATCGCCTCGGACGTCGACGCCATCACCATGAAGGAAGCCGGCATGCCTGCCATCCAGATCAACACGGGCGGCCTGTGCCACCTCGAGGGCAACATGATCATGGAGGCCGTTGACGCGTTCGACCAGGCCGTGGGTCTGGAAAACATCGACGTCATCTTTATCGAAAACGTGGGTAACCTGGTCTGCCCAGTCGACTTTGACCTGGGCGAAAACCTGTCCATCATGATTCTCTCGGTGCCCGAGGGCGACGACAAGCCCATCAAGTACCCGGGCATCTTTCAGCACGCCGGCGCGCAGCTGCTCAACAAGGTCGATGTGGCCCCGGCTTTCGATTTTGACATGGATAGGTATACTAAGACACTCGATGACCTCAATCCGCAGGCGCCGCGGTTTGCCGTGAGCGCGCGCAAGGGCGAGGGCATGGATGCCTGGTGCGATTGGCTCATCGGGCAGATTGAGCAAGCAAGGGCGTAAGTCGGCCGCCATACGGGCGGGCGTAGCCGCAGAGATACGAGATAGGAGCCTCTTTTGAAGCTCATCATCGCCGAGAAAAACGACGCCGCGCGTCAGATTGCCGAGCGTCTGTCCACGGGCAAGCCCAAAAAGGACAAGGTGTACAACACCGCCATCTACCGTTTTGAGTGGAAGGGCGAGGAGTGCGTGACCATCGGCCTTGCCGGTCACATCCTAGCGCCCGATTTTTGCGACAGCGTGCTGTTCGATAAAAAGCTGGGCTGGTATTCGGTCACCGAGGACGGCGAGATGCTGCCGGCCGACATACCCGATGGCCTGGCGCGTCCGCCCTACGACACCAAGCGCAAGCCGTTTCTTGCCGATGGCATCTCAATCAAGGGCTGGAAACTCGAGAGCCTGCCTTACCTCACCTGGGCGCCCGTCATTAAGCTACCGGCCGAGAAGGAGCTCATTCGTTCGCTCAAGAACCTCGCTAAAAAGTCTGACAGCGTCATTATCGCCACGGACTTCGATCGCGAGGGCGAGCTAATCGGTTCGGACGCCCTCAACAAGGTGCGCGAGGTGGCGCCGGACTTGCCGGTTGCCCGCGCCCAGTACTCTTCGTTTACCAAGGCCGAGATCACGCAGGCCTTCGATAATCTCGTCTCGCTCGACCAGAATCTGGCCGACGCCGGCGAGAGCCGCCAGCACATCGACCTCATTTGGGGTGCGGTGCTCACGCGCTACCTGACGCTCGCCAAGTTTGGCGGCTTTGGTAACGTGCGCTCTGCCGGCCGTGTGCAGACGCCGACGCTTGCCCTGGTGGTCGAGCGCGAGCGCGAGCGCATGGCGTTTGTGCCCGAGGACTATTGGCAGATCCGTGGCATGGGCGCCGCGCAGGGTGCTGCCGAGGACGACCGCTTTAAGATTGCGCACAAGACGGCACGCTTTACCGACAAGGATGCTGCCGAGACAGCGTACGGCCACGTTGACGGCGCTACGACGGCGACCGTTGCCGCGGTGACCAAGCGCTCGCGTAAGCAGCAGCCGCCCACGCCGTTTGCGACCACCTCGCTGCAGGCTGCCGCCGCGGCCGAGGGCATCTCGCCTGCGCGTACGATGCGCATCGCCGAGTCCCTCTACATGGCCGGCCTCATCAGCTACCCGCGTGTCGACAACACCGTGTACCCCGCGACGCTCGATCTGGGCGCCGTGGTGAGCGACCTGGCAAAGATCAACCCGGCGCTGGCGCCCGTGTGCAAAAAGGTGCTCGCCGGTCCCATGAAGCCCACGCGCGGCAAGGTCGAGACCACCGACCACCCGCCGATCTATCCTACGGGCGAGGGCGACCCGTCCGCGCTCGATGGCGGCCAGCGCAAGCTCTACGACCTCATCGCCCGCCGCTTCCTGGCGACGCTCATGGGGCCTGCGACCATCGAGAACACCAAGCTCGAGCTCGATGTGAACGGCGAGCCGTTCGTGGCTTCGGGCGATGTGCTCGTGACCCCCGGTTTCCGCGAGGCATACCCGTACGGCCTTAAGCGCGACGAGCAGATGCCGCCGCTGGAGCAGGGCGATACGGTCGACGTGTTCGACATTAAGCTCGAGGCCAAGCAGACCGAGCCGCCCGCGCGCTACAGCCAGGGCAAGCTCGTGCAGGAGATGGAAAAGCGCGGCCTGGGCACCAAGTCCACGCGCGCGAGCATCATCGAGCGCCTGTACGCCGTGCGCTATCTCAAAAACGATCCCGTGGAGCCGAGCCAGCTGGGCATCGCCATCATCGATGCACTGTCGCAGTTTGCCCCGCGCATCACGAGCCCCGATATGACCAGCGAGCTCGACGGCGACATGACCCGCGTGGAGCGCGGCGAGGACACCGAAGAGCATGTCGTGACGCACTCGCGCGCGCTGCTGGCCGGTGTGCTCGACGAGCTGCTCAAGCATACGCAGGAACTGGGCGATGCTATCAGCGACGCCGTCACGGCCGATGCGCGCGTGGGCGCCTGCCCCAAGTGCGGCAAGGACTTGGTTATGAAGACGAGCGCCAAGACCCGCGGCAGCTTTATCGGCTGCATGGGCTGGCCCGACTGCGATGTGACCTATCCGGTGCCGAGCGGCGTCAAGGTGAGCCCGCTCGAGGGCGAGGCTGCTGTGTGCCCCGAATGCGGTGCGCCGCGCATTAAGTGCCAGCCGTTCCGCCAAAAGGCTTTCGAGATTTGCGTGAACCCCACATGCCCCACCAACTACGAGCCCGACCTTAAGGTGGGCGAGTGCAAGGTGTGCGCCGAGGCAGGACGCCATGGCGACCTGATCGCACACAAGAGCGAGAAGAGCGGCAAGCGCTTTATCCGCTGCACCAACTATGACGACTGCGGCGTGAGCTATCCGCTGCCGGCGCGTGGCAAGCTCGAGGCGACGGGCGAGACCTGCCCCGAGTGCGGCGCCCCCATCGTGGTGGTCAACACCGCGCGCGGCCCGTGGCGCATCTGCGTGAACATGGACTGCCCGACCAAGGAGAAGAAGCCCGCCCGCGGCCGCAAGACCACGACCAAGGCGAGCGCGGCGAAGAAGACCTCGACTGCGAAGAAGACGACGGCTAAGAAAGCCACTGCCGCCAAGAAGACGACCGCGAAGAAGTCGACTGCCAAGAAAGCAGCCGCCGACAAGTAACGGCGCAGTCGAAACATTGCCCAAAAAACGAGCGAGGGTCCCATGATCCTCGCTCGTTTTTTGACCGGCAGTTAGGGACATTCCTTTTTCTGCCGGCAGTTTAGGAACGTCCCTAACTGCCGGCTCGGAAACGACAAGGCGTTAGTTCACTTCGACGGGTTTGGCGCCGGGATAGCGCTCCTCAAAGTCTAGGCGGTACTTATTGTCATTGGTGCCCGCCACGTTGTCGCGCGACAGCGGCGCCACGATCTCGTTCTTATGGTCTGCGGGCTTTGCGTACTTTAAGCTGATCTCCCAGGCATCGCAGATCGCATCGATGCGGTGATCCAGGTCGTCGTACAGAGCAATGATGTCCTTCCACGAGCTGTAGTTCTTAGAGCTTGTGGGGACGTCCAGGTCCTCGAC
>CAUHIY010000039.1:0-15313 GCA_959606405.1 uncultured Collinsella sp. | reverse complement strand
GTGCCGGGCCACGCGCATTACCTGCGCGCCATGGTGCAGGGTGCCACGGGCATTGATGTTGCCGTGTTGGTGGTCTCTGCCGTCGAGGGCGTGATGCCACAGACCCGCGAGCACGTGCATGTGCTGGAGCTGCTGGGCGTCACGCATATGGTGGTCGCGCTGACGATGTGCGACCTTGCCGATGCCGAGATGACCGAGCTTGCCGAGCTCGATGTCGATGACTTTTTGTCGGGTACCGTGTTTGCGGGCGCGCCGATTGTGCCCGTGTCGTCTAAGACGGGCGAGGGGATCGACGGGCTGCTTGCAGTGCTCGACGAGCAGGTAAGTGCCTGCTGGGATGCCTGCCGCGACCGTGCCGAGCGCACCGATGCCGCGCCGCGCCTGCCGATTGACCGCTGCTTTACGATTAAGGGCGTCGGCACTGTCGTAACGGGAACGCTGCACGATGCGCCGGTTGCGGTGGGCGACGAGCTGATGGCTTTGCCGTCGCGTACGGTCTGTCGCGTGCGCGGGATTCAGGTGCATGGCGATACGCCGCGCGCGCTGCCTGGTCAGCGTGTGGCGCTCAACCTAGTTGGTGACGGTGTCGCGGCGCTTGACCGCGGCGAGTTGCTGGGCGTGGCGAATCGCTTTGGTCAGACGTTACGCTTTATGATGACGTTCACCTACCTGGGCCGTGAGGGAGCCAAGCCGCGTGTGCTCGAGTCGGGTGCGCGCGTGCATGTGATGGCCGGCACGGCCGAGGTTGTCGGTCGCATCATGCTTTTGGAGGGCGAGGCCCCCAT
Organism: uncultured Collinsella sp.; assembly: GCA_959606405.1. Taxonomy (GTDB): domain Bacteria; phylum Actinomycetota; class Coriobacteriia; order Coriobacteriales; family Coriobacteriaceae; genus Collinsella. Next base: position 14,528 of record CAUHIY010000039.1, on the reverse strand, counting down.
GGCGGTGGGCGAGACCCGTACCGTGCAGGTGCGCCTGGAGGAGCCGCTGCCGCTGCGCGCCGGAGACCACGCCGTGGTGCTGTCGTATTCGCCCGTTATGCTCATCGGCGGCGGGCGCGTGCTGCTTTCGCGCTGCCGCCGCTCGCGCGAGCTTTCGGCGGGGGAGCGCACGCTGCTTGCAGCGCTTGAGGCCGGCGATACCGCGGGCGGTGTGGGCGCTTGGCTGGCGCTGCAGATGCTGCCGGTTACGGCGGTTGATGTTACCGACGCTTTGGATCTTGGTGTCGGCGAGGTCGATGCCGCACTGCGCGGGTTGGTGTCGCAGGGCTCCGTTCGCAAGCTTGCCGTGGGTGATGCGGACTACTTGGCGGACGCCACGGTGCTCGACGCCGCGATGGATGCACTCGCGGCGACCCTGTCAGCCATGCACACCGCGGCTCCCAAGGAGACGGGCTTTACGCCTGGCGCCGTTGCCCATGCTGCGTGGTCTGCCGCTGATGAAGGCGTTGCCGCGGCTCTGATTGCCGAGGGCTGCTCGCGTGGTGTGTGCGCCGCCGAGGGCGCCGAGGTATTCGATCCGCATTCGGCCGCCGCGGCGGCACGCGTGGTTCGCGAAGCCTGCGAACGTATCGTTGCCTTGCTGGACGAAGCCGGCCTCGATGCACCGACGTTGCCCGAGGTGGGCGAGCAACTGCAGCTCGATCGCGACACCATGACGCGTGCCCTGCGCGAGCTTTCGCTCAACCGCTCGATCGTGAAGGTCGAGCGCGACGTTGCCCTGTCCGCTGCCGCCGAGGCCCATGCGCGTGAGCTCGTCGCCGCCGCCATCGAGGCAGCCGGCGGCGCAGCCACCACGAGCGTGCTGCGTGAGGCCCTGGGCGTGTCGCGCAAACGCGCCATCAGCATCTTGGAGCACCTGGATGCCGTGCGCTTTACGGTGCTCGACAAGGATGCCGGCGGCCTGCGCTCCCTGCGCTAGATTGGCTGCTTGGTTTGGTAAAATACCTCCGCACTTGGGAACGGATGGGCTCCGGTGGGCTCCGCGGTCCTCAAAACCGTTGCGAGGCGTGCAAAACGTCTTGGATGTGTTCGATTCACATACGTTCCCGCCATACGCTACCAGCGCTTTTGAGCTCGCGGTCTTGCTGCGTGCCGCAAAAGCGCTGTTTTGTTTTTGCATGGGTTTGCCGTGCCGCCCACTTTATCGGCGACGGTATTTGGCTTCGTGTGCTGGGTTTTGAGCATGCCGATGGGGGTGGTTTGCCGTATGACTACCGTAAGACGGACCGATCTTTCTTGTGTCGTCCAGGCGGGCGGATTGTCGTCGCGCATGGGCTGTGATAAAGCGCGCATGGCGTTTTGCGGTGAGCCGCTCATCGAACGCATGCTGGGTCGGCTGGCGCCAGTTGCCGGCGAGTTGGTCGTGACGACTTCGCGCCCCAGCGAGCTTGCCTATCTTGAGGAGCGCACGTTTGGCGGTCTGGTGCCGCGAATAGTGTCGGACCTTGAGGGGCCGGCGGGCGCCATGCGCGGCATCGCGAGCTCGTTGGCTGCGGCTCGGCTGCCTCTCGTGGCGATAGTTGCCTGCGATATGCCGTTTGTCTCGCCGGAACTCATCGGCGCGCTTGCCGATCATGTTGAGGCCGAGACGCTTGATGTATCCGTGCCGCGCGAGGAGCGGGGGATTGAGCCGCTTTGCGCCGTCTGGCGCCGTGACGCGTGTACGCCGGTTGCCCACGAGCTGCTCGCCTGCGACCGTCAGCGAATTCGCTGCCTGATCGACCGAGTGAACGCTGGGTATTTGGATGAGCCTCAGATTGTTGAGGTCGCAGGCTCGACGCTCTGCTTCGAAAACGTTAATACGCCCGAGGAGTTTGCGGCGGCCGAGTTACTCGCCTAGACGATTGGAGTTGTCATGTCTCACGATATTTGTCCCGACACGGGAGAGCCTTGCACTTGCGACGGGTCCGAACCCTGTACCTGCGGTTGCGGTGGCTGTGGACATACCGCGGAAGAGGAAGCGGCCGCCGAGGCGTATCGTGAGGCACACCGCGAAGGCCCGTCGGGTGGCGCTCTCGACCACGAACGCAAGATTATCGTGTCGTTCGACAGCACTTTCGATGTGATGGAATGCGAACAGCTGTGTCTTGCCGCCGGTGTGCCCGGGCGCATCATGCCGCTGCCCGGCTCCATTACCGCAGGTTGCGGCCTGTGCTGGGCTATGCCGTTCTCGGGCGATGCACTCGCCGCCTTCCGCGCTGCCACCGAAGGCCGCATAACCCCCGCCGACTACCACCAGCTCGTCCTCTAATCGCCAACACCACCACAAAGGTGCCTGTCCCCAATGTGGTGGTTTGGAACACGTGGACGAAACAGCTTCGAAACACGCGATTTGTACGTCGAGTGCTCAAAAACGCTTCTACCTGCATCGTAATCAAAACGAAACATCCGCCCGTCGGCTTATGCGAAACTTTGCTGCAACAGTGCGATATTATCCATACTCGATAAAGCTCGCGGCGCATGGGGCGCCTCGAACGACACTTTTCTTTTCCATCAATTGGAGGAAGCATGAGCTACACGCAGAAAGTTCTCGAAGAGCTCAAGGCCCGCTATCCCGAGCAGCCTGAGTTCATCCAGGCCGCGACCGAGATCCTCGGCACCATCCAGCCGGCGCTCGACGCCCACCCCGAGTACGAGGAGGCCGCCCTGCTGGAGCGCCTCGTCGAGCCCGAGCGCATCGTCATGTTCCGTGTTCCCTGGGTCGACGACCAGGGCAAGGTTCAGGTCAACCGCGGTTACCGTGTCGAGTTCAACTCTGCCATTGGACCCTACAAGGGCGGCCTGCGCTTTAACCCGACGGTCACCCTGGGTATGCTCAAGTTCCTGGGTCTGGAGCAGATCCTCAAGAACAGCCTGACCACCCTTCCCATGGGCGGCGGCAAGGGCGGCTCCGACTTTGACCCCAAGGGCAAGTCCAACAACGAGATCATGCACTTCTGCCAGTCCTTCATGACCGAGCTCTATCGTCACATCGGCCCCAACACCGACGTTCCCGCCGGCGACCTGGGCGTTGGCGGCCGCGAGGTTGCCTACCTGTTCGGTCAGTACAAGCGCCTGACCAACGAGTGGACCGGCGTCCTTACCGGCAAGGGCCTCTCCTTTGGCGGCTCGCTTGCCCGTACCGAGGCCACCGGCTACGGCCTGGCCTACTTTGTGGACGAGTACCTCAAGAGCCGCGGCGACTCCTTCGAGGGCAAGAACGTCGTCGTTCATGGCTCCGGCAACGTCGCCATCTACGCCGTCCAGAAGGTCTCCCAGCTCGGCGGCAAGGTGCTCGCCTGCTCCGATACTCACGGCTGGGTCGAGGATCCCGACGGCATCGACTACACCGTGCTCGAGCACGTCTACAACAAGAAGCGCTCCGGCCACGACAAGGGCGTTACGCTCGCTATGTACGTTGACGAGAAGCCCAACGCCGTGTGGCACGAGGGCGACGGCCGTGGCGTGTGGCAGCTGCCCTGCGACATCGCGCTGCCCTGCGCTCGCGAGAACACGCTGCTGCTCGAGGACGCCCAGGCGCTCGTCGCCAACGGCTGCAAGGTGGTCGGCGAGGGCGCGAACATGCCCACGACCATCGAGGCCACGACTTACTTCCAGGAGAACGGCGTCGCCTTTATGCCCGGTAAGGCTGCCAACGCCGGCGGCGTGCTCGTGTCCGGCCTGGAGATGAGCCAGAACGCCGAGCACCTGTCCTGGACCTTCGAGGAGGTCGACGGCAAGCTCGAGCAGCTCATGCGCGGCATGTTCCACAACGTGGACGATACCGCCAAGGAGTATGGCCAGGAGGGCAACTTTGTCATGGGCGCCAACATCGCCGGCTTCCTGAAGGTCGCCGACGCCATGCTCGCCCAGGGCGTCTGCTAAATCTTCGCTCGACATAGCATGTGATGAGGCTTCCAGCCATTCCGGCTGGGAGCCTTTTTTGATCCGCATGCGACGGAGGAAAACGGATCATTTCCCTCGGCCCTCTGCCGACCGCCCCTTAAGTTGCGGTGAAATACGGACTGTTGGGCGCCCTAAGCCCGACAAATAGTCCGTATTTCACCGCAAGTTATGGATGGGAGGGAGGTTTTTGTGCTGTGGAAGGTCGCGGCCCCTCGTTTGGTACACTTAAAAGTACTGGACAAGTGGAGAGATGGGGGAGAACGTGCTCAAGTTCGGTACCTACGTCCGTGTTGGAAACGCGGCCGAAGCCTATGAGCTCTTACAGAAGAACCGCAACAACAAGATTGTGGGCGGCGGCATCTGGATGCGCCTGGGTTCGCGTCGCGTGGCGACGGCGATTGACCTTTCGGCCTGCGGACTGGATCAGATCGATGAGACCGAGACCGAGTTTCGCATCGGTGCCATGTGTACCCTGCGCCAGCTCGAGCGCCATGTCGAGCTCAACGCGCTTGTCAACCATGTCTTTGAGTTCGCCGTCCACGATATCGTGGGCGTGCAGCTGCGCAACACCGCCACGGTGGGCGGCAGCATCTACGGCCGTTTTGGTTTCTCGGACGTGCTCTCGGCCTTTTTGGCGCTCGATTCGTACGTTGAGCTGACGGGTGCCGGCCGCGTGCCGCTCGCCGAGTTCGTGGACATGGGCTATGTACGTGACGTGATCGAGCACGTCGTGGTCGTCAAGCACGATTACCGTGCGAGCTACGAGGCCGTGCGCAAGGCTGCGACCGATTTCCCCTCGCTGAATGTCACCGCCGCCTGGTGGGACGGCTCCTGGCACGTCACCGTGGGTGCCCGTCCGCTGCGCGCGACCCTGCTGCAGGGCGAGGCATGCGGCCTGGTGAACGAGCAGCCTTCCGAGGACGAGCTACGTGCCCTGACAGCGTCCGTACGCGCGCTGAGCTACGGCACCAATCTGTGGGGCTCGGCCGAGTACCGCCGTCGCATCTCGGCGCCACTTGCCGTGCAGGCCGTGCGCCGCGCCGCCGGCATCGAGCTTTCGGCTGCGCTTGCCCGCGAGCTCGAGGGCGTGCAAGTGCCTAAGTTTGCCACGGACGAGTATTCCTGCCGCCGCGTGCCCGGCGTCGATTCTAGCGAGGTGCGCTAATGGCTGCCAAACTCATCGATCTTTCCTTTACGCTCAACGGCCGCAAGGTCAAGGTTCAGATTGCCCCCGATACCATGCTCTTTTCGCTTTTGCGCGAACAGGGATGCGCGTCGGTGCGCTGTGCCTGCGAGACCACCAACTGCGGTCTGTGCACGGTGTGGCTCGATGGCGACCCGGTGCTGAGCTGCTCGGTTCCCGCGGCGCGCGTCGAGGGGCACTCCATCACCACGCTCGAGGGCCTCAAGGCCGAGTCCGAGGCACTCGCCCGTGCGATGGCTGTCGAAGGCGCCGAGCAGTGCGGTTTTTGCGCCCCCGGCCTCATCATGAACGTGCTGGCGCTTGCCCGCGCCGCCAAGGAGGACCCGAGCCTCGTCGCCACGCGCGAGGAGCTCTCGCGCCAGCTCGCCGGCAACCTCTGCCGTTGCAGTGGCTACGAAAGCCAGCTGCGCGCCATCGTGCGCTTCCTTAACGAGTCTGGCGTGCAGGTGGGCTTTGAGATGCCTGAGCTGCCGGTCAACGACACCAGCTGCGACGGTGTCTCCTACAAGCAGATCACCCACAAGCAGCCCAAGAAGGACTCGAAGGCCCTGCTCGAGGGACGTCCCGTCTACACGGGCGACCTGGTGCCCGCCGGCGCCCTGATCGTCAAGCTCAAGCGCAGCCCCTATGCCCGCGCCAAGATCCGCTCCATCGATACGTCGCGCGCCCTGAAGGTGCTCGGCGTGGTGGGCGTCTACACCTACGAGGATGTGCCCAAGCGCCGCTTTACCATCGCCGGCCAGAGCTATCCGCAGCCTTCGCCCTACGACCGCCTGATTCTCGAGAACCTCGTCCGTTACCAAAACGAAGAGGTGGCGATCGTCGCCGCCGAGACCGAGGAGGCCGCCGACAAGGCACTCAAGCTCATCAAGGTCGACTATGAGGTGCTCGAGCCCCTGCTCGACTTTACCCAGGCGCTCGATAACGACATTGTGGTCCACCCCGAGGGCGACGTGACCTTTATGTTCCCGCAGGGCGGCGACGTTGCTCGCAACCTGGTGTGCAGCGGTACCAGTGATTTTGGCGATCTTGATGAGGCCTTCGCCCAGAGTGACATCGTCTTTGAGCGCACCTACACCAGCCAGGCCACGCAGACCGCGCCCATGGAGACCTTCCGCGCCTTCGCGACGACCGACGCGTTTGGGCGCATCTCGGTGACCACCTCGACGCAGGTGCCCTTCCACGTGCGCCGCATGGTCGCGCAGTCGCTTGACATCCCGCAGTCGCAGGTGCAGGTCATTAAGCCACGCATCGGCGGCGGCTTTGGCTCCAAGCAGACGGGCTGCTGCGAGATTTTCGTGGCGTTCGTGACCCAGCAGACCGGCCGTCCGAGCTACTGCTGCTACACCCGCGAGGAGACCATCACTGCGGGCAACTCGCGCCACCAGATGCAGATGACCGTCAAGCTGGGCGCCATGAACGACGGCACCATCACGGCCATCGATCTGCACACGCTGTCCAACGCCGGCGCGTACGGCGAGCACGCCACCACGACGATCGGCCTGTCGGGCCACAAGAGCTTGCCCATCTATAACCATGTGAAGGCGAGCCGCTTTAGCTGGGACGCCGTCTACACCAATACCAACCGCGGCGGCGCGTATCGTGGCTACGGTGCCACCCAGGGCCAGTTTGCCGTGGAGAGCGCCGTCAACGAGCTCGCCGACATGCTGCACATGGATCCCGCCGACCTGCGCCTTAAAAACATTGTGCGCGAGGGCGAAGTCATGCCGCAGTACTACAACGAGAAGCTCAACGCCTGCGCGCTCGACCGCTGCCTGCTGCGCGCAATGGACATGATCGGTTGGCGTGACAAGCCGCTGGCCGTGGACCTGGGCGACCGCGTACGCGCTCTGGGCTGCGCGCTCACCATGCAGGGCTCGGGCATTTCCAACGTGGATATCGCCGGCATCGACATGCGCCTGGAAGAGGACGGCTTCATTACCATCGGCACCGGCGCCACCGATAACGGCATGGGCGTCGACACGATCCTGGCGCAGATTGCCGCCGAGGAGCTGGGCGTGGAGAGCTCGCTGATCGTGGTGCGCGGCGTGGACACCGACGTGTCGCCGTTCGATGCCGGCTCGTACGCGAGCTCGGGCACGTACGTGACGGGCCTGGCAGCCAAGAACGCTGCGACCGAGCTGCGCGAGAAGATCTGCACCAAGGCCGCCCAGATGTGGGACGTGGATGCCGCCGATGTGGTCTTCGACGGCCAGTACGTGCGTCTTTCCGACGAGCGCGCCGCGCGCGAGCAGAACCGCTACCTCACGCTGCGCGACTTTGCCAACCTGTGCGTCAAGAACATCGCGGGCGGCGACGCGCTGACCTCGCATGCCTCTGCCTGCCTGCCCGTTTCGCCCCCGCCGTTTATGGCCGGCATTGCCGAGGTCGAGGTCGACAAGGCCACCGGCAAGGTGACTGTGGTGGACTACGCGGCAGCTGTGGACTGCGGCACCGTGATCAACGAGGCGCTCGCGCGCGTCCAGGCCGAGGGCGGCATTGCCCAGGGCATCGGTCACGCGCTCTACGAGATCGTCGAGCACGATGATCGCGGCCGCCTGCGCACCGGCAACTTTATGAGCTACAAGCTGCCCACGCGCCTGGATATCGGCAGCATTCGCGTGGCCTTTGAGCCGAGCTACGAGCCGACGGGCCCGTTTGGCGCCAAGTCGATCGGCGAGGTCGTCATCAACACGCCGCTCGCCGCCGTGGCCTCGGCCGTCGCACACGCCACCGGACACCAGGTGCGCTCGCTGCCCATCACGCCCGAGAAGGCCCTGCTGGGGGAGTAGCGGGTCAGCGAACAAGTCGTAATTGGCGGGGCGGGGCAACTCGCCCCGCCTTTTGCACTCGTGGTGAGGTCGTGAGCCTGTAAAACGTGTGCGTGCGCTTGCCGTTCGTATCTGCTATCATTCCTAGTCTGTGCGCTCATGCGGGCGTGGCGGAATTGGTAGACGCGCCAGATTTAGGTTCTGGTGGGATTCCCGTGAAGGTTCGAGTCCTTTCGCCCGCACCAACGCACCTGCGTCGGCTCCCGCCGTCGCAACTCTTTGTTGCATAAAGGTACCAGCACCTCAGATAAGCTGGGCAGTATGAGGAGGAACGTGTTGAACATCACCGCTTCTGACGTCAAGGACGCCAAGCTCACCGCTACGGTCACCATCCCGGCCGCCGACGTTGACGCTGCGATCAAGAAGGCCTACAAGGACACCGCCAAGAAGTACCGCTTCCCGGGCTTCCGCGCCGGCAAGGCCCCCCGTCCGGTCATCGACTCTGCTCTTGGCGCCGAGGCTACCCTCGCTCAGGCCACCAACGACCTGATCGCCGCCAACGAGCCCGCCGTCCTCAACGAGCTGGACATCGTCCCCACCAAGAACGGTGACTACAAGGAGCTCGACCTCGCCAAGGATCACGAGGACTACACCTACACCGTCGAGTTCTCCCTGCGTCCCGCCGCTGAGCTCTCCTCTTTCGACGCTGTCGAGATCGAGATGCCTCCCGCGGAGGTCACCGAGTCCGAGATCAACAACCAGGTTGAGATGCTCCTCAACTACCGTGCCACCTTCGAGGACGTCGAGGGTCGCGCCGTCGAGGCTGACGACTATGTGACTGTCGATCTCAAGGCCGTCGAGAACGCCGACAACTTTGCTGCCGAGGGCCGCATGCTCATCGCCGGTAGCGACAGCAACCCCAAGGAGTTCAACGAGGCCCTGATCGGCGCCAACGTTGACGACGTCAAGACCGTCACCTGGACCGACGAGGTCGAGGAGGGCGAGGAGGTCGAGACCCACACCGTCGAGGTCACCGTCAAGGGCATCAAGGTCCGCAACACCCCCGAGCTCACCGACGAGCTCGTCAAGTCCGACTTTGGCTTTGACAGCATCGACGCCATGCGCGACGCCATCAAGATCGAGATCGAGCAGGACAAGGCTTCCCGCCTCCCGGCCGAGAAGGAGAACCGTTGCGTCTCCGCTCTCGCCGAGCGTCTGCAGCTCGACGAGATGGACGCCGACTACGAGCAGTCCGTCTTTGAGGAGCTTGGCCAGAACTTCCTGTCCAACCTCGCTGCCCGCGGCATGACGCTCGACACCTGGCTGCCCGCTTCCGGTCTGACCATGGAGCAGTTCATCGGCGACCTGCACAAGCAGGCCAACGACGTTGCCCGTGAGTCCCTGGCTCTCGACGCCCTCGCCCGTGAGCTCAAGATCGAGGTCACCGAGGACGACGTCAACGCCGAGTTCGAGAAGGCCGGCGTCAAGGACGTCGAGGCTTCCAAGGCTGAGTTCATCGCCGATGGCCGTATGCCTGCCGTCCGCGAGTCCATCCGTCGCTCCAAGGCCGTCGACCACCTGGTCGAAAACGCCAAGGTGACCGAGGTCGACGAGACCGCCAAGGACGCCGAGTAATTCTCGCCACCTTGCCCGCGAGCGCATGCGTGCGCCCGTGATGGGGTAAAGTTATACACCGGTTATCCGGTAGCTTCGTACGGTGCCAGCCAATGCATAGCATGCGGGCACCGTACGTTTATCTAGAACCAATTTGGTCCGCAAGAGAGAAATGGAGATGCGTATGATCGCTAAGTTCGATTCCGCCCTCGTGCCATACGTTATCGAGCAGACGCCGCGCGGCGAGCGCAGCTACGATATCTATTCGCGCCTGCTCAACGACCGCATCATCTTCTTGGGCGAGGAGATCAACTCCGTCAGCGCCAACCTGGTCGTTGCCCAGCTGCTGCATCTTGAGAGCCAAGATGCCGAGAAGGATATCTCGCTCTACATCAATTCGCCCGGCGGCGAGGTCTACTCCGGTCTGGCGATTCTTGACACCATGAACTTCATTAAGCCGCAGGTCTCCACCATCTGCGTGGGTATGGCCGCGTCTATGGCCGCCGTGCTGCTTTCGGCCGGCGCCAAGGGCAAGCGCTTCTGCCTGCCGCACTCCAAGGTCATGATTCACCAGCCCAGCGGCGGTGCCCAGGGCCAGCAGACCGAGATCGAGATCGTGGCCGAGGAGATCAAGAAGACCCGTCGCGAGCTCAACCAGATCCTGTCCGATGCCTCGGGCCAGCCTATCGAGAAGGTCCAGGCCGATACCGAGCGCGATAACTACCTGACTGCTGCCGAGGCCCTCGACTACGGCCTGATCGACCGTATCGTCACCTCGCGCGACCTTGCCGCGAAGGACGCCTAGGATGGCCGGTAACATGCAGGACGGCTTCGACGAGAACGGCAACCCCATCCGCTGCTCCTTCTGCGGAAAAGAGCAGGGTCAGGTTCGTCGCTTGGTGAAGGGCCCGACCAACATCTTTATCTGTGACGAGTGCGTTGCCGCCTGCTCCGAGATTCTTGAGGAGTCGCTGGCTTCGGACTTTATGGACGCCGCTCGTAACGGCAAGCTGCCGGGCTTCCTCAACGACCATGGCCAGGCTGCCGGTCAGCCTGCTGTAGATCCTGAGGCCGAGGGTTTTGAGCTGGAGGACGACGCCCGCCAGGTCATTACGCATGTGCCGACGCCGCACGAGATCTATGATGAGCTTTCGGCCTATGTCATGGGCCAGGAGGACGCCAAGCGCGCCATGTCGGTTGCCGTGTACAACCACTATCGCCGCGTGATCGAGGGCGGCGCCGCGCTTTCGGCCTTTGACGACGGTTTGGACTCGCAGTTCGACGATGATATGGACGAGGTGGAGCTCGCCAAGTCCAACATTTTGCTGCTTGGTCCCACCGGTACCGGTAAGACCCTGCTGGCCCAGACGCTCGCGCGCATCCTCGAGGTGCCGTTTGCCATCGCCGACGCCACCGCGCTCACCGAGGCCGGTTACGTGGGCGAGGACGTGGAGAATATCCTGCTCAAGCTCATCAACGCCGCCGATGGCGACATCGAGCGCGCGCAGGTGGGCATCATCTATGTCGATGAGATCGACAAGATTGCCCGCAAGGCCGAGAATCTCTCCATCACCCGCGATGTTTCGGGTGAGGGCGTTCAGCAGGCACTGCTTAAGATTCTTGAGGGCACGGTGGCAAGTGTTCCGCCCACCGGCGGCCGCAAGCATCCCCAGCAGGAGCTGCTGCAGATCGACACGACAAACATCCTGTTTATCTGTGGCGGTGCCTTTGTGGGTCTGGACAAGATCGTCGCCGATCGCGTGGGCAACAAGGGCGTGGGCTTTAACTCCGAGATCGCCGGCCCCACCTCGGTCGACGAGAACGACCTGCTGCGCCAGGTGCTCCCGCAGGATCTCAACGCCTTCGGCATGATCCCCGAGTTCGTGGGCCGTACGCCCGTCGTGACCCAGACGCAGGCGCTCGACGAGGACGACCTGGTGTCGATCCTGACCGAGCCCAAGAACGCCGTGGTGCGCCAGTATCGCAAGATGTTCCAGCTGGAGGACGTTGAGCTTGAGTTTGAGGATGCCGCACTGCACGAGATTGCCCGCATGGCGCTCGCCCGCAAGACCGGCGCCCGCGGCCTGCGCTCCATCTGCGAGGACGTACTGCAGCAGACGATGTTCGACCTGCCCAGCGAGGAGGGCGTCACCAAGGTCATCGTGACCGAAGCGGCCGTAAAGGGCGAAGAACAGCCCCAACGCATCTACGGGTAAACCAGCCTAAAACGTGTTTGCAAATAGCCTCCGACCACTCGCGGTCGGAGGCTATTTTATATATACGCAATAACCCCAACTACCTGTGTTATTCTGTGTGTTTGTTTAAAGTCTCAGCAAAGTCCATTCAGACTGAAGTAATCGATACCTAAGGGGAGGAATGTAGGCCCGATTTTCGTAGATTCCGCACGAGCCGAAGACCACTTAATGTGGTCTTCGTGCGAGCCAGGACTTGACCGAGCGAAAATCGGGCCTACATTCCTCCCCGATGGGCAAGGGAGAGATATATGGAAGAAATGCCCAAGAATTACGATCCGTCGACCAACGAGCCGGCGATCCTGCAGAAGTGGCTCGACGGCGGCTACTACAAGCGCCACGAGGGCGTGGGCGACTGCACCGTCACCATTCCGCCTCCCAACGTGACCGGCAAGCTCCACATGGGCCACGCCACCGATGACTCCATTCAGGATGCCATCGTCCGTATGGCCCGTATGCGCGGCAAGTCCACGCGCTGGGTGCTGGGCACCGACCACGCCGGTATCGCCACGCAGACCAAGGTCGACAAGAAGCTCAAGAGCGAGGGCATCAGCCGCTTGGAGATTGGCCGCGACAAGTTTGTTGACGCCTGCTGGGATTGGACCCACGAGTACGGCGGCATCATCGTCGAGCAGATCAAGCGCATGGGCTGCTCCGTCGACTTCGACAACGAGCGCTTCACCATGGACGAGGACTATGCCCAGGCCGTGCGTAAGGTCTTCTGCGACTGGTACCACGACGGTCTGATCTACCGCGGCAAGCGCATCGTCAACTGGTGCCCCAACTGCACCACCGCCATCTCGGACGACGAGGCCGAGTATAAGGACGAGAAAGGCCACCTGTGGCACCTGCGCTACCCGCTGACCGAGCCGGTCAACGGCCAGGACTACATCGTCGTCGCCACCACGCGCCCCGAGACCATGCTCGGCGACACGGGCGTCGCCGTCTCCCCGAAGGACCCCGAGAAGGCCGCCTTTGTGGGTAAGACCGTCAAGCTCCCCATCGTCAACCGCGAGATCCCCATCTTTGAGGATTGGCATGTCGACGCCAACTTTGGCTCCGGCTTCGTCAAGGTCACCCCGGCCCACGATCCCAACGACTACGCCATGGGTCAGGCCCACGACCTGCCGCAGATCAATATCTTCGACGAGCACGCGGTGGTCGTCGAGGGCTATGGCGAGTTCACCGGCATGACCCGCGAGGAGTGCCGTGAGGCCGTCATTAAGTGGTTCGAGGAGCATGACCTGCTCGATCACGTCGAGGACCACGACCACTCCGTCATGCACTGCTACCGTTGCGATGCCGCACTGGAGCCGTGGCTATCCGAGCAGTGGTTTGTGGCCGTCGACAAGCTCAAGGGGCCGGCGCTCGACGCCGTCAACTCCGGCAAGGTCACCTTCCACCCCGCGCGCTGGACGCAGACCTACACCACTTGGATGGAGAACCTCAAGGACTGGTGCATCAGCCGCCAGCTGTGGTGGGGTCACCGCATTCCCGTGTTCTACTGCGAGGACTGCGGCTGGGAGGACGCCCTGACCGAGGACACCGACGTGTGCCCCAAGTGCGGCGGCCATCACGTGCATCAGGACGAGAACGTGCTGGACACCTGGTTCAGCTCGCAGCTGTGGACCTTCGCCACGCAGGGCTGGCCGCAAAAGCCGGAGCTGCTCGAGGGCCATCACCCCACGACGGCGCTGGTCACCGCGCGCGACATCATCGCGCTGTGGGTCGCCCGCATGGTCATGAGCTCGCTGTACTTCCTGGACGAGGTTCCGTTTAAGGATGTCGTCATCTACCCGACGATCCTTGCCAAGGACGGCAGCCGCATGTCCAAGTCTAAGGGCAACGGCGTTGACCCCATGGACCTCATTGGCATGTACGGTGCCGACGCCATGCGCTTCAACTTGCTCACGCTGTGCACCAACAATCAGGACGTCAAGTTCGACGCGAACATCGACAAGAAGACCAAGAAGCTCATCGACAGCCCGCGCACCGAGCAGGCCAAGTCGTTTGTGACCAAGATTTGGAACGCCAGCCGCTTCCTGCTCATGAACATGGAGGGCTACACGCCCGGCGAGCCCGTCGTTGAGACGCCGGCCGACGCCTGGATGTTCAGCCGCCTGGCCAAGGCCGTGAAGATGGTCACCGAGGGTATTGAGAACTACACCTTTGGCGACATGGCCCGCGGCGTGCAGCAGTTCTTCTGGAACGAGGTCTGCGACTGGTACGTCGAGGTCACCAAGGCCCGCCTGAAGGGCGAGGGCCGTCTGCAGGCGCAGCGCAACCTGATCTTTGTGCTCGACACCTCCATTCGCCTGATGCACCCGCTCATGCCGTTTGTGACCGAGGAGATCTGGGACAACATGCCGGCGAGCGTGCTCGACCTGGATGCCGAGGGCAACGTTGACCGCGCCGAGGCGCTCATGATCGCCAAGTGGCCTGAGCCCGCCGACTATGCCAAGTATGTCGACGAGGACGCCGAGCGCGCGTTTGAGCTGTGCCGTGCCGTCGTTTCCGCCGCCCGTGCCACGCGCTCGCGTTATCGCTTGAGCCCCAAGGCCGAGCTCGACGTGGTCGTGCGCGCCGGTGCCGAGGACATCGAGAAGCTCGAGAGCCTGCGTTCGACCATCGAGCCGCTGGCAAACACCGCCTCGCTGGTCATGGGCACCGATGTCGAGAAGCCGGCCGCGAGCATCGCCGTGGTCGATAGCGGTGTCGAGGTCTTTGTGGTGCTCGAGGGCA
>CAUHIY010000038.1:0-15357 GCA_959606405.1 uncultured Collinsella sp. | reverse complement strand
CAAGCCCTCTTCTGCTAAGGGCAAGTACGTCAAGTCCATCTCCGTGTCTTCCACCATGGGCCCTGGCGTCAAGGTCGATCCCGCTGTCCAGCGTGACTTCCTGGCTGAGTAACTAACAGTTACTGCCTGAGCAAAGCAAGCATTGCTAAAGAAACCCGGTTCTGCCCCGTGCAGGACCGGGTTTCTTGCTATCGCGTCAAAAGCACCATAAAGGGGACAGTGTCCCCTTTATGGTGGTTACCAGGGTGTTCTGGCTGTTGAGGACTCGATGGCATCGTGGCGTTTGAGCTCGCGGCGCATGGTTTGCGAATTGAGCCAGGCTGCCTGCCAGCCACGGATGGGGTAGCGCGTCTGGTCGAGCTCAAACTGCGTATAGCCGCAGGCGTTGATGATCGTCGTTCCACACACATGCTGCCGCTCGCGCTGAAAATCGTAACCGTAGCTTTGGTGTACATGCCCATGCACCATGTAGTCGGCCCCCCAGGATTCAAGCGCCGTGTTAAAGCACTCAAACCCTCGATGCGGCAGATCGTCCAGATCACCCATACCGGCGGCGGGTGCATGGGTAAGCAGAATGTCGCACCCGCCGACCATCCTAACCTTACGCGACAGCTTACGCATGCGCTTGGACATCTCGCGTTCGGTGTACATGTTGGCGCCGTCGCGATAACGCATGGACCCGCCAAGGCCCGCAATGCGAATCCCTCGGTACGTGTACACGCTGTCTTCTACGCAGATACATCCGCCCGGTGCATGACGTGCGTAGCGGTCATCGTGATTGCCACGCACGTAGATGAGCGGTTTGTTGATGACCGTAACCAAAAACTCAAGATAGTCCGGGTCCAGATCGCCGGCGGACAAAATCAGGTCGACGCCCTCAAAGCGTTCCTTGCGAAAGCACTCCCAAAGGCATCGTTCTTCGGTATCGGCTATGGCAAGGATTTTCATAGGGCAGGGACTTTCGGCTCATCGTCGAGCTGCGGAATGGTGCCTACCACGTTATCCGCCAGCCAATTCATCTCGACAATCTGCGTGCTCGGCAGCGGAGGGAAGCCTTCGATCTGTACCACGCCGTTCTGGCTGTGGAGCTCGCCGCCAAAGGGGTTGATGGATCCCTCAACAATGCCGTTACGGAGCAACTGCACGAGTTTGCGCGTCTGGTAGGGTAGGCCCGGAGCGTAACGGATGTCGATAACGCCAGAGCTCATGCCGTACCAGTAGTTGACGGCGCGCACTTGGTTGTCATCGCTGGTCTCGTCCCACGTGCCGTGCAGAAGGCTGCGAACGATGAGCTCGTAGTAACGGCCCCAGTTCCATACCGGCATGGCGATGCCGGTAACCTTGCCATCGACCAGGCGGTGAAGTCCGTAGGCCGTGGGGTCTTCGAGCGACTTTGACATGTCGGCGCCGGTCATGACGCTTACACCTTCGCGGCACATGGCCTCGGCAAGGCCTCCGGCGGGCACATCGCCCCAAGTCAGGATAATTTGCGCACGGGGGTCGAGCAGCGAGGCGCCAATCGCAAAGGCGTTGATCTCGCTGAGCGCGCCCGAGGCGAAGACCGACGCGTGGTAGCCGATGCGGTGGTTGTCCGCCATGCTGGTGGCAAGGGCGCCCAGGAGGAACTTGGCCTCGTACATCTTGCCAAAGTACGAACGGACGCTTTGATGGGGAAGGCCGATAGAGCAGTTGAGGAACCGAACCTGGGGATACTCAACGGCAGCCCTGAGCGTGTATTCCATCAGGCGGTGCGAGGTCGAGAAGATGACGTTTGCCCCATGTTTGACAGCCGTTTCCACGGCGGCGTAGAACACATCCGGATCGTGACAGTCCTCGAACGCCTCGGTGCGCACGATACCGCCAAAGTGCTCATCGAGATACTGACGCCCTTGGTCGTGCAGGCTGTCCCAGCTCGACGTCGCACAGGGGAACTCATGGATAAAGGCGATGCGCAGGGGGTTGGTCGCCGAATAGACGGTCTTGCCCATAAAGAAGTTGAGCACGCCGGAGGTGGACTTGGCGGGCGACTCCTCCTCGTCGACGCTCGGCGCTTCAACAAGATCGACCTTGTCCTCGTCATTTTTGCCGGCAATGACCAGCTCGCGCCAAATCTTGCACAGGCGGTTTACGACGATATCCGTTGGCGTATCCAGCAGGCGGTCCTGGTTGTACACATTGAGGTACACGAGCATGGCGTCGGCGGGCGTAATGTCCAGGTGGTCGCCGCCTGCGCGAAGGTAGGCGCGCTTAAAGAGCAGGAAGGTGTGGCGCAGGTAGTCGACCTTTTTCTGCGGCCATTTTTCGATAAGATTCTGACCGAGCATCTTGGCGAGCGTCTCGTAGCTTCCCTCACGCGAGAACTCGATCTCGTATAGGGGGCAGACGCGCCAAAACGCGCAGAATTCACCGTACAGGCGGCTTTCGACGGAATCCCATGTGCCGGGGTAGAGACGGGTGACCCTGGCCGAAACCGTTGGAGCGTCCAAGAATTTGAGGACACTGACGCGTTTATTGCCTTCCTGGACATAGAACCGATGCATGAACTCGGTGACGATGATGGGGTCGCGATAGCCCTCGGTTACCTGGATGTCGTAGAGGTTGGACCACTTGCGGGCGAACTCGGTGTTAAACGGCAGCAGGGGCATAAAGTTGCATGAAAAGGCGGACTGACGGCCCTTGGTGACAGTGCCGACGACCATTTCGATCGGAATATCCCGCAGGCCGACACTCACTCGCTGACCTAAGGGGAGCTGAGCAATCAAACTGTCGAGGTCCGTAAGGTATGGATGCTCGCTTTGGCTAATGGCGCGTCGACGTCCTTGCTCGCCGCGCTTGCGTGCTTGACGATAGGCCTCTTCCATGATGTTGCTCCCTTAGTCGTTTAAACAACTACATAAACCATGGTACCACGAATGAAAACCACCACAAAGGTGCCTGTCCCTTTTTGGCGGGTTAGGCGATGATGGGGGCGATGGCGCGGATGCAGGCGTCGGCTGCCGTGAAAGTAGTGCTGTCGTCGCTGACGATAAAGATGATCTTTCCTTTGATGCCAAAGTCGCCGATTTCGCTAAAGAGTACGTAGGGCTCCTTGTCAAAGCCCGAGATGGGAAGCACGGCGGCTTTGGTGGCGCTGGTCAGCTCGTCTGCCAGTGCGTCCAGTGAAGCCCACTTGGACGTGTCCTTGACCGCGACGGGCACGGCAACGCGCCCAAAGGGCATGAGGTGCACGAGCGTGTTCTTGGAGATGTTGGAGTTGGGGACGATGATGGTCTGCCCACAGGCATCCTCAATCGTTGTATGGCGCCAAGTGATGTCTTGGACCACGCCGGATACGCCGCCGACCTCGATATTGTCGCCGGGCTTGATGATGCCCATAAAGGTCACCTGCATGCCGCCGATAAGGTTTGACAGCGTGTCCTGAAAGCCGAGCGAGATGGCGATGCCGCCGACGCCAAGGGCGGCGACGAGCGCGTTTGCGTTAATGCCAAAGCAGTTATCGAGGATAAAGCTGCCGCCAATCATCCAGATGACGGCGCGCGCGATGTTGATGAAGATACTCGATGCCGGAAGCGGGTTATCGTCTCGGTTAAGCAGATGGTTCAGGGTCTTGGATACGACCTTGGCGGCGACGGCGGTGCCTATCGCCAAGATGACGGCCCAGATGATGTTGTGGACCCACCGTTGCTCAAAGAAATGAAGAATCGGCTCAAACAATTCCATGTAGGGAAAACCTCCTAATGATCGTTCAACCATGATACCCACCAAGAAGCCCGTCCGATCAAATTCGGACGGGCTTCTGTGCTCGATATAAGGTTTACGCGGCGGGGCTGTAAGGCCCGGCGGTGTAGCTTAGCGTCGACGCTTCCAGATAATGCCGAGCATGATGACGATGATGCCGCCGATAAGGCACGCGCCAACTACTGCCAGCGTGCGGTCTCCCGTTGCGGCGAGCTTACCGGTCGTCTTCTTGGTGATGACCTTCGTGGTCGTCGTGTCCGTCTTAGGCGAGGGCTTAGGCGTCGGGGCCGGCGTGGGCGTGGGGTCCACGGCAGCGGAGCCAAAGCTGATGGTGCCCGCGAGCGAGGTCATCTTGCTCTCCCAGCTGTCCTGCCCGATCAGCGCCCTTAGCGCTGACTCGCAGGTACCCCACTCGGTGTGCTTGGTGGCGTTTGCGAAGGTGGGGAAGTCGGTCGTGTTGGTGATGATGTAGTTGTTGGTGGCGACGGTATAGGTCTTGGCGGGGTCGAGCGTGCTGCCGTCTTTGGTGAGTGTGGCGCTCACAATGCGCTTGCCTTCGGGCTGTGTCCAATCAATCGTCACGTTGATGCCGCCAAAGGAGAGAACGCTGCCAGAGTCATCGCGCCACTTGTACTTGTCTTGCGCCTCCTGCTCGCTGTGACCGGCCGCCACATAAGCCTGCTGAAGCTCGTAGCTGTCGTTGCAATCGTCGCTGATTTGTAGCGAGTGCTCGAGCGCTGCGAGGAAGTCCGCGCCGGTCATGGTCCAGGTCTCCACAGTGTTGCCGTAGGGCGAGATGGCGATGACGTTGCCGGCGGTCACGTTGCCCGCCGCGATGCCGCCGCGGATGCCGCCAGCGTTTTCGATAGCGAAGTCCGCGCCCGTCAGGGCAAGATAGGAGCCGCAAATCACGTGGCCGATGGTCTGGGCCTTGGTGGTGTCGCCCTCCTTGCCGGGGCGGAAATCGGTGGTGCGCACCATTTCCCAACCATGCGTGCCTGCGGCGTCCTCGCCGTAGAAATAGTTGGTGGTGGATGTGCCGAGCACCTTGTTCGATTCGTTTTCAAAGTCCTCGTCGAGCGGCTTGATCTTGTTGCGGACGGCTTCAAGGCGGCTTTGGTAGTCGGAGCCCTTGTCGGGGTCTGTCAAAAGGTCGTTGACGTTCTTGGCGGTGTAGAGCTTCTCGTCGCTGCCGTCTGCAGGGACCGTGACCGTGTCATCGTCGGTCGTCTCGGTGCCATTCGTGTCGTATTTGTACGGAATGGAAAGCAGCCCCACCTCGGCAAAGGCGCTGCCTGCCTCGACAACGTGGATCGTCTTGCCGTCGGCTCCCGTCACCTTCTCGTTAAGGTTGATGTGCTCGTGGCCTGCGATAAGGGCATCGACGCCACGGAGCCGCGTGGCAAAGGTCTTTGCGTCGAGCGTGTGCGCGATACACACAACAACATCGCAGCCCTCCTTGCGCAGCTGCTCTGCCTCGGCATTGATGGCGTTCGCGGCACTCGAGAAGCTGGTGCCCGCGACCAGGTCCGCGCGCAGCGAGGAACCTAGCGACTCATCCATGGCTCCGACGACGCCGACCTTGATTTTGTAGTCGAATGTGGAGTGATCCTCGCTATCCTCCCAGGTGCGATCGAGCGTCTTCGTGATGCTCGAGCTCCATGCGCCGTTCGAGGACGTTGCATTCGCGCAGAGCATGGCGAAGGGCGTGCCGGTGGTGCTGTAGCCGGTCATGGTGCGGAGTTTGTCCGCGCCGTAGCTCCAGTCGTGGTTGCCTGGCGTGGTTGCGTCGTAGCCGTCGGCGTAGAAGGTGTCCATGAGCTCGGCGATGCTCTTGCCCTCGCTCATGGTGGCGAAGGACTGTCCGTGGAAGGTGTCGCCCGCATCGAGTAAAAGATCGGGGGCGCTGCTTTGGGCGCTATAGAGAACCGCCAGTCCGTCAAAGCCCACAGTGCCGGTGCCCTTGCTTGCGTTGTAGCTGTACTTGTAGCTGCCGTGGATATCGTTGGTGTGCATGACGGCCACGGAGCCGTCAATAGCGGCGGGCAGGTTTCCCGCGAAAGCGAGGCTTGGGATGCCTGCGAGCGCGCCGGCAAACAACGCGGCGGCCAACGCAAAGCGGGGGAGTCTTTTCATGGCAGTTTCCTTAGTCCTTAGCCAGAATGTCTGGTTGAATATCGGATTATCGACATAATATGCGAAAACCGCCGCAAGGGCCTCTGTCCCTTTGCGGCGGTTTTGGCGTTTGCGCAGATAAAACCTACCAAAATAAACCTGTCCCTTTTTGGCAGGTTTTAGCTTAGCAGCATGCGGTCGTTGGCGAGCTCGCCGCCCGAGACCTCCTCGAACTTCTGCAGCAGGTCGGCCACGGTGAGCGACTTCTTCTCGTCGCCGGCCACGTCGTAGATCACATGGCCCTCGTGCATCATGATCAGACGGTTGCCCAGACGGATGGCGTCGTTCATGTTGTGCGTGACCATGAGCGTGGTCAGGTGGTTCTCGTCGACGATCTCCTCGGTCAGGTTAAGCACCTTAGAGGCCGTCTTGGGGTCGAGGGCCGCGGTGTGCTCGTCGAGCAGCAGCAGGCGCGGCCTGGTGAGCGTGGCCATCAGCAGGGTGAGTGCCTGGCGCTGGCCACCCGAGAGCAGGCCGACCTTGGCGTTGAGACGCGTGTCCAGACCAAGGTCCAGGCGCTTGAGCAGCTCGACGTACTCATCTTTCTCGGCCTTGGTGACGCCCCACGAAAGGCCGCGACGCTGGCCGCGACGCTTGGCGAGGGCCAGGTTCTCGGCGATCTGCATGTCGGCAGCGGTACCGCGCATGGGGTCCTGAAACACGCGGCCCAGGTACTTGGCGCGCTGCGACTCGCTCAGGCGCGAGATGTCGGTGCCGTCGAGCTCAATAACGCCCGAATCGAGCGGGTACACGCCGGCGATCATGTTGAGCAGCGTGGACTTGCCGGCGCCGTTGCCGCCGATCACGGTTACAAAGTCGCCGTCATTTAGGGTAAGGTCGACGCCGGTGAGCGCGCGCTTCTCGGTGACGGTGCCCTTGTTAAAGGTCTTCTTGACGTGCGAGAGCTTAAGCATCTGCCTCATCTCCCTTCGTGTAGGAGCTGCGGAGCTTATAGCGCTCCCAAACCACGGGCACGCACAGGGCCACGGCGACGATCACGGCGGAGAGCAGCTTCATGTCGTTGGCGTCCATGCCCAGCTGCAGCACGATGGCGCGGATAAGGAAGTACACCACGGAGCCAAAGACGGCGGAGGCAAGACGGACGCTAAACTGCGTGAGGCCGCCGGGCAGCAGGCGACCGAGCACCTCGCCGATGACGATGGCGGCAAGACCGATAACGATGGCGCCGGTGCCCATGCCAATGTCGGCATACTTCTGGCTCTGGCAGATGAGCGCACCCGAAAGGCCAATGAGGGCGTTGGAGAGCACGAGGGCGATCATTTTGGTGGTGTTGGTGTTAACGCCCAGGGCGCGGATCATGTACTCGTTGTTGCCGGTGGCACGCAGCGCCGAGCCGATCTCGGTGCCAAAGAACCAGTACAGGATGGCGACGATGGCCACGGCCAGCACAATGCCTAGGATAATGGCAACAGTGGACTGCGGCAGGCCCGTCATGTTGCTGACGGATGAGAAGATAGTGCCCTTGGCAAGGATGGGCGTGTTGGACTTGCCCATGATGCGCAGGTTGATGGACCACAGACTGATCTGCGTAAGGATTCCGGCGAGGATTGCGGGAATCTCAAAGACGGTGGTCAAGATGCCCGTGACGGCGCCCGCGATGGCGCCGGCGCACATGCCGGCCAAAACGGCGAGCAGCGGGTCGACGTCGTTATTGACGATGAGCACGGCGCAGACACAGCCGCCGAGGGCAAAACTGCCGTCGCAGGTCATATCGGGGATGTCGAGCAGGCGGAACGTGATAAACACGCCAAGCACCATAATGCCCCAGAGGACGCCCTGCGAAACGGCGCCCTGCAATGCAATGAGCATGCTTCATACCTCCTAGGATAGGGTGGACACGTGATGTTCCATAATAGCGGTACCAATGCATAAAAGAGCGGCGGACAGACGTTTTGTTTTACCTGAAACAAGCAGGGCGAACGCCGGTCTTTAGCGTTCGCCCCAAGGACTCAGATATTGAATAACGCGGCTGTGGCGCACGTGCGGGCCCTAGACGCGTTACCGCGCATGGCGCTACTCGTCCAGAGCGGAAAGGTCGATGCCTAGGGCCTCGGCCATCTCGTCGTTCTTGACGACGACCAGGTCCTTGCTCGAGAGGTGCTTGATCGGCATATCTTCGGGCTTGGCCTCGCCCTTCAGGATCTTAACGGCCATCTCGCCCGCGGCGTAGCCCAGGTCCTTATAGTTGATGGAGAGGGTGAACAGGCCGCCGGCCATGCACATACCCTCCTCGCCAGTCACGAAGGGGAGCTTGTTCTCCTTGCAGATCTGGCCGACCTGCGAAGCGCCCGCGGCGATGGTGTTGTCAGTGGGGGAGTACAGCGCGTCGACCTTGCCCACGGCAGACTCGACGACGGACTGAATCTCGTTGGAGCTCGAGACGGTGAAGTCAGTGTACTCGAGGCCCAGCTTGTCGAGCTCCTTCTTGGCGGCCTTGATTTGGACGTCGGAGTTGGACTCGGCGGTGCAGTAGAGCAGGCCGACCTTCTTAACGTCGGGCAGGACCTTCTGCATCATCTCGAGCTGCTCGGCGACCGGGGTGAGGTCGGAGGCGCCGGTGACGTTGGTGCCGGGCTTGTCGTTGTCCTGGACCAGGCCGGAAGCGGCGTAGTCAGTGATGGCGCAGCCAACGATGGGGATATCAGCGGTGGCGCCGGCGGCAGCCTGCGCGGCGGGCGTAGCGATGGCATAGATCAGGTCGACGCCATCGCCCACGAACTTGTCGGCGATGGACTTACACGTGGACTGGTCGTTCTGGGCGTTCTTCTGGTCGATCTTGACCTTAAGGCCGCTCTCCTTGATGGCCTTGACAAAGCCGTCGTTGGCGGCATCGAGTGCGGAGTGCTCGGTGAGTTGCAGAACGCCGATGGTGTAGTCGGAACCGGCGGCAGCAGAGCCGGAACCAGAGTTGCCGCCGCATCCGGCGAGCGGGGCGAGCGCGAGCAGACCGGCGGAGACCAGAAGGCTCCTGCGGCTGATGGTGATGTCCTTCATATCATTACCCCCAGTATAAAAATGGCTGGAAACACTGCACTGGGACAAAGTGCAAGTGGAACTATAGTAGCGCTGATGTCCATTTTTACAACAGCCTGGCGGGTTTTTTAATACAGAATCGGATGGGCGGCACGGGTAGTCGAATGGGCGGCGGAGGGTCTTATGCGGCGGAGGAGGCATCGTCCTCGGCCAGGGCGGCGAAGAGCTTCTTGCCGTCGAGGAGACGTGTGGTGACGTTTCTCATTCGGCCGATCTCTACGGTACGCAACGTGTCATCGGCGCCTCGCGCGTCATAGACCGTTCCCAGCAAATACGAGATGCCGTCTCGTTGCTTGATGGCAAAGGGCCGGAGTGTCATCCGTGCCACTTCGACCTCTCCGCGTGCCGTGACACTCGAAATATCAAAACTCACCGTGGTTCCGTGGTCGATGGCCTGCTCGATGAGCTCGCAGGCATCGATGCGCTTGACGGGCGTGCGTGTGGCCTTGGTGGATTTGCCGTCTGCGCTTGGAGCAGGCTCGGGCGCATCGAGGTAGCCGCGAACGTCGGCACTCGCCATGGCGACCAGGTGCTGCGCCATGCTCTTTCGAATAGCGATGGGCGTGGAGCGGTTGCGCATGACCATGCCGTGGAGCCGGATGATCTCTTCGTCGGTGAGCGGACGGGTCAAGAGTCGATAGCCCACGCCGCGCTTGTACTCAATTTCGTATCCGGCATGGCGAAGTGCGGAGATGGCGGTGTAGATGCTGCGCCGCGCCGCCGAGATGGGCATGCGGGCGGGGTCGTCGGGATGGGCGAGGCGCCGGATCAACTCATCGGAAAGCATGGCCTTGTCCTCGCCGGTGTTTTCGCTTAATAGTTGCAGGATGCGAACGGCGCGATAGGCTGCCATCGAGGCGGCGCCCCTCGTCGTGGTCTCGTAAGTTTCAACAGCGGTTTCGGTCATGGCGCCCACGTCCTTTCCGTTTTTGGTGGCGACGGTATGGAGCCTAGGACGCGGGGCTTTCCCAGGGGCGCAGAGCACTCTGGGCGGTCGGTAGCCGTCGGCAAGCGGCGGGTCGAGTTTTCAACAGCCCTGCCCAACTGACCAAAAACTTGCCAAAAGCTTGACGGATGCTGTTGAAAAAAGCGCCCCTCGGCTTGCCGAGAGGCGCTGGCGTGATGCGCTGGAACGTGTTTGGTGGCGCTGTGGCGATTAGAAGTCGGCGTTGCCCACGGTGCGCGGGTGCGGCAGGACGTCGCGGATGTTGCCCACGCCGGTGAGGTACATCACCAAGCGCTCGAAGCCCAGACCGTAGCCGGCGTGCTTGCAGGAACCGTAGCGGCGCAGGTCAAGGTAGTACTTGTACTGCTCGGGATTCATGCCCAGGTCCTTGATGCGGGCCTCGAGCAGATCCAGGCGCTCCTCGCGCTGGGAGCCGCCGATAATCTCGCCGATACCGGGAACCAGACAGTCGGCGGCGGCGACGGTCTTGCCGTCCTCGTTCATGCGCATGTAGAAGGCCTTGATCTCGGCCGGGTAGTCGGTCACGAAGGTCGGGCGCTTAAAGTGCTCCTCGGTCAGGAAGCGCTCGTGCTCGGTCTGCAGGTCGATGCCCCAGCTCACGGGATAGTCAAACTTGTGACCGGCGGCGACTGCCTGCTCCAGGATCTCGACGGCCTCGGTGTAGGTAACGCGGGCAAAGTCGGAGTTTGCCACGTGGTCCAGGCGCTCGATCAGGCCCTTGTCCACAAACTTGTTGAGCATATTGAGCTCGTCGGGGCAGGTGGCCATAACGTCCTTAAGGACGTACTTGAGCATGGCCTCGGCGTTATCCATGTAGTCGTTCAGGTCGGCAAAGGCCATCTCGGGCTCGATCATCCAAAACTCGGCGGCGTGGCGCGTGGTGTTGGAGTTTTCGGCGCGGAAGGTGGGGCCAAAGGTGTACACGTCGCCAAAGGCCATGGCGAAGTTTTCGGCATTGAGCTGGCCGGAAACGGTGAGGCTCGCATGCTTGCCAAAGAAGTCCTGACTCCAGTCGACCTCGCCGGACTCGGTGAGGGGCGGGTTTTTGGGGTCGAGCGTGGTCACGCGGAACATCTCGCCGGCGCCCTCGCAGTCACTCGTGGTGATGATGGGGGTGTTGACGTAGACAAAGCCCTGCTCCTGGAAGAAGCGGTGGATGGCGGCAGCCGCGACAGAACGGATGCGGAACACGGCGCGGAACAGGTTGGTGCGCGGGCGCAGGTGCTGCTGGGTGCGCAGGAACTCGACGGTTGCGCGCTTCTTCTGCAGCGGGTAATCCGGGGCGCTGACGCCCTCGACCTCAATGGAGGTGGCAGAAAGCTCGAAAGGCTGGGGCGCATCGGGGGTCAGCTTGACGGTGCCGGTGCAAATGAGTGCGGCCGAGACGTTTTGATGGGCGATCTCGTCGTAGTTGTCGAGTGCCTCGCGGTTCATGACGACCTGCAGGTCGCGGAAGCAGCTGCCGTCGTTGAGCGTAACAAAGCCAAAGTTCTTCATGTCGCGGATGGACTTGACCCAGCCGGCGACGGTGACGGTCTGGCCGCCGAGCGACTCGGCATCGGCATAGAGCTGCGCGATTTTGGTGCGGTTCACGTATCCTCCCATAACGGTTGAATGATAGTTATCCATACAGTTCGATATTCTAGCAGCTCGGCTCATTTGGGCTATACAGATAAGGCATTGGCGGGATGGTTTTTCAAACGAAAAGCGCCCGCGGCCAAATGGTCGCGGGCGCTTGACGAGGTGCCTTTTGGCTGTGTGGCGCGGGGCCTGGCTACTTGGTCTTGGCAACCAGCAGCGGGTCGCCAAGCTTGACGAGCGGGTTGCCGCCGATAAGCGTTCCAGACTCGCCGACATGGTCGATGCTCTTAAGACGATCGAGCTCGGAGACGATGACGGTCACGATGTCCTCGTGGCCGGCGGCCTTGATGGCCTCGCGATCGAAGCTGATGAGCGGCTGGCCGGCCTTGACCACATCGCCCATCTCGACAAAGCGGGCAAAACCCTTGCCGTTCATTTCCACGGTGCCCAGGCCAACATGGATGAATACGCGCAGACCGTCCTCGGTAATCATGCCGATGGAGTGGTTGGTGACAGTGGTGGCGCCGATGCGGCCGTTGGCGGGCGCATAGATGGTGCCGGTAATGGGCTCGATGCCATAGCCCTGGCCAAGCATGCCCGAGGCGATCGTCTCGTCGGGAACCTCGTCCAGGCTGACGAGCACGCCGTTGACGGGGGCATAGATGACGCCTTCGCGGGTGGCGAAGCTTGCTGCGGGCGGAACGGACGCCTCGCCGGTCGAGGTGAAGGTGGACTTAAGCGAATCGAGCAGACCCATAGTTGCCTCCAACTTAAATAGGCGCATATCGCGCGTTTGGTTTGCCGGAAACGTTTCATATCTGTTTCGCGGCTTGGTCAACGCCCCCTATTCTACGCTGCTCAGCGATACCTCTGAGCTGGGATTATGTGATATATCAGTTGAAGGGAAACTTATTGCTGGCGTGTTTCTGCGCCACGGGTTCAAGTGGGGTACGCTTGAAGGCGAAAAACAATGGCGCTTAATTTGCGCGAAGGGAGCACATATGATTGTCGAGAACCATGCGCTGTGGGGCGAGGAGCCGACCGAGGAATATCCGGCGACGTTTACGTATTTGGGTGCCGAACCGCTGCCCGATAAACCGAATGGCCGCCGCCCTGCCGTGATTATCTGCGGCGGAGGTGCGTTTACGCATATCGCTCCGCATGAGCAGGATCCCGTGGCGTTTGCGTTTTTGGATCACGGTTACCAGGCCTTTGTGCTCAACTATGTCACAAGTTCTACGGGTGACGTGAGCTTTCCGCACCCCCAGGCAGATCTTGCCAAGATGGTCGCCACGGTGCGTGCGAATGCCGACGAGTGGCATGTCGATCCCAAGCGCGTGTGCGTCGTGGGCTTTTCTGCTGGCGGCATGATTTGCGCCTCGCTGGCAACGCAGTGGAAGACCGGCCCCTTCGCGGCACTTGCCGGGGCGCGTCCGGACGACATTCGTCCCGACGCCGTGGTGCTGGGCTATCCGTTGCTCGACCTTGCCTATGTGCGCGATATGCAGACGCGTGACCCGCGCATCGACCTGCGCGTGCCCAAGACGGGCGGCAAGACGGGGCGCGATCTGCTCAACGACTACCTGTCGATGGTGACGGGTGACGAGGCAACTGACGAGCATCTGGCCGACATCTGCCCCACCACACACGTTTCGCGCCAGATGCCCCCGACCTTTGTGTGGGGCGTGTCCGACGACAAGACGGCGCCGATCGCGCAGGTCTATCCGTTTGCGCAGCGCATGGCCGAGGAGGGCGTCGCTTGCGAGATGCACGTCTTTGACCAAGGTGGTCACGGGCTTTCGCTCGGCAACGCCAACACCGCGGTCGATAACGAGGACAAGCAGGTGGCGGTCCGTCCTTGGATCCGCCTGGCCTTCCGTTTCCTGGAGCGCCATATGTAAAAGTAGACTACTTGCCCGTTTCAAAAAGTCTGCTTAGAGGAGGAGCCATGCTTGAGGGTACGTATGTGGTTTCGGCCCAGACGCCGGTGGGGAGCAAGCGCGGCGAGGTGACGTTTTCACATGGGGCGAACGGCGCGCTCAGGGCAGTACTAAACGTCAGGGGTCTCAATATCGCTCTCTCGGGTGCCCGCGCTGAGTGCGATTTCTTTGAGCTCTCGGGTACTATCTCCCACGTCTTGATGGGCAAGGCGCCCTTTACATGCACGGGGTCGGTTGAGGGTGATCGACTCACTGCTACCGCGCGGTCGGGTTCCGTTTCGATCTCGCTGAGCGGTATGCGCAAAGAGCTTTCGGGGCGCACCGCATAAAGTTTGCGCAGGTAAACATCGGTATTTGACTTTATAAAATAGTTCAGAGCGCTATCATTTGTCGTTACGAGTTGGTTAGCCCCGGTAAACGGTTAACCGCGTCTAACGAAAGGATGAGCGCGTGAAGCTCGATACACTCGAGATTGGAAAGGACGCCGTTGTCGCATCGGTGGCATCGGACGATCAGGCACTCCGACAGCATATTTTGGACATGGGCCTAACGCCGGGCACCGAAGTCACCATGATGAAGTACGCCCCTATGGGCGATCCGCTCGAGATTCGCCTGCGTGGCTACGAGTTGACGCTGCGCAAGGACGATGCCGCTCGTATCGAGCTCGTGGATGTGCACGACACCGATGCCGGCCCGCGCGTTAACGCCGCAATCGGTACGACGGAGCACCCGGCACTCGGCGAGGGGACGTATTCGCCCCGTGCTGCCAAGACGGCCGTGCCCGAGGGCGCGCCGCTGCATTTTGCCCTCGCCGGCAACCAAAACTGCGGTAAGACCACGCTGTTCAACCAGCTTACGGGCTCCAACCAGCACGTCGGTAACTTTCCCGGCGTGACGGTCGACCGCAAAGATGGCACCATCCGCAACCACCCCGAGGCGAACGTTACCGACCTGCCCGGTATTTATTCGCTGTCGCCGTACACAGGCGAAGAGGTCGTGAGCCGTCAGTTCATCCTCGACGAGTGCCCGGACGCCATCATCGACATCATTGACGCCACCAACATCGAGCGTAACCTGTACCTGACGCTGCAGCTCATGGAGCTCGATCGTCCCATGGTCATCGCGCTCAACATGATGGACGAGGTGACGGCCAACGGTGGCGCCGTGGACGTCAACCTGCTCGAGAGCCTGCTGGGCGTGCCTGTTGTTCCCATTAGCGCTGCCCGCAACGAGGGTATTGGCGAGTTGGTGGATCATGCCTTGCACGTGGCGCGGTTCCGCGAGCGCCCCGGTCGCCTGGACTTCTGCGCGCCCGATGGCCCAGACGGCGGCGCACTGCATCGCTGCATTCACGGCATCGCCAACCTTATCGAGGACCATGCCGCGACGGCGCATATCCCGGTGCGTTTTGCGGCGACCAAGCTGGTTGAGGGCGACGAGCTGGTGACCGAGGCGCTTCACCTGGATCGCAACGAACTTGACGCCATCGAGCACATCATTACCCAGATGGAGGGTGAGGCCGGTACCGACCGTCTATCTGCACTGGCTGACATGCGCTTCGGCTTTATCGGCGACGTGTGTGGGCGCTGCGTCGTCAAGCCGCACGAGAGCCGCGAGCACGTGCGCTCCGTCAAGATCGACCGCATCCTGACGGGTCGCTACACGGCCATTCCGGCGTTCCTGGTGATCATGGGTCTCGTCTTTTGGCTGACGTTTGGCGTGATCGGCGCGGCGTTGCAGGGACTTATGGAGGACGGCATCGCTGCCATCATCGCCTCGGCCGATGCGGGCCTCAAGGCGTTTGGCACCAACGACGTGGTGCGCTCGCTGGCTGTCGACGGTGTACTTACGGGCGTGGGCAGCGTGCTGACCTTCCTGCCGATCATCGTCGTGCTCTTCTTG
>CAUHIY010000037.1:0-15483 GCA_959606405.1 uncultured Collinsella sp. | reverse complement strand
CGACGATTGAACGTCAGATTGCCGCTTAGGGGCGTTTGCAGCGTCGGCTAAGAGAGATCGTCTTCGTAGGGCATCAGGTCTGCTAGGTAGCCTTTTTCCTTGAGCATCGCCTCGATCTCGTCGAGGGCCTGTTCGTCCTCCGCCGCAATGCGATGGAAGTGGTAGCCGCTGGTCACCGTCAGCAGCGGGAAGCTCTTGCCGCTCTCGATATCGCGCAGATAGCGCTCAACATCGCGACGATTGCGGATGTCCAGGTCGGCCGTGATCTTACCGTACACGCGGTGATTGACGATCACGTTGAGCACGGCGCCTCCGGCGTCGACGATACTCGTGAGCTCATCGCCTGCCTGCTCCACGCTGTGGCGAACCTTGACCAAGCGCGTGGGCACGGCGGGGCTGCTGGGGGCCTCCTGCAGCACGTAGCCGCGGTTGGTCGCCACGATATCGTGCCCATCGGCGCGCAGCAGGGCGATGTCCTGCACCACGACCTGGCGGCTCACACCCACCTCGCGGGCAAGCGCGCTGCCCGAAACTGGCCCCTTGGCTCCCTCGAGCACGGCCATGATGGCACGGCGACGCTCGCGGGCGTCCATTATTTACCGTCCAGCAGACGCAGGTGCTTAAGCGAGAGGTCGAGAATCGGCGCAGAGTGCGTCAATGCCCCCGAGCTAATGTAGTCGACGCCCAGATCAGCCAGGGCGCGGATATTGCTGGCATCCACATTGCCCGAGCACTCGGTCTTGGCGCGACCGGCGATAAGCTCTATGGCGGCGGCCATGTCGTCATGGGTCATGTTGTCGAACATGATGATATCGGCGCCGGCCTCCACAGCCTCGCGCACCATGTCCAGGTTCTCGCACTCGATCTCGACCGTCGTGGTAAACGATGCATGGGCGCGCGCCATCTCGATCGCACGCGTCACGCCACCGGCGGCATCGATGTGGTTGTCCTTGAGCATGACGGCCGTCGACAGGTTGTAGCGGTGGTTGCTGCCGCCGCCGATCTCGACCGCCGCCTTCTCAAACACGCGCATGCCCGGCGTGGTCTTGCGCGTGTCGACGAGCACGGTCTTGGTGCCCTCGAGCGCCGCGGCCATGCTGTGCGTGTAGGTAGCGATGCCGCTCATGCGCTGCAGGTAGTTGAGCGCCACGCGCTCGCCCGAAAGCAGCACGCGCGCATCGCCGCGCACCTGACCCACATGGTCGCCGGCGTGCACCTCGTCACCGCCGGCAACGTCGAACAGCACCGAGCTCTGCGAATCCAACAGCTCAAAGGTGCGGGCGAACACATCCAAGCCGGCGATGATGCCGTCGGCCTTGGCGATAAGCTCAACGGTAGCGGGACGCGCCGTGGGGCACACGCTCGCCGTGCTCACGTCCTCAAACGTGATGTCCTCGCGCAGAGCCTGCAAAATCAGATCATCGACGACGAGCTTCATGGTAATGGGATTCATGGTCTACTCCTCCACGGCCTGCGTGCCGGCGGCACGGGCCAAATCATCGATTGCCAGGATGTCGGCGCTCAGGGCGCGATGACGGCCATCGAGCGCGGGATCGCCCGCCTGCTCCACGGCCAGTGACTCGCCGGTACGCATATACCACGCGGCGCGACGACCCCAGACCAGCGCTTCGAGCAGGCTGTTTGATGCAAGGCGATTCTTGCCGTGAACGCCGTTGCAGGCCGTCTCGCCCGCGGCGTAGAGCTCGGGCATCGAGGTGCGGCCGTCCTTATCGACCCATACGCCACCCATAAAGTAGTGCTGCGTGGGCGTAACGGGGATGGGCTCGTCCAAGATGTCGCGGCCGTCCTCAAGGCAGCGCGCGCGAATGTTGGCAAAATGCCCGGTCACCACATCGCGTTCGACGGGGGCGAAGCTCAGCCACTCGTGCTCGGTACCGTCCTGCTTCATCTGCTCGCGAATAGCGGCGGCGACCACATCACGCGGCTGAAGCTCGTCGGTAAAGCGCTCGCCGGCGGCGTTGAGCAAAATCGCGCCCTCGCCGCGGCAGCTCTCGCTGATCAGGAAGGTGCGGCCCGGCTGCGGCGAGAACAGTCCCGTGGGGTGGATCTGCACGTAGTCCAGGTGCTCCATCTTAATGCCATGCTCCTGAGCGATGTAGCAGGCATCGCCCGTGAGCTGCGGATAGTTGGTCGAGTGGTCGTATACGCCACCGATGCCGCCCGTCGCCCACAGCGTGTGGCGGGCATGGATCTTAAACGGCTCGCCGGCATGCACGCCCTCGGCAGCATTTGCCAGCTCGTCGGCAGGACGAACCGAGTTGTCCTCGTCCACGGAAACGGCGACGACACCGGCACACACCGTGGCGCCGTCACGCTCGCCCGTCAGGATATCGGTCATGGCCACGTGCTCCAAAATCTGCACGTTATCCAGCTTGCGAACGGCCTGGAGCAGCTTGGTCGTAATCTCCTTGCCGGTGATATCGGCATGGAAGGCAATGCGCGGACGGCTGTGCGCGCCCTCGCGGGTAAAGTCGAGGCTGCCGTCGGCCTTGCGCTCAAAATCCACGCCCAGCGCTAGCAGGTCGTTGATGACCGAACGGCTCGAGCGGATCATGATGTCGACGCTCTCACGGCGATTCTCGTAATGACCGGCGTGCATGGTGTCCTCAAAGAAGGCATCGTAGTCCGATCCCTCAGGCAGCACGCAGATGCCGCCCTGCGCGAGCATCGAATCGCACTCGTCGACAGCGCCCTTGGAGAACATGATCACACGCGTGCTCGTCGGCAGATTGAGGGCCGCGTACAGGCCTGCCACGCCGCAGCCGGCAATGACGACGTCGCACTCCATATCGGGGTATTGCTTGGTTTCCACAGGAATCCTCTCCCTTGAATGTGACATAAGGGACCGTCCCTCATGCCGCATTGTTCTAGCGCGCTGCGTACTCGAGCATGCGGTCGAGCGTAAGTTTGGCCTGGTCGGCGGCCTCGTCCGACACGCCGATCTGCACCTCGCCCTCGCCCGTCTCCAGGCAGCGCACGAGCTTTTCGAGCGTGATGAGATCCATGTTGACGCAGGTGGGCTGCACCGCGGGGAAGTAGAACTTCTTGCCGGTGCCCCGGCAGCGGCGCTCGAGCTCGTAGAGCACGCCGCGGACCGTCACGATAATGAACTCGCTCGCGTCGGACTCCTCGGCATACCTGATGATGCCGGCGGTGGAGCCGATGTAGTCGGCCTCGGCCAGAACGTCGGCCTTGCACTCGGGGTGCGCCAGCACGAGCGCGTCGGGGTGGGCCTCCGTCGCGTCGACGATCTGCTCGACGGTGATGATGTGATGGCGTGGGCAGTAGCCGTTGTTGAGGATGACGTGCTTTTGCGGCACCTGCTCGGCTACGAAGCGTCCCAGGTTTTGGTCGGGAATGAACAGGATATGCTGCTGCGGCAGCTCGGACACGATCTTAACGGCGTTGGAACTGGTGACGCACACGTCGCTCCAGCTCTTGATCTCGACCGTGGAGTTGACGTAGCAGACCACGGCAAGGTCGTCACCGTACTCGGCGCGCGCCGCGTCGACCGTCTCACGCTTGACCATGTGCGCCATGGGGCAGTCCGCGCCCGGCTCGGGCAGCAGCACGGTCTTGGTGGGGCTGAGCAGCTTGGCACTCTCGCCCATAAACTCCACGCCGCACAGCACGATGGTCTGCTGCGGCAGGCTCTTGGCAAGCTTTGCCAGGTAAAAGCTGTCGCCGACGTAATCAGCCACGGCCTGTACCTCGGGCGCCACGTAATAGTGCGCTAGGATCACCGCGTCACGTTGGGTTTTTAGTTGTTGAATGGCCTCGACAAGCTCTGCGGGCACCAGTGCCGCGCGCTCCGTTGCCGTCGTTGCCGATGCTAGGCCGGCCGCGATATCGCGTGCAAGCTCCGACGCATCCATGTTCGCGCTCTGTGCCATCAAGGCCCCTCTCTTTTGGCGAATCTTGGGGCTTTAGTATGACACCTAGGTTTACAGCTGACAAGACAGCTGTAAACCTAGGTGTAAAGTTGAAATAAAGATTCAATCATGCGGCAGGTCCATTTTCGAACTGGCAAGCTGAGGATAGCCGAGCTCTCGATAGCGCAGGAGGCATCTTTCGCCACCGCAATACCGCTCGGCGCGAGTTGCGCGACGTGGGGCGCAAATGGGACACGCCTCCGCGAGCGGTCCGCACCCAATGTGGCAAAATCGAACTACTAAGGGGGCTCAGAATGCTCAAGATTATTGCCTGCGACGACGACGTCGCTTTTCTAGATAGACTGCACCGGATGATCGACCGTTGGTCGAGCGAGACGGGCACGGCGGTCGATGTTGCGCTCGTCACGCGCGGCGAGGACCTGCTGGCCCGCCATGCCGCATCGCGCGCCGACATCATCTTGCTCGATATGATCATGCCGCTCGTCAACGGCATGGACACCGCGCGCGAATTGCGCCAGGCCGATACCGCCGTGCGTCTGGTGTTTCTCACCTCATCGCCCGAGTTTGCACTGGAGTCCTACGAGGTCCGCGCCTTCGATTATCTGCTCAAGCCCGTGGCTTACGAACGCCTAGCGCAGTTGCTCGACGAGCTTTCGAGCATGCGCCCGGCGGCAACCGACGAGCTCGTGATCAAAACTTCCTTTGGCTACCACGCCCTGCGCCTGTCCGACATCGAATATGCCGAGGCGCGCAACAAGCACGTGGTCTTCCACCTGCGCGACGGACGCGATATCGAGGCACTTGAGTCGTTCCGCAGCGTCGAAGACCGTTTGGCGCAAAATGCCACCTTCTTTAAATGCCACCGCAGCTACCAGGTCAACCTGCGCAATATCGATCACTTTGACCGCACGGACATCGTCATGCGCTCGGGCGCGTGCATCCCGCTTTCGCGCAGCTGCAAGCAGGGATTCCAAGACGCCTACTTTGCGGTGCGCTTTGAGGGTGGGAGACACTGATGGTCTCCACGGTCGAAATGATCCTTTGGGCAATCCACCACGCCACGACGCTGCTCTTTGGCGTCTTTGCCTCGGCGGCGCTGTGCGGTGTCGAGATCAACCGGCGTCATGCGCTTGAACTGGTGCTGGTCGGTGCCGTAACTGGATGCGCATTTGGCCTCGCCAATGCCGTCGGCGGCGAGCTTTTCGCCCGCCAGGTATATCCACTCGTCGTGCATCTGCCGCTCGTCATCTATTTGTGCGCGCGCTACCGCCTGAGCCCGCTGCTTGCCGTACTCGGCATTACGAGTGCCTATCTGAGCTGCCAGTTCAGCAATTGGATGGGCATTGCCGCATTTGCCGCAACCGATTCTCAGATCGCGTACTATCTGGCGCGCATCGCGACCACACTCGCCGTCTTTGCCGTCCTGTTGCATTGGGCCGGCGACATCGGTCCGCGCTTGGCGATTAAAAGCACCACCGAGCTGGGCATCCTTTTAATCCTGCCGCTCGTCTATTACGTCTTTGACTATGCCACCAACGTCTACACCACGCTGTTCCACTCGGGCTCGGTGGTGACGGTTGAGTTTTTGGCATTTGCGCTCTGTGCCTTCTATCTTATGTTTCTTGCCGTTTACCTGCGCGAATACGAAGAAAAGGAAACCGCCGAGCGAGAGCGCTGGATGCTCGAAACCCGCGACAGCGCCGCCATCAAAGAGCTCGAGGCTTGGCGTCAATCTGGGCGCGAGCTGTCGATTCTTCGCCACGATATGCGCCACTTCCTACGCGGCCTGGCCGCTTTAATTGAGGAGGGCCACACCGACGAGGCGCTCAAACGCATCGATGAACTCTGCGAAGTCGGCGATCGCACCGCCGTACGCCGCTTCTGCGCCAACGAGACCGTAAACATCGCGCTTTCGTCATTTAACTCGGATATCAATAGAAACGGCATTACCGCCAACCTGCGCGCCGCCGTACCCGAAACCATCCACGTAGGTGACGCCGACCTGTTTAGCGTGCTCTCAAATGCCTTGGAAAACGCTATCACCGCTGCAAGCGCCGCACCCCAAGGAAAGCGATTCGTCGACTTTGACCTGCGATTAGAGGACGGCCAGCTGCTGCTGTTAGTTTCCAACACGTTTGACCGCGCGCCGCGCATGGTCGACGGCATGCCCGTAGCCGGGCACACCGGACACGGCTTTGGAACCAAGAGCATTAAGCTTGCCGTCGAACGCATGAACGGCAACTGCCAGTTCCGCATTAACGGCGATCGGTTTGAGCTGCGCGCTGTGATGTAGAAGTGCGGCGCCGATCTCGAGGCGTGCCTTGCCCGCCAGACAATCGCTCGCCGGCGCTAATCCGCTACAGCGGAGCGGCCGCCGGGGTCAGCTGCTTGATGTATGCCCACATGCGCTGCTTGGCGGCTTTGTCAGTTAGCGCCGCCTCAAAACCGTCGAGCGCGAGCACGCGGCGACCCTGCACATGGGCGACCAAGCCGGGCTTGAGCATGGCGGTGTCGAAGTCATCGATCGCCACGAGCATATCGGCGTAGGTCTCGCGCATGGCGTCAGCCGCGTTGTTGTCGAGCAGTAGCACCGCCTCGGGATCCAAAGCCTCAAGCGCCTCGCGGAACAGCTCGCACGGCAGAGTCTCGCCCACCGCGACCGCTCCGTCACCCACGCCGGCGACGCTTGCCAGCACGCAAAAATCCTCGGGCGCGTAGCCGATGGCCCCAAGCGCCTTGCGCAACGCCGTGCCATCCGGGCCGGCAGCAAGCTCGCCACCCGAACGCTCGGCGTCGTCCAAATCGCCTTTGACCAGAACGATCGGCGAGCACGCGTTGCCCGCGATACGCACGCCACGGACCGCAAGCGATGTGAGCTCCTGCTCGGCCGCCTGGGCGATGGCTTCTTTTTTCTGGCTTTGTGACGTGGACATGCGCTCTCCAATCGTTTGCGTGCCCACCATTATATAAAAGAGCTGCCCGCGAGTGGTTGCTTTGCGGGCGGCTGGGTATAAGCACGGTCGTACTGAGTTTTACGCGGCCGAGCCGCGTCGCATTATGGAGGTCACCATGGCTGGCATTAATCAGATTACCCCCGAGAACTTCGATTCCATCGTTAACGACAGCCTGCCCGTGCTGGTTGATTTTTGGGCACCGTGGTGCGGTCCCTGTCGATCCCTCTCGCCCATCGTTGACGAGGTTGCCGATGAGCTGGCGGGCAAGCTTGCCGTTGCCAAATGCAATGTCGACGACAACCAGGACCTGGCCATGAAGTATGGCGTCATGAGCATCCCCACGCTGATTGTGTTTAAGAACGGCGAGGAGATTGACCGCTCGGTTGGCGCTCTACCCAAGGCGAGGCTGCAGGCGCTGCTGGAGAAGCATCTGTAATACGCTTGTTACTTACTCGCCGTCTATGAGCGCTTTTGCACCGCTCGCCGGACTTCTGGATGCACCGAGTGCAACCACGGATAGTATGGTAGTCACAAACAGCCCCCAGTGAACGGGTGCGGGTCGCACAGACTCGTACCCGTTTTCTTATGCAACTGCGCGCAGAGCGGGCGTAGTAAAATCTGAACCACTGAACTGCCCCATACAAAAGGAGATTTCCCATGCATGATGTTGGAATGAACATGAGTCAGCTTGCCATGAGCGTCAAACAGGTCGACGACACCATCGAGCTCGCTCATGAGTGGAGCCATCAGCTGCTGCATGCGACCGAGAATTTTGACATGGAGCGCATCGGCGCCAAGCTCGAAGCCGCCATGGCCGCGCTGCACGAGGCGCATGACGCGCTCGAGGGCTACGAGGAAGCCATCGAGGCCGACCACAACTCCGTCGGCTCCGTGAAGCTGGTGTAACGTGGCCGAACATGAGCACGGCTGCGGGTACGAGCACGAGCATCCGCACGGGGCGGACGGTGACGCAGGCTGCCACTGTAGTGGCTCCGGCTCCGAGCTGGTCCGCTTTTCGGTTACCGCACCGGACGACCTGCTGCGCCGTTTTGACGAACAGATCGCGCGCCGCGGCGACGTGGCCAACCGCTCCGAGGCCGTGCGCGACCTGATTCGCGCCTCGATCGCCAAAGAGCAGATGCGCACGCCCGATGAGCATGTTATCGGGTCGCTCACCATGATCTACGACCACCATACCGGCGACCTGACGCGCCGTCTGGACGAAGTGCAGCACGACTACACCGACGAGATCGTATCGACCATGCACGTACATCTGGATCACCACAACTGCTTGGAGATCCTGGCGCTCAAGGGTCGCGGCGAGCGCGTCTACGAACTGTCCGACCGCCTGCTGGGCCTGCGCGGCGTTAAGCACGGCGAGCTCACGTGCGCCGCCACCAAGCAGAGCCTGGGGCTGTAGCGGGATTTCCCGCAGCGCACCTGCCAAAAAGGGACAGGTTTGTTTTGGCAGGTTTAGCGTTTTACCTACCAAAATAAACCTGTCCCTTTTTGGTCGGTTTTGATGAGGGGTGTCGCATGCGGCATGTGCATATTCATGTGACGGGCATTGTGCAGGGCGTTGGCATGCGACCGTTTGTGTATCGCGAGGCCATGGCGCATGGCATTTGCGGATGGGTGCTCAATGCGGGCGACGGCGTGCATATCGAGGCGCACGCTTGTGCCGAGGCGGTTGACGGATTTGTCGCTGCGCTTTCTGAGCATGCGCCCGCAGCGGCTCGCGTTGAGCGAGTCGATATTGCGGATTTGGAGCCTGGCGGTTGGAGCACTGCCGATGAGCAGGGCTTTCACATTGTGGCGTCGCAGGACCAGACCGCGCACACCACACTTGTCTCGCCCGATATCGCCACCTGTGACGATTGCCTGCGCGAGTTGTTCGATCCCGCCGACCGACGCTATCACTACCCCTTTATCAACTGCACTAACTGCGGACCGCGCTTTACCATCATCCGCTCGCTGCCTTACGATCGAGCGGCTACCTCGATGGACCGTTTTCCCATGTGCCCCGAGTGTGCCGCGGAGTATGCCAATCCGCTCGACCGGCGTTTTCACGCGCAGCCCGATGCCTGCTTTGATTGCGGGCCGCATATTACGTGGCGTGAGGCTGTGAACGGCGATGCGTGCGGGAATTCGTCCGCGACACCGGCCGTCGGCACCACACGCGAGGCCAGCGACGCCATCATCGAGCGCTACGTTGAGCTGCTGGCCAGCGGTGGCGTCGTCGCCATCAAGGGCCTGGGCGGATTCCATCTAGCCTGTGATGCTGCCAACGAGCAGGCGGTGGCCGAGTTGCGCCATCGCAAACGCCGCAGTAACAAACCACTTGCCGTCATGGTGCGCAGTCTTGCCGATGCCGGGCACCTGTGCCATATCGACGACGCTGAGCGCGAGCTTCTCGCCGGCAGTATCCGTCCCATTGTGCTGCTGCGCCGACGCACTGTTGGCGAGGGCAACGGCGATTCTCCCGACGCCCTCGTACTCGCACCGTCCGTCGCGCACGACCTGCCCGAGCTTGGCGTTATGCTCCCCTACACCCCGCTTCAGCATCTTCTGCTTGCAGCTGCCGCGTCGCACGGCATGCACGCGCTCGTCATGACCAGCGGAAACCTGAGCGAAGAACCCATCGAGACCGACGACGACCTTGCCTGGGAACACCTCGTTGCCGCCGGCATCGCCGACGCGTTGCTCGGTAACGACCGCGCGATCCTCTCGCGCTACGACGACTCTGTAGTGCGCGTGGTCGACGGCGCCGTTATGCCCGTTCGCCGCGCTCGCGGATATGCACCCCAGCCGCTGCCGTTGCCGGCGCTCGACGGCGCTCCGTCCTGCGTGCTCGCCTGCGGGCCACAACAAAAGGCCACGATTGCGCTCACGCGTGAAGGGACGAACGGTGAGGCGACCTGTTTTGTGTCGCAGCATATCGGCGATGTTGAAAATGGCGGGACCTTCGATGCCTGGAACGCCGCGCGCACGCGCTTGGAAGATCTCTTTGACTTGGCGCCCGCCGCCTTGGCCTGCGATGTACATCCCAGCTATCTATCGGGCCAGTGGGCGCGCGAGCAGGCGCGAAAATGCAATCTGCCACTCGTCGAGGTGCAGCACCATCATGCGCATATCGCGAGCGTAATGGCCGAGGCCATCGCCGCGGGCCAGCTTACAACCGACGCGCGCGTCCTTGGCATCGCCTTTGACGGCACCGGCGCCGGCACCGATGGGACCATTTGGGGCGGCGAGTTTCTTGTTGCCAGCCTTGGCGGCTTTGAGCGCGCCGCGCATCTGCGCACCTGGGCGCTCCCCGGTGGCGCCGCATCCGTACACGATGCCCGCCGCAACGCCTTTGCCCTGCTCAGTGAGCTCGGCCTGCTCGAGCACCCAGGTGCCGCTCGGCTTTTGGACAGCCTCGACGAGCAAACGCGCAGCGTGACAGCCACCATGATCGAGCGCGGCATCAACAG
The DNA here is from genome assembly GCA_959606405.1 of uncultured Collinsella sp. Classification (GTDB taxonomy): domain Bacteria; phylum Actinomycetota; class Coriobacteriia; order Coriobacteriales; family Coriobacteriaceae; genus Collinsella. The sequence continues at coordinate 5,142 of CAUHIY010000037.1, read as the reverse complement.
CCCGCGTACCAGCAGCATGGGGCGTCTCTTTGATGCCGCGGCAGCAATTCTGGACATCTGCGACAAGGCAACCTACGAGGGCGAACCCGCCATAGAACTCGAAGCCGCTGCTTGGCGCGCGCTCGACAACGAAATCGCCCATTTTCCCGACGACAACGCCGGCTATTTCGCATCTGGCCCATCGTGGCTGGACGGCCCCTATGTTCTGGACCAGAAAGCACTCTTTGAGGCACTTTTGGGAGGAATTGAAGCCGGAGCGCCCGCCGACAGGCTCGCACTCGACTTCCATGTCGGCGTCGCGCGCTCCTCGGCGCGCATCGCCAGCGATATCTGCGTGCACGAGGGCATCGACACCGTCGCGCTCTCGGGCGGCGTGTTCATGAACCGACTTTTGCTTCAGCTCCTCACCCGCAAGCTTAAAAACGCAGGCCTTACGGTCTTGATTCCCCAAACCGTGCCCGTTAACGACGGCTGCATCGCCTACGGTCAGGCAGCAGTCGCACGCACTCGCCTCGCATAGGTCGCGCCACAATAGGCTGTTCGGCCAGCCCGCAAGCCGCCGTCTCACAGGCGTAACGCGTTTGCCCGCGAACCCCGCGAGCGCTACCATCAACTGATGGATTATTGAGCGCTCATCCAGCGCAAAGCGTATACAAGGGGAACAATATGTGCCTTGCCGTTCCCGGTAAAGTAGTCAAACGCGACGACGGCCTTAAGGCGACCGTCGACATGATGGGCATCGAGCGCCCCGTGTCGCTGCGGCTCGTGCCGACGGCGCAGGTTGGCGACTATATTCTCGTACACGCCGGCTTTGGCATCCAGATTGTCGACGAGCAGGAAGCACAGGAAACGCTCGAGCTTGTTAATGCCATGTCCGAGCTGGTCGAAGAAGACCAGCTGGCCACCAACCCGGCGGAGGCTTACTAGTGGCGCCCGAGCAGCCGGCTCGCTCCGGTATCGATTTCTCGGCATTCCGCGATCCCAAGCTGGCTCGCGAGCTCATCGAGCGCATTCATGAGCTTGTCGGCGACCGCACCATCAACCTTATGGAAGTCTGCGGCACGCACACCGTGAGCATCGGGCGCTATGGCTTTCGCTCCATTATGCCGGCAGGGCTCAAGCTGCTGAGCGGCCCGGGCTGCCCCGTCTGCGTCACCGCCAACCGCGACATCGACCACGCAATCGCGCTCGCCAACATAGACGGCGCCATCATCACCACCTTTGGCGACATGATGCGCGTGCCCGGATCATCCACCTCGCTCGCTGCGCAAAAAGCGGCAGGGCGTGACATTCGCATCGTCTACTCCCCGCTCGACGCGCTCGACATTGCCGAGCAAAACCCTGATCGCCCGGTCATTTTTATGGGCGTGGGCTTTGAGACTACGACGCCCACCATCGCCGCCGCCATCTTGGAGGCCGAGGCGCGCGGGCTTTTGAACTTCTCGGTCTATTGCGCCCACAAGACCACGCCGCCGGCGTTGCGCGCCATCGCCAACGACCCCGAGACCGCCATCGACGGCTTTATCCTGCCGGGCCACGTCGCCACCATCACGGGCTTGGCCCCCTTTGGCTTTTTGGTCGACGAGTTTAAGACTCCAGGCGTGGTAACGGGATTTGAGCCGGTCGACATCTTGCAGGGTATCTGCATGCTGGTCCAGATGGTTGTTGAGGGGCAACCCGCGATCGACAACGCCTACCGTCGCGGCGTCAATGCCGACGGCAATCCTGTGGCGCGCCAGCTGGTCGAGCAGGTATTTGAGCCGTGCGATACCACGTGGCGCGGGCTGGGATCGATTGCGGCTTCGGGACTCGCCATTCGTCCCGAGTTTTCGCACTTTGATGCCAGCATGCGCTTTGACGTGTCCATCGAGCCGACGGTCGAGCCACGCGGGTGCCGCTGCGGCGACGTGCTGCGCGGGGCCATTACGCCGAGCGACTGCCCCCTGTTCGGCCACGCTTGTACGCCCGAGCATCCCGTCGGCCCCTGCATGGTGAGCTCCGAGGGCAGCTGCGCAGCATATTTCCGCTACCGAGGCTAATAGGTTCCACCGTTCTAACGAACGGCGGACCAGTCGACGCTGCGCCTCACCCATATAATTCCACCCACGATTGGAGTTTTCGATATGTCCCATAGCGTTACCGATAGCACCGTCCTGCTGGGCCACGGCTCCGGCGGACAGATGATGAAGCGCATCATCGATGAGGTCTTTTTGGATGCCTTTGGGTCGCCCGAGCTGCTCGAAGGCAACGACGCCGGCGTCGCCGCGCTGCCCGCGAGCGGGCGCATCGCCATGTCGACCGACAGCTTTGTAGTCTCGCCGCAGTTCTTCCCCGGTGGCAACATCGGCCGCCTCGCCGTGTGCGGAACCGTCAACGACGTCGCGACCTCGGGCGCCAACGTGCGCTACCTATCGTGCGGCTTTATCCTCGAAGAGGGCTATCCCATGGATAAGCTCCACCAGATTGTGCAGACGATGGCCGAAACGGCGCACGAAGCGGGCGTGTCCATAATCACGGGCGACACTAAGGTGGTCGAGCGCGGCGGGGCCGACGGCGTCTATATCAATACCGCCGGTGTGGGCGAGGTACCCGCGGGCGTGGCGCTCAGCGGCGCAAACTGCCGGCCCGGCGACGTCATCCTGGTGTCGGGCACACTGGGTGACCACGGCATCGCCATCATGAGTCAGCGCGAGGGTCTGGCGTTTTCGAGCACCATCGAAAGCGACGCCGCGCCGCTCAACCACCTGATTGCCGATGTGCTTTCCGCAGCACCCGACACACGTTGCTTCCGCGACCCCACGCGCGGTGGCCTGGCGTCCACACTCAACGAGTTTGCACAGGCCAGCGGCGTTGCCATGGAGGTCGACGAGGACGCCGTGCCCGTGCGTCCCGACGTGCAGGCCGCCTGCGAGATGCTCGGCTACGATGTGCTGCAGGTGGCAAACGAGGGCAAGATGGTTGCCGTCGTGCCGGCCGAACAAGCCGATGCGGCGCTGGCCGCCATGCGCGCCGCCCGCTACGGCGAGAACGCCGCGATTATCGGCCGCGTGCTGCCACTTAGATCGGACGCTCGACCCGCCGTGCGCGTACGTACCGGCTGGGGCTCGACCCGCATCCTCGACATGCTCGTAGGAGAGCAGCTGCCGAGAATTTGCTAACGACAAAGGCTCAGGGCTATTAAAGATATTCAGATTCCAAACATGCCCGGCACGCATGCCCAGTATCATGGGGTGCGTTTTACAACTCAAGCGGCAGGAGCACCCATGGCAGCAGCTTTTTCCCATGTGATCTTTGACCTGGACGGCACCATTCTCAACACGCTCGAGGACCTGGCGGCCGCCGGCAACCATACCTGCGAGGCGCACGGCTGGCCCACGTTTGCCGTTGACGAGTACCGCTACAAGGTGGGAAACGGCATGCTCAAGCTGGTTGAGCGCTTTATGCCCGCCGAGTATGCGGGCGACGGCCGCATGTTTGAGCAGACGCTTGCCGAGTTTAGGGCTTACTACGGCGAGCACAAGGAGGACCACACCGCCCCCTATGCCGGTACGATCGAGATGCTCGACCGCCTGCGCGCCGCGGGCGTGCAGCTTGCCGTGCTCACTAACAAGGACCACGTCTCGGCGGCTCCGCTTATCGAAAAGTATTTTGGTTCCGAGCGCTTTGCGCTGGTGCAGGGCCGCATCGATGCGTTTCCCCCCAAGCCCGAGGCGCCTGTTACGCTGCATGTGATGGAAGAGCTAGGCGCCGACCCGGCGACCACGCTCTACGTAGGCGATTCCAATGTCGATATCCTGACCGGCCACAACGCCGGCCTTAAGAGTGCGGGCGTCAGCTGGGGCTTCCGCGGCCGCGCAGAGCTGGAAGCCGCCGGCGCCGACTACGTGGTGGACACCCAGGACGAGCTCGCAGCGCTGATCCTGGGCGAGTAACGAGCGACACTGCTTAACGCAGCTGCGACAATGCTGTTGCGCGGAAAGTAGTCGTTGGGGACGTTCTTAAACGACTAGTCAGACAAGAACGCCCCAACGACTACCCCAACAATGGCAACGCCGCAGGTAGAGGACGGACAGCGAGCGGACACCAGAGCGAACAAATTGGCATGAAAAGAGGACGGCATAGACCTTCTGGTCATACCGTCCTCTTTGAATGACAAGTTGTCGCTCTGGTGCCCGCGCAACGTCGAGCAGTTGCGGCGTTTGGTAAAACGCCGCAACGAACTAGCTCAGCATTGCATCCATCATCTCGGAGTTGACGGAGTCGTCGGCAGACCACTCGCCGTCGTCGTTGCAGGTGTACTTGAAGATAACCGTGGTCTTCCTGGGCTCGGTGGCCTTGGTCACATCGACCATAACCTGACCGGCCATCTTGTACAGCTCGTCATCGGAAGGAACCGTGTCAAGCGCGGCGACCTTCTCCTGATACTGGGTGGAGAAGTCCTCGACGATCTTGTTCATAGACTTGCAGGTGATAGAGACCTCGGCGGTCGCGACACCCTTGTCCTCGTCGACCGTCACGTCGCCGATCTTGTAGTCAAAGCCCTCGAGATAGGTCTTGGCGTACTCCTTGGGATCGATACCCAGCTGCTCGAACTCGTCGCCCGAAGCTTCCTCCAGACCAGAAAGGAAGTCGTCGCCACCGTTCTTGACCTCGTCAAACTGCGTCGTAAGATCCTCGGTGATGAGCTCCTCAACCGAAGGACCTCCACAGCCGGAAAGCACGACCACGCATGCAACCAAGACGGCCATGAGGGGCGCAAGCAGCAGCTTCTTTTTCATGTTGTTCCTCCCAATGAGCGGCACCGCGCTTCCCGGACGCGGCACACGTTGTAATAAGTAAGCCCATACTATCCACTTATGAACACCCTCGGCAACGCGAAGGCGCGGTCGGTTCGTTTTAGCGTCCGAACGGTTTGCAAGCCCGCCCAACGCGCAATAAAACGCTTCCCCACGGTGCAATAAAAAAGGTGGCCGGAAAACCCGACCACCCTTGCACATCCTTTGAACGCCGCAGTTTACTTGCGAACGACCTTAACGATGGCGTCACCGGCGGCGACGGCGGACTCTGCCTCAACGGTGAGCTCGACGTCGGCAAACTCGGCGGTGTTGGACACGGCCACCACGACGCAGTCCTTGTAACCGG
>CAUHIY010000036.1:0-15729 GCA_959606405.1 uncultured Collinsella sp. | reverse complement strand
GACGGAAAGCACATTAAGTGCTTTCCTTTGCGTGCGGAACTCGCGACAAACTTAAAACCTGGGCCGCCCGGTCCGGGAATCCGACGTGCTCGTTGGGGCAACGCCACCTGCCAAAAAGGGACAGGTTTATTTTGGTCGGTTTTATCTGGGGAAACGTCGCGCTCCGGCGGTGATCTGCTTTCGTCTTTCGCATGGAAATCGGCGGCGTTTTCGGAAGTATATCGCTCGGTCTAACCGTCCATTTAATGCAAAATGGGCCGCCTCCCCTAGTAGGAAGCGGCCCCAAATCTTACGAATAGATGATGGTAAAGGGTACTTCTGTTTCGGTCTCTCCTGTTGATGTGTATCTCGTGCCCTCAAGCGTTACTGAGACCACTTGATCGACATTGATCAGTTTTGTCGGCACCCAAATGTTCTCTCCGCTATTGCGTGCCATCGAAACATAGAAATTGTACGCCCCTGCGTCGTCATCTTCGATAATCTGCTCCGATCCATCCTTGTAGCTGACGGTCAGTTTATGATCAACTGCTTCATAGCCCAGATCATCGATGTGCGTCTGGATGGAAAACGGGCTAATCTCGAGAGGCGAGTCATCAGAGCGGAGTTCCTTTGTATCGACGTGCGCTCCGACGTTAAACTCTGGCGTCGATACCTCGATCACCTTCGCATCCTCACCTTTGCCCTCCGTCCAGCTGATATTCCAGGTGACCGCATGTCCCAAATCTCGCTCGCGATCCCACGAGGCAAAGTACATCGTGCCATTAATGACCGTGTCGCTTGATGTGTCCTTATCAATTGTGCAGTGCGTATCAGCCCATTCCTCGCCGAAGTTCATGCTGGGCGTGCCGATGCCTTGTTCTTCTTCACCATAGAGAACAAGTTCGCCTGTCTCTGCTGCTGGCTTGTAGTAGTTAACGCCATTTGGATTGGACAACGTAAACGTCACGGCTCCGCAGCCGTTTTGGTCAATAGCCATCTCATGGATATCAAGCGTATAGCCGTTACCCTCGACGGACAGATTAACCTCCTGAACTGCGCCCTCCAGGCTTTGGGGCGCGATGCCGTCACCAAACTCTCTAGTGTAGGTATATTTAGTCCCCGATGAACCGCCGTTGGTCCAGGTAATGGAATCCCCGTTGCCGTGGTTTCCCCAGGCTGAGGCAAAATAGCTGGAATTGATAACTGCGTAGGCGACCCCTCCGGTCGCCAACACTCCGACAAGACACCCGATTACGGCAACATAGAGAGGCTTCGCGTGGCCCTTTCGATGAAGCGGCTCACCCGCAGCGGTATTAAGGACGCGATCAGCAAGATCGCTATCGGCTTGGATGGACTCGAAGGCCTGCTTGATTTGATTGGATTTCACGGTCGCCCTCCTCTAGGATGAATTTGAGCTTCGTTCGACCACGAGCTAAACGCGTTCGAACGGTCGCGGCTGGTACATGCAGTAACTCGGCAATCTCTGAGGTCGAAAAACCTAGATAGTAATAGAGCACGATGGGAACACGGAATCGCTCCGGAAGTCGCATAACGTCTGACAGGACCGCCTTGGTTTCCTCCTGCGCCGTCGAAAGCGAATCGGCCAGGTTCTCAATATCCTCCACACGCCTCCATGGCTTTCGAAAGAGCGATTTGCATTCATTGATCGTGACCCGGATAAGCCAGCGGCGAAGATGCTCCCAACTCTCAAATTGCGTATCGCTTTTGAGCAGCTTAAGAAAGACATCTTGGGCAACATCATCGGCATCGGCGCGATCGCGCAGATACGTCAATGCGATTCGAAACACGACATCTCGGTGATCTTCGACCGCCTGTCTAAATGTTTGTTCTTCCATAATCACCTCCCGGTGACGGTACTGATTCTTGATGAGGTCCTCACCATAGATACGCTCTGGCCGGACGAAATGTTTCAAATTCAAGCAGGAAAAACCTACCAAAATAAACCTGTCCCTTTTTGGCAAATCCCCAAGGAATCAGCGGAACGCAACAGGTTGAGCATACGCAAGCGAGCGGCCCCCAGAGCGTACAAGGTGGCATGAAAAAGGCAGGGCATTGACCTTTTGGTCATGCCCTGCCTTTTGAATGACAGATTGTAGCTCTGGGGGCCGCGCAGCGACGGAGGTCGCCGCCGTTCGTTAGAACGGCGGAACTAGTTACTCCTCGTCGTTGTCCTTGGCCTCTTCGGCGTCGTCGGTGTCAACGAGCTGGTTAAGCAGCTCGTCGAGAGAAGCCATGTCCTCGTTGATCGCACCGTTGGCGGGAGCCTTCTTATCGTCAATCGGGGCGCCCAGGAGCTCCTCGTCGGCGTCGGCGTGATGCGTCGGAGCGGAGGTACCCAGCAGGATATCGTCCGGACCGTCGGGGCTAAAGACCATCTGCAGCAGCTGCGAGAGGTCTTCCTCGTCGGCAACGTCATCGTTGTTCTCGAGGATGTAGAGCAGGTCGTGGGCCTCCAGGCCGTCACGAAGCTCCTCGATCGCCTTGGCACCGATGCCATCGATGCGCAGCAGATCCTCCTCGGACTTGCCGACCAGGTCGCCAACCGTCTCGATGCCGACCTCGCTGAACTTGTTGGTCCAGCGCTGCGACACGCCCAGGTCGTCGAACAGGTACAGGCGAGCCTTCTCGGCGGAGATGGTGTGGCCGTTGCGGGTGAACGAACCGTCAGCACCACCGAACTCGTCGTAGCCAGCCCAGTCGAGCTGCTGCGGGAGCTGCTCGTCCAGGTCCTTGAGCTCCACAGGAGCCCACTCGGGCAGCGACTTGGCGTTGGGCGAAGCCGGGCCGTCGATGTCGACATAGCCGTCGGCCGTGCGATACGTCAGCTTGGCGTTGGCGTACGGCTTGAGGCCGGTACCAGCCGGGATCTTCTTACCGACGATGACGTTGGACTTAAGGTCGAGCAGGTGGTCGACCTTGCCCTCGATGGCAGCCTCGGTAAGAACGCCGGCGGTACGGATGAACGAAGCGCTCGACAGCCAGGAGTCGATGTTGGACGCGACCTTGAGCGTACCCAGGATGACGGGCTCGGCCACAGGAGCCTGACCGCCCAGACGGGCAACGCGCTCGACCTCGTCGGCGAACTCGTAGCGGTCGACGTACTGACCAAGCAGGTACTTGGAGTCACCGGGGTTGGTGATCTGAACGCGACGCAGCATCTGACGTGCGAGCACCTCGATGTGCTTGTCGTTCAGGTCGACGCCCTGGCTGGTGTAGACGTCCTTGACGCTCTCGACGAAGGTGTGCATCGTCGACTCGATGTCAGTCAGCTTGCGCAGGTTGCGGAAGTTGACGAAGCCCTTGGTGATCTGGTCGCCGGCGCGAACCTCGCAGCCGTCCTCGATCTCGGGCATAAAGCGAACCGAAGCGGGGACGCGACGCTCGTCGAGGACACGGGTGTGGTCCTCGGAGTCGGTGAGCGTCAGCACGTACTCGGACTTCTCGGGCTTAATCGAGAGGTGGCCGGAGTACGGAGCCAGCTCGGCCTCGCGACCCAGAATCTTCTCGTTGACGTTGCCGACGATATCGAACATACGGCTGACCGTAGGCAGACCCTGCGTAATATCGTCGACGCCAGCGACGCCGCCGGAGTGAATGGTACGCATCGTAAGCTGCGTACCGGGCTCGCCGATGGACTGGGCGGCAATAATGCCGACCGCGGTACCGATGGCGACCGGACGACGGGTGGAAAGATCCCAGCCGTAGCACTTCTGGCACACGCCGTACTTGGAGCGGCAAGTGAGCAGCGCGCGGAGCTTGACCTTCTTAAGGCCGGCATCGACCATCTTCTGAATGTCGGCAACCTTCTCGATGTAGCCGTCCTGCTCAAAGAGCACGGTGCCATCGGGAGCCACGACGTCCTCGATGAAGCAACGGCCGACGAGGTCGGTGTTGAGGTCGGTGGTGCCGGGGATGATGAGGTTGTAGGTGACGCCCTCGTGCGTGCCGCAGTCCTCCTCGCGGACGATGACGTCCTGGGCCACGTCGACCAGACGACGGGTCAGGTAACCAGAGTCCGAGGTGTGGGATGCGGTATCGACCAGGCCCTTACGGGCGCCGTAGGTCGAAATGAAGTACTCGAGCGGCAGCAGGCCCTCGCGGAAGTTCGCCTTAATGGGAAGGTCGATCGTCTCGCCGGACATGTCTGCCATCAGGCCACGCATGCCGCCGAGCTGACGCAGCTGGGTCTTAGAACCACGGGCGCCGGAGTCGGCCATCATGTACAGCGGGTTCTCCTCGTCGAACATGTCGAGCATGAGCGCTGCGACCTTGTCGGTACAAGCGGTCCACTCGTTAACGACTTCGATGTGGCGCTCCGTCTCGTTGATGAAGCCCTCCTCGAAGTACTCGTTGATCTGGTCGACGTTGGCCTGGGCGCGGTCGAGCAGCTCCTGCTTCTCGGCAGGGATGAGAGCGTCCCACACCGAGATGGTGAGGCCGGCGCGGGTAGCGTAGTGGAAGCCGGAGTACTTGATGGCGTCGAGGATCGGGCCGACCTTGGCCTCGGGGTAACGATCACAGCAGTCCGCAACCAGCTTGGCCACATCGCCCTTGACCATCTTGTAGTTCATGAACTCGTAGTCTTCGGGCAGGCACTGGCGGTTGAAGATGATGCGGCCGATAGAGGTCTCGAAGCGCGCGGTCTTATTGCCGGTGACATCGTAGTCGACAAACTCGTTCTTGCCGTTCTTGACGCGGAAGATACGGGTGCCGTCCTCATTGATGACGTTGGCATCGGCAGCGGACACGCGGACCTGGATCTTGGCCTGCATGTCGACCTCGGAGCGGCAGTCATAGGCGTGCAGCGCGTCGTCGAAGCTCGAGAACACGTGGTTCTCGCCCGGCAGACCCTCGCGGACCTGGGTCAGGTAGTACACACCGATGATCATGTCCTGCGAAGGGATGTTGACCGGCTTGCCGGATGCCGGCGAGCGCAGGTTGTTCGCAGAGAGCATGAGCACGCGGGCCTCGGCCTGAGCCTGGCTGGACAGCGGCACGTGGACAGACATCTGGTCGCCGTCGAAGTCGGCGTTGAAGGGCGAGCAGACCAGCGGGTGCAGGTGGATAGCCTTGCCCTCGACCAGCACCGGCTCAAAGGCCTGGATGGACAGACGGTGCAGGGTCGGTGCACGGTTGAGCAGCACGACGCGGCCGTCGATGACCTCTTCGAGGATATCCCACACAAAGGTGGCACCGCGGTCGATAGCGCGCTTGGCGCCCTTGATGTTCTCGACCTTGCCGAGCTCGACCAGGCGCTTCATAACGAAGGGCTTGAAGAGCTCCAGCGCCATGGTCTTGGGCAGACCGCACTGGTGCAGCAGCAGCTTGGGGTCGGTAACGATAACCGAACGGCCGGAGTAGTCGACACGCTTACCCAGCAGGTTCTGACGGAAACGACCCTGCTTGCCCTTGAGGGCCTCGGCGAGCGACTTGAGCGGGCGACCGCCACGGCCAGAGACCGGGCGACCACGACGGCCGTTGTCGAACAGGGCGTCCACGGACTCCTGGAGCATGCGCTTCTCGTTGTTCACGATAATCGCAGGGGCGTCCAGGTCGAGCAGGCGCTTGAGTCGGTTGTTACGGTTGATCACGCGACGATACAGGTCGTTGAGGTCGGACGCGGCGAAGCGGCCGCCATCGAGCTGGACCATCGGGCGCAGATCGGGCGGAATGACCGGGATGACGTCCAGGATCATGTTTGCGGGGCTGTTGCCGCCCTTCAGGAAGGCGTCAACGACCTCGAGGCGCTTGACGGCCTTCTCGCGCTTCTGCTTCTGGGAATCCTCGTCGGCGATGATGGCCTTGAGCTTCTCGGCCTCGGAGGGGAGGTCGATAGCAGCGAGCAGGTCGCGGACAGCCTCGGCACCCATACCACCCTTGAAGTACATGGAGTAGTAACGGGTCATCTCACGGAACAGCGGCTCATCGGAGATGAGGTCGCGCTCGGTGAGCTTCATGAAAGCGTTGAAGGCGTCCGTGCGGAGCTGCTTCTCGTCCTTGCACTCTTCCTCGATGTCGACGATGCCAGAGGCGATCTCCTCGGGGGTCAGCGGCTCCTCGTCGGAGAACTCGTCAAAGTTCTCGGGGTCGCCCTGCTCCTTGAGGGACTCGATCTGACGGGCGCACTCGGCATCGATCTCTTCCAGATCGGCGGCGAGCTCCTCGCGCAGGTCGTCGGCGTCGGCCTCGCGGGCCTCATAGTCAACCTCGGTGATGATGTAGCTGGCAAAGTACAGAACCTTCTCGAGGTCCTTGGACTTGATGTCGAGCATACGGCTCATCGGGAAGCTCGTGGGGCTCTTGAAGTACCAGATGTGGGACACGGGAGCGGCGAGCTCGATATGGCCCATGCGGTCGCGACGCACCTTGGCCGAGGTAACCTCGACGCCGCAGCGCTCGCAGACGATACCCTTAAAGCGGATGCCCTTGTACTTGCCGCAGGAGCACTCCCAGTCCTTGGCGGGACCGAAGATCTTCTCGCAGAACAGGCCGTCCTTCTCGGGCTTGAGGGTACGGTAATTGATGGTCTCCGGCTTCTTGACCTCACCGTGCGACCAGGAACGGATCTGGTCGGCGGAGGCAAGGGAGATCTTTACCGAGTCAAAATCAGTAGCTTCGAAATCTGCCACAGTCAACTACTCCTTATCAGTGGTCGTGGCGGCGACAGCCTCGGGTGCCTCGACGGTCTCGGCATCCTCGGCCTCGACGTCGGCGTCAACGCCGGCGAGCGCAGCCAGGTCGTCGAGAGCAGAGGTCTCCTCGGCGGTCACAGGGGCGGAGGCGTCCTCGTCAGCATCGTGCATGGGCTCGATGTCCAGCGCGAGGGAACGGATCTCCTTGACGAGAACCTTGAAGGACTCGGGGATACCCGGAACAGGAACGTTCTCGCCCTTGACGATGGACTCGTAGGTCTTGACGCGGCCCACGGTATCGTCGGACTTGACGGTCAGAATCTCCTGCAGGACGTTGGAAGCACCGTATGCGTACAGTGCCCAAACTTCCATCTCGCCGAAGCGCTGGCCGCCGAACTGGGCCTTGCCGCCCAGAGGCTGCTGGGTAACCAAGCTGTAAGGGCCGGTCGAACGGGCGTGGATCTTGTCGTCGACCATGTGGCCGAGCTTGAGGATGTAGGACGTACCCACGGTAATGGGCTCGCGGAACTCCTCGCCGGTGCGGCCGTCGAACAGGCGGGTCTTGCCGCGCTCGTCAAGCTGGGTGACGAACTCGGGACGCATGTGATCGCCAAAGGCAGCGGTGGCCTTGTTGAGCATGTTCTTGTTGGCACGACGAATGACCTCGGCGATCTCGTCCTCCTTGGCGCCGTCGAAGACGGGCGTCGCGGTGAAGAACGGACCGGGGACGTACTTGTCGGAGTCGGCCTTCTCGGTATCCCAACCGCAGGCAGCGGCCCAGCCAAGGTGGCACTCGAGCAGCTGGCCGACGTTCATACGCGAGGGAACGCCCAGCGGGTTGAGGATAACGTCGATCGGGGTACCGTCAGCCATGTAGGGCATGTCCTCGACCGGCAGAACGTTACAGATAACACCCTTGTTGCCGTGGCGGCCGGCGATCTTATCGCCCTGCTGGATCTTACGACGCTGGGCGACGTAGACGCGCACCTGCTCGTTGACGCCGGGGGCCAGATCGTCGCCGTTCTCGCGGCTAAAGCGGACGACGTCGATGACGCGACCGTAAGCGCCGTGAGGCATCTTAAGGGAGGTGTCGCGGACGTCGTGGGCCTTGGCACCGAAGATGGCGCGCAGCAGGCGCTCCTCGGCGGTCAGAGCGCTCTCGCCCTTAGGCGTGACCTTGCCGACCAGGATGTCGCCAGGGCCGACCTCGGCGCCGATGCGGATAATGCCGTCCTCGTCGAGGTTGGCAAGCATATCCTCAGAGAGGTTCGGGATCTCGCGGGTGATCTCCTCGGGGCCGAGCTTGGTGTCGCGGGCATCGATCTCGTGACGGGTGATGTTGATGGTCGTCAGCAGGTCCTCGGCCACCAGACGCTCGGACACGACGATACCGTCCTCGTAGTTGAAGCCTTCCCACGGCATGTATGCCACGGTGAGGTTCTGACCCAGTGCGAGCTCGCCATGATCGGTCGAAGGACCGTCAGCCAGGGGCTCGCCCTGCTCAACGGTGTCACCGACGCGCACGAGCGGACGGTGGTTGATGCAGGTGGACTGGTTGGAGCGCTGGTACTTGGCCAGGTGATACTCGTCCATGCCGCCGGCATGCTTGACGATGATCTTGGCAGCGTCGGCAAAGATGACCTCGCCGGCGTTCTTGGCCAGGGTGACCTCGCCGGAGTCCAGAGCGGCGCGACGCTCCATGCCGGTACCGACATAGGGAGCGGCAGGGTGAACCAGCGGCACGGCCTGGCGCTGCATGTTAGCGCCCATCAGCGTACGCTTGGCGTCGTCGTGCTCGAGGAACGGGATCAGCGTGGCTGCGACGGAGAGCATCTGACGCGGCGAGACGTCCATGTAGTCGACGTCCTCGACAGGCACGTCGGCGGGAGCGCCGAAGGAGCCGTCGAAGTCGCGGGTACGGGCGATCACGGTGTGCGGGCGGACAAGCTTGCCCTCGGCATCGGTCGTGATGAACTCGTTGGTCTTGGGATCAAGCGGCGTGTTGGCCGGCGCGATGACGTGCTTCTCTTCCTCGTCAGCGGTCATCCAGTCGATCTGGTCGGTGGCAACGCCGTTCTCGACGCGACGGAACGGAGCCTCGATGAAGCCGTACTCGTTGACGCGGGCGTAGAGAGCGAGCGAGCCGATCAGGCCGATGTTGGGGCCTTCGGGGGTCTCGATCGGGCACATGCGGCTGTAGTGCGAGTTGTGAACGTCGCGGACGGCCGTCGGCACGTTGGTGCGGCGGCTGGAGCCGGACTTGTGGCCGGCAAGACCGCCAGGGCCGAGTGCGGACAGACGGCGCTTGTGGGTCAGACCGGTCAGGGGGTTCGCCTGGTCCATGAACTGCGAGAGCTGCGAGGAACCGAAGAACTCCTTGATGGAGGCCACGATCGGACGGATGTTGATGAGCGACTGCGGGGTAATCTCGTCGATGTCCTGGGAGCTCATGCGCTCACGGACGACGCGCTCCATACGGCTCATGCCGATACGGAACTGGTTGGCGACGAGCTCGCCGACGGTGCGGATGCGGCGGTTGCCAAAGTGGTCGATGTCGTCGACCTTGAAGCCCTGCTCGCCGGCAGCGAGGGACAGCAGGTAGCGCAGCGTCGCGACGATATCCTCGTCGGTGAGCACCGTGACCTCTTCCTCGGTGGTGAGGTTGAGCTTCTTGTTGACCTTGTAACGACCGACGCGGGCCAGATCGTAGCGCTGCGGGTTAAAGAGCAGGCCCTCGAGCAGGCTGCGGGAAGCGTCCACGGTGGGAGGCTCGCCCGGGCGCAGGCGACGGTAGATCTCGATAAGGGCATCCTCGCGGGTGAGGGCGGTGTCGCGCTCCAGGGTGCGCTTGATCACATCGGAGTTGCCGAGCAGCTCGATGATGTCGTCGTTGGTGACGGCGATGCCAAGGGCGCGCAGGAACATCGTGGCGCTCTGCTTACGCTTACGGTCGATGGAGACCATGAGCTGATCGCGCTTGTCGACCTCAAACTCGAGCCAGGCACCGCGGGACGGGATGATCTGGGCCTTGTAGATCTGCTTGCCCGAATCCATCTCGGAGCTGTAGTACACACCCGGGGAGCGGACGAGCTGCGAGACGACGATACGCTCGGTACCGTTGATGATGAAGGTGCCCTGATCGGTCATCATGGGGAAGTCGCCCATGAAGACGAGCTGCTCCTTGATCTCGCCGGTCTCCTTGTTGGTGAGACGGACGTCGGTCAGAAGCGGAGCCTGATAGGTCATGTCCTTCTCGCGGCACTCCTCGACGGTGTGCGCGGGGTCGCCGAACTGATGCTCGCCGAAGGTAACCTCGAGAACATGGTTCTGACTCTGGATGGGGCTGGATTCCTTGAACGCCTCACGAAGGCCCTCGTCCTTAAAACGCTCAAAGGATTCCCTTTGAACAGAGATAAGGTTGGGGAGCTCCATGGCCTCCGGGATTTTCCCGAAGCTGACGCGCTTGCGCTCAGTGGCAGTGTATGCGTAGGTCACCAGGTTTTTCCTCCTTCACGGAAATGCTCGGTGGGTTGGCGAGGCATAGCTTCGCCAGTTATCGCAACCTAATAGTTTATCAGGTACCGACCGTTGGGCAAGAAAAGCCTTGACGCGATTGAGTTTTTGGAGTAGCAAAGTTTTTCGGCAGAAAACACGCAGGTAGATGTATGTGTATCGAACATCTGTTCATATATTTTCTGTGAACAGAGAGCCAGCAATCGCAGCTCTTATAAAAAACGGGTGCAGACCGAAGTCCGCACCCGTAAATGTCGATGCCCGAAGGCTTATTTGCGCATCAAGCCGCCGCGCTCGTCGATGGCGTCCCAGAAGGCGCTGGCAAAGCGAGGATCGCTTGCGGCCATGAGGGCGTTGGTGGCCATCCAGCCAGACGGGGTGCCGGTGTCGTAGCCCGAGAGCGGGTCGATGACGACAGCGTACATGGCCTCGCGATCGAGCGAGCGGGCCATGGCGTCGGTGAGCTGGATCTCGCCGCCCTTGCCGGCCTGCTGATCGGCGAGCAGGTCCATGACCAGCGGGCTCAGCAGATAACGGCCGACAATGTACAGGTTGGACGGAGCCGCCTCGGGAGCGGGCTTCTCGACCAGACCGCCGATGCGCCAGACAGCGCCCGGCTCTGCATCGGCAACGTCCTCGGCGCCCTCGAGCGAACCGACGCGCTCGCCGGCGATAACGCCGTAGCGGCTGACTTCCTCGGGCGAGCAAGCAGCGACGGCGATAACCGAAGCTCCACCGTGCTCCTTGGAAACGGCGAGCATCTTGTCGCAGATGTCGCGATTAGGCACAACGTAGTCGCCCAGAAGAACCAGGAAGTTCTCCCCTGCCACGGCGTCGGCAGCAGAGCGGATAGCATGGCCGAGGCCCTTGGGCTCGTACTGATAACGGAAGTCGACCGGCATACCGCCCGCATGGGCGACGGCGTCGGCGTAGGCGTCCTTACCGCGCTCGCGCAGCAGATTCTCGAGCGAGCGATCGGGCTGGAAGTAGCTCAGCAGCTCGGGCTTACCGGGAGAGGTAACGATGATGGCGTCATCGACCTCCTCGGGGTCGAGCGCCTCCTCGACGACATACTGAATGACCGGCTTGTCGAGCACCGGCAGCATCTCTTTGGGCGTGCACTTGGTGCCAGGCAGAAAACGCGTGCCAAGACCGGCGGCGGGGATGATTGCCTTCATGTTATTCAAGGATCCTTTCGCAGGCGCAGAATGCGCCCTGTGCGTGCGGCACGGCGGCCGCAGACCAAATTGCGATACCGAAGTATCTTACCGCCGGAGACATACGTCGCCGTAAGGCAAACGCAATTCTTCAGCAGGTCAACGCAAATTATTGCTCGAATGGTGCAATTTTACGCCCCAGCGGTAACGGGAATGGCACGGCGAAGACAACGATGCTCTGCGTGCCGAGAAATGGGAATGCGGAGCCAAAAACAAAAAAGACGGGGCTCGCATAGCGAGCCCCGTCTGTAAAGAAATCTGGCGAGAAAGCCTGATTACTTGAGGGTGACAGCAGCGCCAGCAGCCTCGAGCTTCTCCTTGGCAGCCTCGGCGTCCTCCTTCTTGGCACCCTCGAGAACAGCCTTGGGAGCGCCCTCGACGACCTCCTTGGCCTCCTTCAGGCCAAGGTTGGTGAGCTCACGGACGGCCTTGATGACCTGGATCTTGTTGTCGCCGAAGCCCTCGAGCACGACGTCAAACTCGGTCTTCTCCTCGGCCTCAGCAGCGCCAGCAGCGGGAGCGGCGACAACGGCAGCAGGAGCAGCGGCGGAAACGCCGAAGGTGTCCTCGATAGCCTTAACGAGCTCGGAAGCCTCGAGAAGGGTCATTTCCTTAAGAGCATCGATGATCTCATCGGTGGTAAGCTTAGCCATTTCTAAGTCCTTTCGGTTTCCGTGCGGATGCACGGAGATCAGTTAAAACACGGCGCGAATGCGCCAGGGGTGCGGCGTTGCCGCCGCGGGTGAAAACAGCGACTAGGCTGCCTTCTGCTCGGAGACCTGCTGGATCGAACGAGCGAGACCAGAGGAAACGCCGTTGACGCAGACAGCGATGTCGCGAGCGAAACCGGAGATGAGACCGGCAATCTGGCCGAGAAGCTGATCCTTGGTGGGCAGCTCGGCGATAGCCTTAACATCATCAGCGGAAACGGCCTTGCCGTCGGAGATACCGCCCTTGATCTCAAGGACGCCCTTGGACTTAGCAGAGAAGTCCTTAAGGGCCTTAGCGGCCTCGACCGGCTCGGACTCGTAGAACACATAAGCGACGGGGCCGGCGAGGATCTCGTCGAGCTCGGGCTGCTCCTGGTTCTTGAGAGCGATCTTGACCAGGTTGTTCTTGTAGACCTTCATCTCGGCGCCGCACTCGCGAAGCTGATGACGCAGCTCCTGAGCCTGCTTAACCGTCAGACCGTTGTAGTTGACGACGAACAGACCGGCGTTCTCGGCGATACGGGACTCGATCTCTGCAACCTTGTCGATTTTGTACTGCTGGGGCATGAATTACACCTCCTCGAATTCTTTCCGGGCACGGTCCGCCACAAGGACGTGACGGGGGCATGTCCAAAAAGAAAGCCCCCGCGCTGCATGAGCGACGGGGGCGAGAAGACATATCTACTCGACCACCTCGGCTGGCGGGATATCCCATTAAGCTCGCGGGCGATGCCCGTTTGCACCGGCTGTCTCTGGCAGCGGATTCGTGCGTGAACCGAAAGTATTATGGCGGGGACCCCGGCGTCGGTCAACGGAAAACCGGGCTGTACACAATTCCACCATCCGGCCGCGCCGCCAAAGGCCAGGCGCAAGGTTTTCGCTCGGTCAGGTCCTGGGCTCGCACGAAGAGCACATTAAGTGCTCTTCGGCTCGTGCGGAATCTACGAAAACCTTGCGCCTGGCCTTTGGCGGCGCGGCCTACGTCAACTATGGACAGCCCGGTTTTCCGTTGGCTGACGCCCCCACTCATAATGCTTGGGTCGGTGGGCTGATGTGTTGCGTCCCATTGGGCTATAAGGTTGAAATGAAGGTGGACAGGCGATTTAGGCCTTCGCCCAGATCTTGGTCGGAGACGCAGTAGCTGAGGCGGATGTGGCCTTCGGTGCCGAAACAGTCTCCGGGGACTAGGGCTACGTTTGCCTCTTTAATGGCTTTGATGCAGAAATCTTCGCTTGTTAGGCCGATCTTTTTGATGCTCGGGAAAGTGTAGAAGGCGCCGGCTGGTTCCACTACGTCGAGATCCATGGCGTCTAATGCTGCGAGTACGCGTTCGCGGCGGGCTCGGTAGACTTTGAGCATGGGGGTGGGGTCGACGGTGAGGGCTCGAGCTGCGGCGTCCATTTCGAAGGAGACGGCACTCGATACTAGGTATTGGTGGGCCTTTGCGATCTCGGCGATGACGGGGGTTGTAGCGGCGAGCCAGCCCAAGCGCCAGCCGGTCATGGCCCAGGGCTTGGAGAAGCTCTCGATGACCACTGTTTGGTCGCGAAGCTCCGGGTGGCGCTGGGCAAAGCGCTCGTAGCCATCCACATAGACGAGGCGGTTGTACACGTCGTCGCAGACCACGTAGATGCCCGTCTGCTCCGCCACGCGCGCTACGGCATCGAGTGAGGCCGCGTTGAGAATGCAGCCCGTGGGGTTGTTGGGCGAGCAGATGACGACAGCTTTGGTCGCCGGCGTCACGCAGGCGCGAAGCGCGTCCTCGTCAATCTGAAATTGTGCAGGCTCCGTATCCAAAAAGACCGCTTTGGCGTGATTGGCCACGACGATGCTCTCGTACAGGCCAAAGGCCGGCGTGGGGATGACGACCTCGTCGCCGGGGTTGAGCATAGCCATAAATGTTGCCGACAGGGCCTCGGTCGCGCCATCAGTCAGGATGACCTCATCGGCGGAAAACTCCAGACCCGCGTCACCCATATATTCGGACAGCGCCTCGCGCAGGGCGGGGCGGCCGTTGTTGGGCGGATAGTGCGTGTCGCCACGGTCCAGCGAGGCGGTTACCTCGGCGCTAATCACATCGGGCGTGGGAAAATCGGGCTCGCCAAGCGCAAGCGCAATGCACCCCGGGTGCTGGGCGGCGAGCGCGCTAATCCGACGGATACCGGAGGGCTTGAGCGTGGCAAGCGAGGTGTTCATAGGCAGACGCATGGCGTTCCTTTCGTAAGGGTTGCACTAGGATAGCGCGGCGAGGCGCTGCCAGACGGTGTAACCTAAACGGAAACCAACCGGAAAGGAGGCGGCATGGAGACGACCGCGCGCGGCGATGTACCAAAAACACTGCATAGCATCGCGTTTGTCAGTATTCCCGAGAGCACCGATCTTGAGTTTTTGCTCTGGGACCTGCAGGATGCCATCACAGCCTATGCCCGACTTTCCGGCACCGCGCTCCCCCGCCCGGTCGATTTGAAGGCAAATGACACCGATGCCGCCGCCGATGGCATTGTGCTCGCTGTTGAGAATATGCCCGACGATGAGTCAATGTCCGTCGCTCAACGAGCGCTCGATCGCTTTGGCGATACGGGGACACGCGTCTATGTCGTCGTCCAGGCCGCCTGTGGGCGCACCGAGGAGGCGCACCTGTTTATCGAGTGCCTGCGCCAAGCTTGCAAACTTCGCAAGCTAACGTGGTGCGGCGGCGTTGTCGTCTGTGCCGACAGCGGCATCGCGGCGCTTCGCCATTCCCCACGCATGGGACTCTTGCGGCGACCGTTTTCCGAAGCAATGGATAAACTGGTGGGTGCCGTGCGCATGGGCTGCTCCATAGAGCATGCGCAGCTGCTTGGCGGTGGCAATGCCGGTAGCGTCGATGCCGACGGCATGGTGCGCGCTAGGCCTGCTATGCCCGCACTAATCTGGCGCGCCATCATCAAACGCCTCGGCGCCCATGCTCAATCAAATAACTAAATTACAGTGCGGCCCAGTCAACGGCCTCGTGTCAGCGCTCAACAAGGTGCTCCAAGCGCCATGGCTCGATTGTTCAACGAACAACATACTCAATCCCTTTTGCACAAGGCGATGGTGGAACGCACCTTTTCCCTTAAAACCTAGGGTTTCGAGCATGTGAAACCTTGAATTGCTCTATATATATTTGAATAGGTAAAGAGGGTAAAACCCTATTCCTTAAACTTCATTTGTTCATGTCATCGCTACAAACTGGAAGTTGTCAGAGAAACAATTCCATTTTAATTTCATCAAGCGACTTTCCGTCTGTATTCCATGTAGTATTTTCTACAGACTCAGTTGCCTTAAAGCCCAACTTTTCGTAATGCCGAATAGCGTCAGTAAGGGGGCTGGCTGTCCAGAGAATAATTTTCTGATACCCGGAATCCTTGGCTTTTTGCATAAAAGCGGCAATCAGCGCTGAACCAATGCCATAGCGTCGATAGTCCTTCTCGACGGCAAAAAGTCGTAACTGACCAACGGAAGGATCATCCGCCTGGCAAAGCATAATGCAGCCAGCTAAAACACCATCACAATCCGCAACAAATAGTTCTTCTCGGTCATTCTTACTGCCTTTTGCAAAATCTGTTGCAATTTTCATAGCATAATCGGTAAAGCTCGGTCCCCATGAGTATTCGGTTGAATAGAGTGCTTTGT
>CAUHIY010000035.1:0-15989 GCA_959606405.1 uncultured Collinsella sp. | reverse complement strand
CGCCTAGGACAACTACAATACCCTAGTTGACCGCTAGGACTTTTACAATGCTGCCGAAAGACATGAAAGGTTCCATCCGTCATGGATTTGCTGATTGATATTCTGCTCGACGCCGGCAAGGACACGCTCTCGCTGGCGCCGTTTTTGTTGGTGACGTATCTTGCTCTCGAGACACTTGAGCACGTTGCGGGCGACCGCGTCAACGGCGCTATCAAGCGCGCCGGCGCTGCGGGTCCCGTGGCTGGCTCGCTGCTGGGCATTGTGCCGCAGTGCGGATTTTCGGCCATGGCAGCAACGCTGTACGCCGGTCGTGTCGTGACCTTGGGCACGTTGGTGGCGGTGTTCCTTTCGACCTCCGATGAGATGCTGCCGCTGTTGCTCGCCGAGCAGGTGCCCGTGCAGACCATGGCGATGCTTTTGGCTTCGAAGGCACTGATCGCGCTGGTCACGGGCTTTATCGTGGACGCGGCTATCCGCGGCCTTCGTCGTAATGCCCGCGCGCATGCGGCGATTCGCCGTACCGTGCTGGGGACCGCTGCCAATCCGGCTCATGTGAACTGCGCGCACGACGACCATACCGGGGGCGACATCATTGATGAAGTGGCCGAGGCGGGCGTGAGCGCCGACCACATCCACGAGTTGTGCGAGCGCGACCATTGCGGTTGCGATGATGATGAAGATGAACACGAGCGCGACCACGGACACAGCCATGACCACGGTCACGCAGGCGAGCATGAGCACCACCACGGCCATGGGCACGACCACGGTCACTCCCACGAAGGTGCGCCCGTCCTGTCGATTATCCGCAGCGCGATCTCGCACACCGTGCAGGTTTCGGTTTTTATTTTCCTGGTGACGCTGATTCTAGTTGCCGTGCTCGAGACCTTCGGAGAGTCCGCGATCGAGCAGTTCCTGCGTGGCAACGAGACGCTCGCCGTCTTGGGCTCGGCACTCGTCGGCCTGATCCCCAACTGCTCGGCCAGCGTGGTCATTACGCAGCTGTACCTGGAGGGCGCGCTACAGCTGGCGCCGATGCTCGCCGGCACGCTCATTTCCGCCGGCGTGGGCTATCTTGTCCTGTTCCGCACCAACCGCAGCGCTCGTGAAAACGCCGTGTTCCTGGTCATGATGTACGTCATCGGCGCCGGCTGGGGCCTTATCCTATCCGCCTTCGGCCTCTAAGTAGGCCTAAAAAATGGGCTTCAAATAGCCATGCTCGGCGCCTGCGCAATGCGGCGACGCATGGCATTTTGAAGCCCGTTTTTTGTTGAGCCATGGATTCCGAGCGCTCACACCGCTCAAAACAAAAAGGTAGATTTCCGGGCATGTCCCGAAAATCTACCTTGGTTAGCGCAGCAGCTCGGTGAGGTTGCGCTTAAAGCGGGCCCGGTCTTCGCTGGTAAATGCCGCCGGACCGCGAGTGCGACCGCCGGCGCGGCGCACCTTCTTTTCCTCGTGGCGAATAAACAGTTGCATGTCGATGGTCGCCTTATCGTAGACGCGCCCGCGCACGCCGATGGCGGCGGCATCGCGCCCGAGCACCATGCTCGCCAAGCCAATGTCCTGCGTCACGACTACGTCGCCCGCCTGCAGGCGTTCGACAATGGCAAAGTCGGCGCTGTCGGCGCCCACGCTCACATCGAGCGTCGTGACCCAAAATCCGCGTCGCGCATGCTCGACGTCGCGCGGATCGTCGCGGCGAATGTGGCGTTCCAGGTTCTGTGTGCTGTTGCCGGCGATAACGACGGCGACGCCCGCCCGCCGCGCGCAGTCAATTGACTCGCGCGTGACCGGGCAGGCGTCTGCATCAATAAAGAGCGTTCGCGGCATCTAGTGCACCAGTTTGCCAAATTGAATAGCGCGAACAATCAGCGTTACGCCAAACACCAGCAGTGCGGCGCCGCTAAAGATGACGAGCATCTTGGCCGACCACAGCGGATAGATAAACACGAACATGCCGGCGATGATGGAGAGCGCGCCGCTCAGGATGGCGAGGGCACGGTTGGACGAAAGCTCGGACTCCAGAATGGACATGACACCTTCGACGATCCAGCCAAAGCCGGCCACGATAACCACCATCGTGGTGAGCGTCGCGGTCGAGAAGGCCTGGTTGCGCAGGATTATGACGCCGCCCAAGATAATGAGTAGGTTGGAGATGATGCTCGTCACGCGCCAGCCGGTGGGCAGCAGTGGCTCGAAAACAGCGGTAAACAGCCTGATCGCGGCCGTGATCACAAAGTAGAAGCCCAAGACGGTCGTTAAGAAGACGAGGGACTTGGCGGGCGCAAACAGCAGTGCGATGCCGGCGACGAGCGCCAAGACGCCCGTGATGGCGTAAATCCAGCGCACGGCCTTGACGGCCTTGCCTGCCATGCTTTTCTCGTCAAATCCAAACTGGCTCGATTTTTGGTCATCATTCTTAAAGATGCCCATAATGTCTCCTTTCCGTGCGGCGTAAGCCTTGATCGTTACGACCAGTATCGCCTAAAGGCGCTGACGTATGGGTCGGGGAGGGCGAAACGTAACCCAAAGGCCCCGAATTGTTTCCGTTGTTCCCCACGTCGCGATTTTCTATTCAACAGGTGTAGAACATTGCAGCCCTGTTCGTTATTGCCTACGTTTTAGGTTAGATTTTCCTAAGAACAATTGCCCGAAATTGGGGGTCCCTATGAACGAAACAGTTCCCGCGGCGCCGTCTAGCGCGGAGTCGATGGCAAAGCAAGGTTGCGAAAAGCTCGGCCTGGACACGTTTGACGCGCTGGTCCGCCGCGCCCGTACGTGCCGTCGCTTTGACGAGTCCATGCGCGTGCCGCGCGAGTTTTTGCTCGAGCTGGCGGAACTGGCGCACCTGGCTCCCTGCGGCGCCAATGCTCAGCGTCTGCGTTTTCATGTGGTAAGCGGTTCCGAGGACTGCGCTCGCGTGTTTGACGAGCTTGCATGGGCCGGCGCGCTTAAGGACTGGTCGGGTCCTGCCGAGGGCGAGCGCCCGACCGGCTACATCGCGATTCTTGCCGAGCGCGCCGTTCCGGGCAAGCCCGCCGCTCCTATTACCGAGGTCGACACGGGCATTGCCGCGCAGACGATGATGCTCGCCGCCCGCAGCGCCACGCCCGAGGTGGCTGCCTGCATGTTCAAGGCCTTTACGCCCCACGCGATCGATGCCATGGGGCTCGATAGCGACAAGTATGAGCTCAAGCTGATCATGGCGTTTGGCGTTCTGGCCGAGACGCAGGTGATTGATGCGATCGATTCCAACCCCGACGGCTCAATTAATTACTGGCGCGACGAGGCGCAGGTGCACCACGTACCCAAGCGCCCGCTTGCCGACGTACTGGTGTAGCTGAGCGTCACCGCGGTGTGATCCGGCGGTAAACCACCACAAAGGTACCTGTCCCCTTTGCGGTGGTGCGAGGGGAGGACGTGTGGCAGATTTGTATTTGGTGCGGCATGGGCAGACTGAGCTCAATGTGCAGAACATTTTGCAGGGCGGGCACGATTCGCCGCTTACGGCGCGCGGGCGCGAGCAGGCGCTGGCGACGCGCGCGGCGTTTGAGGCGCGTGGCGTGACCTTTGACCGTGTGTATTCCTCGCCGTTGGGCCGGGCGCGGCATACGGCTGAGCTAATTGCTGGTGAGGGCCGCTCGATAGAGCTGGTCGATGACCTGCGCGAGTGGCATTTGGGCTCGCTGGAGGGTACATCAAATCGCGAGATGCCGCCGCAGCCCTGGGGCGATTATCCGGTGGCCTTTGGTGGCGAGTCTGAAGGCGAGCTCCAGTCGCGCATGGTCGCGGCGCTGTCCCACATCATGGCCAGGCCGCAGCACGACTGTGTGCTGGCAGTCTCCCACGGCTCTTCCTGCCAGGAGTTTCTTGAGTATGTGACTGGCGGGGGAGAGCTACCCGACAACGGTGCCGTGCTTCATTTTGGCTATTGCGACGGTGCGTTTTCGCTCCTTGATTGGTAACGAACGAAAGGACCCCTATGAATAAAGACCTGTATCTGGTTCGTCATGGGCAGACAATATTCAACCTTAAGCGCATTATTCAGGGTTGGAGTGACTCGCCGCTCACGCAGCTGGGATGCGACCAGGCGGCACGTGCCGGCATGTTCTTACGTGCGCGCGGCATTGAACCCGATCATGCCTACACCTCCACACTTCATCGCACCGAGCAGACTATCGCCAACCTGTGGCCGGGCTTGGCGTACGAGCGCCTGGACGGTCTGCGTGAGTGGTTCTTTGGCGACTTTGAGGCCGAGCGCGTGATGCTTATGCCCGAGCGGCCGTGGCGAGATTTCTATCGTCAGTTTGGCGGCGAGGGCCAGATGCAGGTGCGCGAGCGCATGGCGGCGACGATAACCGATCTTATGCGACGTCCGGACCACGAGTGCGTGCTCGCGGTGAGCCACGGCTCGGCTATCAAGGAGTTTTTGGACCACGTGCGGGGCGCGGCGGCCGACGAGCGCGAACGCGTGCCGGGCAACTGCTCGGTGCTACATTTCGTGTTTGACGATACGACCGATACGTTTGAACTGGTTGAGATCTTTACGCAGGAAGACTACGCGCGCGAGCTGGGGCTTGAACCGCTCGTGGCTACTGCGGGTCCGCAGCGCGGATAACGCGAGCGCGGCGGCACGGGTCGTCGGCATAACTTCTCGACGCAAAAGGGGCGGAGATGCATGTACCTGCTGCATCTCCGCCCCCTGTTTGTTGGGCTGCCGATTTTTGTGCTGGACGGTCTGGTCTTGCTAGAACCGCGCGACCTGGTGCGTGAGCAGACCCGTCGGAACCTGCGCCGCGCCGCCGCTGACCTGCGCGGCGGGGAAGAGCGCAGCTACGGCAAAGTTGAACGGCTCTTTGCCCGTGTAGGTGCCGGCGGCACGTGCATCGTCGGCCAGGAGCTGTGATGCCTCGACTAGTGCGACAGCGTAGGCAGGGTCGTCGGCCAGTGCCGGCTCCGGCGCCTGGTCGAGCATGGCGCGGATGGCCCCGACGGCGTCCTCGCGCTTGACCTCCCACACGCGGTGCGTAATGCCGGCGGGGTCGGTGACGGCATAGAGTGAAGCGCCCTCTTTTGCGGCGCCGAGGATGATATCCATGACGGGAGAGGCTTCGTAGACAAGCGTTACGGGACGGGGCTGTACCTTGAGGTCGGCGATTGCGCGCGCAGCGGCGGTCGTATCGGCGGCAACCGCGTCGCCGCCCGCCAGCGCACCAACCGGGCAGATCGCCACGACACCCGTCACACGTCCCGGCTCGCCCGAGCATTCGTACACGTAATACGCCGCACCCGGGTCCTTGAGCATCAGACCATCGGCAATGGCTCCGCGCAGAGCATCGTTGCCGCTCAGGATGCTGCCCATTGCAGGCAGCGCCTCGAGCACGCGGTCCTGAGCCGGGCGGATGCAGGGAAACGGAAGTGCTTTCATGGGCGGTCCTAACGCACGAGTCGGTTTGTTCGCGGCTTATTATGCCCCAACTTGGCCGCTCGCGTCCCAGAGCACGTTATCGGCGAGCGCGATTAGCACCTGCTGACAACGAACGATATCGGCGTGGGGCACATATTCGTTGGGCTTGTGCGCGAGCGCGAGCGACCCGGGACCGTAGCTCATGCAATTGCGGTTGTCTGTCTTGCCGGCAATGACGGCGGTGTCGGTGTAGCCGGTAAAGAAGCCGACGGTCGTGTCCGCGTCCGTCACGTCATCGGCGGCACGCTTGAGCGCTGCTAGAAGGGGAGAGTTCGGGTCGCGCTCGATGGCGGGGCGGTCGCCCGTCACGGTGTAGCTGCCATGGCAACCGGGAACGGCGGCTTCGGCGCCGGCGATGGCCTGCTCTACCATGCGCGTCGCGGCGGCCGTATCGGTCGGCGGGGTCAGTCGCATGTCGACCCAGGCTTTGGCGCGGTCGGGTACGACGTAGGGGCGATATCCGCCCTCGATTTGGCCAAACGTGATGGTCGAAGGCCCCAGCTCATCGTGCGCGGGCAGCGCCACAAACGCGCGACGGAGCGAACACACGACCTCGGCCATGGCGGCGACGGCATCCGCGCCCTTCCAAGGCTGGCTCGCATGCGCCGTGACGCCGGTCATCTCGATCTCGAACCACGTGCGACCCTTGTGCGCCACCTGGATCTGTCCGTCGGTGGGCTCGGTGTCCAGCACCCATTCACGCGAGCCGACCCAGCCAGCATCGATGGCTGCCTCTGAGCCGCGCATAAAATCTTCCTCGTCGACCGAGCAGATGAGCGAAAAGCCGCGGCGGGGCAGCGCGCCATCCGCCGCCACGCGCTCGAGCGTATGGACCAGTGCGGCAATGGCGCAGGCCAGGCCACTCTTCATGTCGCAGGCACCGCGGCCGTAGAGCTTGTCGTTACGCACAACCGCTCCGAGTGGCGGCGTGTTTGCGTCCCAGCCATCGCCCAAGGTAACGGTATCCATGTGGCAGATATAGACCAGCCGCGCCTCGTCGCTCAAACCGGGCACGGTGACCATGAGATTGCGGCGTCCGGTCAGCACCTCGAGTTCCTCAACCTGCACGGCATGGAGCACCGGATGGCTCAACCGCCCCAGTTGAGCCTCAACCAACGCTTTGATATAGCGTTCAATCTCGCCCTCATACGCACCTGGGTCGGAACTGTCGATCCGCACGAGTCCTTGCGTAAGCCGCCAAGCAAAATCTGTATCTACCATAGGCACCTCACAGATAGTTAGGTCAACATACAGATTGTATGCCAAGAAGCGGCTCAGTGCATTTAATGGAGCGCTCACAAAAATGGGGGCGCCTCTCGTGCGAAAGGCGCCCCCGCGGGCATTCAATGTCAGCGACGGGCAGGCCACATGGGGAACTGCCCGTCAGATCAGCCGGCGCTACTTGATCACGCGCACGCGATACATCGACGGAATCTGCTTGAGCGCCTCGATGGTGCTGCTGTCCAGGTGCTCATCGGTGTCGAACATGGTGTAGGCGTTCTCGCCG
This sequence comes from uncultured Collinsella sp., assembly GCA_959606405.1. Classification (GTDB taxonomy): domain Bacteria; phylum Actinomycetota; class Coriobacteriia; order Coriobacteriales; family Coriobacteriaceae; genus Collinsella. The sequence goes on along the minus strand of CAUHIY010000035.1, from coordinate 9,015 downwards.
GCGGACTCGTTGGTCATACGCTGCACGTTGGCGTTGTCCTTGGCCAGGATGGCCGTGATCTGGCCGATCATGTTGGGCACGTTGGCGTGCAGGCAGGCAATGCGGCTTGCGGCGCGCGCCTTGCCCATGCTGCAGGCGGGGTAGTTGACGCTGTGCGCGATGTTGCCGTTCTCCAGGTAATCCTTGAGCTCGCTGATGGCCATGTCTGCGCAGTTGGCCTCGGCCTCGCCGGTGCCGGCGCCCGAGTGCGTGGTGATAAACGTATTGGGCATCTTGACGGTCTTGGGAGTGGCAAAGTCGCAGCTAAACCAGCTGAGCTTGCCTGCACGCAGGGCGGCGTCGACGGCGTCCTCGTCAATGATGGTCTCGCGTGCGTAGTTGATGAGCACGGCGTCCGGTGCCAGCAGGTTAATCTGCTCGGTGCTGATCATGCCGATGGTGTCGGCCTTGCTGGGCACGTGCACGGTGAGGTAGTCGCAGCCGCGGCAGAGATCCTCGAGCGTGCCCACGCGCTGCACCTCGCGGCTCAGCACCCACGCGTGCTCAACGGAAATGAACGGATCGTAGCCATAGACGTCCATGCCCAGATCGACGCAGGCGTTGGCGACCTTGGAGCCCACGTTGCCCAGGCCGATGACACCGATGCGCTTGCCCTTGAGCTCGCGGCCCACAAAGGCCTTCTTGGCCTTTTCGGCATCGACCTGAATCTCGGGGTCGTCGGCGTTGTCACGCACCCAGTTCATTGATTGCACCACGCCGCGGCTCGAGAGCACCAGCATGCCTAGGACGAGCTCCTTAACGGCGTTGCTGTTGGCGCCGGGGGAGTTAAAGACGACGACGCCCTTCTTGGCGTACTCCTCGACGGGGATGTTGTTGACGCCGGCGCCGCAGCGGGCGATGGCGCGGATGCCCTCGGGCAGCTCGTAGCCGTGCAGGTCGGTCGAGCGCATCAGAATGGCGTCGGCCTCTTCGGCGGTGCTCACAAACTCGTAGCCCTCACCAAACTCGACCTTGCCGTCCTTGGTAATGTCATCGATGGTTTTAATCTTGCGCATGGAAAACTCCTTAGCAGGTTTTGATCTATACAGGGTGGTCTGAGATGGCTGATCGGCCCGCGCGTTGCGGGCTAGTTAGATCGCGGGCTCAAACTAAGCTGCGCTTCGAAGTCCTTCATGTACGTGGCCAGCGCCTGTACGTCCTCCATGGTGACTGCGTTGTACACGCTGGCGCGCATGCCGCCGACGAGGCGATGGCCCTTGACGTTTTGGATCTGGTGCTCTGCCGCGCCCGCAACAAAGGCGGCGTCGAGGTCGGCGTCGCCGGTGCGGAACGTGACGTTGGCGATGGAGCGACTGTCTGTCTGCGCGGTGCCGTGGAATAGTTTGCTGTTCTCGAGCAAGTCGTAGAGCAGGTTGGCCTTGGCCCAGTTGCGCTCGGCCATGGCGGCAAGTCCGCCGGTCTGCTCCACCCAACGGAACACCTTGCCGCACACGTAGATGCCAAAGGTGTTGGGCGTGTTGAGCATGGAACCCTTGGCGGCCTGGGTCTTAAGGTCCAGGTACTGCGGCGTCTGCGCAAAGGCGGGGCCATCTGCGATGAGGTCGTCGCGCACGATGGCCACGGTCACGCCCGCGGCGCCGGCGTTTTTCTGCGCTCCGGCGTAAATGAGCCCGTAGCGCTCAACGTCGAGCGGCTGCGACAGGAAGCAGCTCGAGACATCGGCGACCAGCGGCACATCGCCACAACTGGGCAGCTCGTGGTACATGGTGCCAAAGATGGTGTTGTTCTGGCAGATGTAGACGTAGTCGAGCCCGTCGCCTGCGGCCTCGGCGGCAATGCGCGCATTGATGTCGGCCATGTCGGGGATGCGGTCGAAGTTGGTGTCCTCGGAGCTCGCGAGCAGCACGGCCTCACCGTACTTGGCGGCTTCTTTGTATGCCTTGTTGGCAAAGTTGCCGGTCACGATGTAGCCGGCGCGGCCGCGGTGCATGAGGTTCATGGGGATGCCCGCAAACTGCAGCGTGGCACCGCCCTGTAAAAACAGGACACGGTAGTTGTCCGGGATGCTCAGCAGACGGCGCAGGGTTGCCTCGGCGTCGTCGATAATCTGCTGGTACATGCTAGATCGATGGCTCATCTCGAGCACGGACATGCCGCAACCGCGGTAGTCCATCATCTCGTCGGCGATCTCGGCGAGCACGCTTGTGGGCAGTGCGGCCGGGCCAGCTGAGAAGTTGTGCACACGTGCCATCTTCTATTTCCCCCTCGTAGTCGTTTGAACGTTCGGGATACTTTAGCACAGTGGAGCGCTAGGCGCGACCGCATCACGGTAAAACTCGACTACGCCGCTATGATTTACAGGATGGTTACATGGGGGAGGGGTGCTTTACTCCTCAGGCAAATCCAAATCTGCGAGCGAAGGCATGAGGTTCTCTAGGCGCTTGATCTCTTCGTCGCAAATTAGCTACCTCCTGGTCACTACGACGCCAGTGTGGCAATGACGGCTTCGTCGCCGGCATATATTAGGGTGTTGCCGTCGGGGATGATCGTTTGGCCGTCGCGCTTGAGCATCACCACGATAAAGGGGTGCTTGCCCTGCGGCACATCGCGAAGACGCTGGCCGGCCAGGCGACCGTGGGGGGTCACGGTGACCTCGCGCAGCGTAACCTCGGCACGCTCTTCAAACGTTGGCGCGGCCATCACCAGCAGGTCACCTTCCTCGATGACGGTATCGCCGTTGGGCAGCACCGGGTGCGCACCGTCGCGCAGCACCAAGACCACCAGCATGTCCGTCGCGCTGCCAATGTCCGCGAGCGAGCGTCCGGCAAACGGATGTCCAGCGCCCACCTTGAGCTTTACAAACGACATGCCGTCCTCGTCGCGGTAGTCGTTAAAGGTGCGGCGCACGTCGCCGGTCGCATCGATCATATCGAGCTTCTTCGCCACCGCCGGCAGCAGCGAGCCCTGCACCACAATGCTCGACACGGCAATCACAAACACCAGGTCAAATAGGTCGTGTCCGCCGGGAACGCCGGCCACCACGGCAAAGAGACTAAAGACGACCGAAGCTGCTCCGCGCAGACCCGCCCAGCTTACGAGTGCAACCTGGCGAGGGTTCGTCCTAAACGGCGCCAGCAGCATGCCTACGGCGATGGGGCGGCTCGCAAAGAGCATAAACGCCATGAGTGCCAGGCCCGGTAGCAGCATTTGCGGCAGGCGTGCGGGTGTAACGAGCAGGCCCAGCAAAAAGAAGATGGTCATCTCTGCCATCTCGGTGAGGGTGTCAAAGAAGTGCGCCATCTCGACTTTGCCGGTGATGTCGCTGGCACCCAGCACAATGCCGGCCAGGTATACAGCCAAAAAGCCGTTGCCGCCCAGGTAGCTCGGCAGCGCGTAGGCGACGATGGCCACGGCGAACAAAAAGATGGTCTGCGCGTCCTTGGCCGTTGCGTGCGCGCGTTCAATCAGGCGGCCCGCCGCCCAGCCGATGGCAAGGCCCAGGCCCACGCCCAGGATAATCTGCTTGGCCAGCAGTGCGGGAATGTTGATGTCGCCGCCGGCCGCGAGTGTAGCGAGCACAGCGGTGAGCATGTAGGCGACGGGGTCGTTGGAGCCCGATTCGACCTCGAGCAGCGAGTCGGTGCCACCTCTCAGCGACAGGCTGTGCTCACGCAGTACGCTAAAGACGCTCGCCGCGTCGGTGGATGCCACGACCGATCCCAGCAGCAGGCTGCCGATCCAGTCGATCCCCAGCGCGAAGTGGGCGAACACGCCGGTGATGCCGGCAGTGATGACGACGCCGAGCGTGCTCAGCAGCACCGCCGGCGCAGCGACGGGCTTGGCACGGTCGATATTGGTGTTAAAGCCGCCGTAGAACATGATGAACAGCAGCGCCGTGCTGCAGACGGTTTCGGTGAGCGCATAGTCGCTAAAGTCGATATGCGTCGGGCCGTTGACGCCCAACAGCATGCCCAGCGCGATAAAGATGAGCAGGGTGGGGAAGGGGAGTTTTTTGCCGACGGGTTTGATGGTCAGGCACAAAATGATGACGAGGCCGATAAAGAGAAGGATCTGGTTCATGGATAGTGTCCGCTCCTGGGTGGTTGGCGTGGCACGGTCAGTTGTCTGCGGTTATTTGTACCCAAAGATGGTGGGTTTATGGGGTTGGATTGCGGGCGTGCGCGATATCGTCATAGACGGCTGCCGTCTTTGCCTCTGCTCGGAAACCCTTTCCAGCTTTATTGCAACGGAGTACAATGGGTAACGTTTAAGTTCAACTTGAAGTTTTAGTTGCGGCGCCGGGCTTCGGCCGCAATGCAAGGAGAGGCGTACCATGGCGATCTATGTGACATCTGATGCTCACGGGCACGTGCGTGCGCTTGACGAGGCCCTGTCTAAGATTTCGCTGGCGTCCGACGACACGCTGTACGTGCTGGGCGACATGATCGATCGCGGGCCCGATCCGGTCGGTGTTATTAAGCTCGTGCGCTCGCTGCCCAACGCCCGCGTGCTCAAGGGCAATCACGAGCAGATCATGCTCGATGCCATCATTGGCCAGGATCCGCTCGATGCCGAGACCTGGGATATCAACGGTGGCTGGACGACGCGCGAGCAGCTCAACGACATGGAATTTGAGGCATACGAGGAGCTCGTGCGATGGATGGCCGCGCTGCCGCTCTACGCGGTGGTCGAGACTGCCGAGCGGCCGTACCTGCTGGTGCACGCCGGCATTCAGACCGAGGCGGCGCGTGCGTTTTTGCTTGAGCATGGTGTCGATTGTGCCGATGGCGTCGGAGCGGTGGGTGCTGATCGCGAGCTGCTGCAGCAGATGCTCGCAGTGCAGTCGTCCGATGACCTGCTGTGGATTCGTCACGGCTATTGGGATGTGCCGACCGGGCTGCTTTCTGCCGAGGGCAAGGGTCCGGTCGTGGTGAGCGGTCACACGCCAACGGTGTCGCTCGGGCGTTATTGCGAGGTCGGTGGTCTTGCGGGGCTCGATGAGGAGTCGGGCCGCGGGCAGATCGTGCGCCTGGGCGGCGAGGATGCCGCCGGTGTGCCCGATCGCATCGACATCGACTGCGCTGCCGCCACCGGCTCCGAGTTCGGTCGCGTGGGCATCCTGCGCCTGGACGACGGGGCGGAGTTCTACGCGAACATCAACCCGGGCGAATAATCGGTGCAAGGGGTAGCTAATTTGGGACGGGGCTTTTTTGACTACTTTTGCCCTTCTGCCCGCTAATTGATTTCTCTGGGACGGGGATTAAATAATCATTTGGCTGCCCGCTGGCTAAGTGAGTAGACTTTTTTGGAAATGCCGAGCACCCAACATATTTGCCTCAATAAAACCGCAGGTCACAGACTTGTGCTCTGTTGGTGTGGTCGGAGATTCGGTAAAAGTCTACTCACTTAGTTTTGCGTGATGAATATTGTCCGCAACGAGACCCCAGACGGGGTGATTCCATCGCAAATTCCGGTGACCGGGCAGCTAATTAGGCGCCGTATGGGTTGCGGTCGCGTTCTATGCGCTGGCGGATGTGGGCGTACTCGATTATCAGCAGCACCAGGAGTAGGGCCATGATGGCTAGGTAGCTCACCACAGCGCCCATCAGACCCAGCAGCTTAACCAGGATCACCGGCAGCACCACGCTTACGGCGAAGCAGATCAGGTAGATCTTGGTGACGTCTCCAGCGTGGCGTAGCACCGTGATGATGGCGTAGATAAAGTCGATGGCCGCGGTGACGCCGCCGGCGACGACCATCAGCAACGCCAGCGTACGGTAGCGCTCAAAGCTGAGGCCGTACATCAAGCTCATGAGGGGAATACCGGGACCTGCCATAAATGCGGCGCACACGCCGGTGATGACCACGATCAGCGCCATAACGGCAACAATAATCAGGTCAAAGCGATGACGCTTGCGAGGATTAGCCCAAATGCTCGACAAGCGCAGAAGCTGCGGTTTATAGATAAATCCAATGCTCAGCAAAATAGCCTGCGCCGGAAAGAACAGGGCATTAAAGTACAGCTGATATTTGTATGCCAGCGTGCCTTCCATCACAAACTTGGGCATGCTCTCAATTAGGTTGAACAGGAACAGTGCACCAAAGAGCGGGGCGCACTGGACAAACAGGTGGCCGACCTCGCGCAGGCTCACGCGGCGCGATTTTTCGGTCTCGAGCAGGGCAAGCGGCGCGGTGACCAGCACGAGCGAGGCGATCGCGGTGACACCCATGACCATGGCCGCGATGGGCATGCTGCGCGTGAGGAACAGCGCCACGCTAAAGACCGCGATGACGCCGACGGAGCGTAGCGTTTGGCTCATTCCAGCCAAGTAGAGTTTGTCGGCCTGCTGCAGGCGGCCTTCGTACACGTCGGCGACGCCGTCGATGACCTTATACAGGTAGACGCCCAGGCCGATCGTCGCCATCTGCGCGTCATAGCCGCGGGCGCTGCTGTACATGAAGCCGCAGCCTAGGGCGAGCGCTCCACAAAGCCAGCGGTTGAGCTGGTAGGAGGCAAAGGACGTCTTTTCGTCGATGTCTGAGACCTGGAAATTGCGCACGCCGTAGTTGCACGCGATCATGATGAGCGTGCCGGTGACAAAGGCGATGGAGAACTTGCCGGCTTCTTCGGCGCCCACGAGCTGCGTAGACACGATGGTGAGCAGCGGAAACGCCAAGCCCCACACGGCGGTGCCGAGGGTGTTCCAAAGATAGTCGCGACTGGTGGCGTGCTCCTCGTATTCCGCTTCCTGCATGGAGAAGCCGCCGCCGTAGACGGCGCCGAGCAGACGGTTCCACCAAGCGTTGACCATGCGGCGGACGGGGCCGGGCTGGCGATCGCGCTCGCGGCGACGGCGCGTGGCCTGGCTGCTATCGGGCCCGCCGGCGTTGCGCTGACTCAGCTCCTGGATGCGCGCGAGCTCTTCGGCCGTGTGGGAGGCGGGGAACAGGCCGTTCTCGATGCGTCCGCCCTGGGCCCTTGCGGTGCCGTTGCCCGCTACGGCGGGGTCGGCGACGCCATTGCGGCGGGCGATGGCGCGGCGAATGCTATCGAGGGGCGTGATGCTCAAAGTAGGTCCTTTCTATTGCTGCACTCTAGTATAGTCGCGGTGGTATCCATTCGTATTTTTGAACAGGTTGTTCAATAATTTCGGCGGCGCCATTCAGTAGTCGGCACTTTGGGAACGTCCTTAAGTGCCGGCATCCGGGGACACTCCTTGAATGTTGCCTGTTCAAGAGTGTCCCCAACGACTAGTCGTTTAAGAACGTCCCCAATGACTAGGCCGCTTGCCTGCGATTTTTGACCGTTGGGCGGGCTTGGCACCCTTGCCGCAAAAACGTTTTTGCATATCGGGTACAACGGGCTTTACGTGAGTAAAGTGCGCGTCGCGTTCATGTGTCGCGCTTTTAAAGGAGGCCCCATGCCTGGTGTTACCCCTGCAGAAGTTTTGTCCAACTTTGGTATTACGCTCGTTGAAGATCCCGCCGAGAATCAGCCCCGTCTGCTGGTCGATCTACCCGCCGCCGAGCTCGTCGAGCATGCCATCCGCCGCAACGAAGGCCGCATGGCATCCAACGGCGCGCTGGTGATCGAGACGGGGGAGCGTACCGGACGTTCGCCCAACGACCGCTTTATCGTTGACACCCCCGATGTCCACGACAAGATTGCCTGGGGCGCCGTCAACCGCCCGCTGTCCGTCGAAAGCTACGAGGTCATCAAAGCCGGCATCGTCGACTATCTCAACGAGCGCGATGTGTTCGTCACCCGCGGCATGGCCGGCGCCGACCGCAACCACACGCGCCGCCTGCTCGTCGCCTGCGAGCGTGCCAGCCAGGCGCTCTTCATTAAGCAGATGCTCGCCCGCCCGCTCGCCCGCGAAATCGCGCGCACCGGCGAGCCGGACTTCTGCGTGCTCGCCGCGCCGGGCTACCAATGCGACCCTGCCATCAAGGGCCTCAACTCCAGCGCCGCCGTGGTCATCAACTTCCAGGAGCGCGTGATTTTGGTCGCGGGTACCGGCTACTCCGGCGAGATCAAAAAGTCCATCTTCAGCGTTATGAATTACTTGCTGCCCGTCGAGGACGACGTGCTGCCCATGCATTGCTCGGCCAGCATGGATCCCGTCACGCACGAGACTGCCGTGTTCTTTGGCCTGTCCGGCACGGGCAAGACCACGCTTTCGGCCAATCCCACGCGCCTGCTGATCGGCGACGACGAGCACGGTTGGTCCGACATGGGTATCTTCAACATCGAGGGTGGCTGCTACGCAAAATGCGAGGGCCTGGACGCCTTCCACGAGCCCGAGATCTTCAACGCTGTCCGCTTTGGCGCCATTTGCGAAAACGTGGTGCTCGATGAGAACCGCAAACCCAACTACGACGACATCTCGATCACGCACAACACGCGCGTGGCCTATCCCGTGGAGCACATTCCTAACGCGTGGACTAAGGGCATGGGCACCACTCCGAGTGTCGTGCTGTTCCTGACTTGCGACGCTTTTGGCGTGCTGCCGCCCATCTCACGCCTGACGGCCGATGCCGCTATGTACCACTTTGTGACGGGCTTTACGGCTAAGATTCCCGGCACCGAGGTCGGCGTCACCGAGCCCACGCCCACGTTCTCTTCGCTGTTCGGCGAGCCGTTTATGCCGCTCGACCCCATGGTTTACGCCAAGATGCTTGGCGAGCGCATTGCCGACGGCCGCACGCGCGTGTACCTGGTCAACACCGGCTGGATTGGCGGCGGCTACGGCGTGGGCCATCGCATCGAGCTTGCCTACACGCGCTCGCTGGTCGCGCGCGCCCTCGACGGCACCATCGAGGACAGCGAGTTCGTGCACGACGACATCTTTAACGTCGACATTCCCACGACGTGCCACGGCGTGCCCGATGGCATCCTGGTGCCGCGCCAATACTGGCAGAGCACCGCGCGCTATGACGAGGCCGCGCACAACCTGGCAGTGATGTTCGAGGAGAACTTCGAGAAGAAGTACTCGCACCTGCCCGAGTCCGTCA
>CAUHIY010000034.1:0-16219 GCA_959606405.1 uncultured Collinsella sp. | reverse complement strand
AGCAGCACGAGCGGCATGGCGCACATGGGGAACACCACCAGATGCGCGGAGCCGAGCGCCGTCCCCAGCACCGTTGCCATGATGCACGAGGCAATGCCCCACACGACAACCCAGTACTGGCGATGCACAAACCAGCTGAGCACGTTCGTCGAGTCGTCCGACGCGCTATCGCCCGAGCCGACACCGGCGATCTGCAGGTCCTCCTGATGCTCCTCGGCGATAACGTCCATGGCGTCGTCGAAGGTCACGATGCCCAGGATATGACGGTTCTCGTCGCAGACAGGGATGGCAACCAGGTCGTACTTGGTCATCTCGTCCGTCACGTCTTCCTGGTCCTCGTCGGGCGACACGTAGACCAGGTCGCGATAGGCGAGCTGGCCCAGCGTGGCATCGCGGTCGGCCACGATCAACGTGCGCAGCGAGAGCACGCCGGTGAGCATGCCGCTCGGATCCTCGGTATAGACGTAATAGACACTCTCGAAGTCCTCATCGAGTTTGCGAATCGCCTCGATGGCATCGCCGACCGTCGCCGTGGCGGGCAGCGAGACAAACTCCGAGGTCATGATGCGGCCGGCGGTGTTGTCCTCATAGCCCAGCAGGTTACGAATCGCCTTCTCCTCCTTGACGCCCATCAGGCGCAGGAGCTTCTCGGCCTTCTCGTAATCGAGCTCGTCGATCAGGTCGGCGGCGTCGTCCGGGTCCATCATGGCCAGCATCGACGATGCGTCCGTGTCGGACAGGCCCTCGAGCATCTCGGTCATAAGCTCGTCGTCATCGAACTCCGGGATGGCCTCGGCGGCCTGGGCAGTATCGAGCTGTGCAAACACCTGCGCACGCAGGCGCGGGTCGAGCTGCTCGATAATGTCGGCGATGTCGGCAGGGTGCAGCTCGCCGAGCGTCTTATGCGACACCGAGAGTTGAATGTTCTTGGTCGAGCGATCGAGCAGGTCCATGTAGGACCAAGCGATGATGTCCTCACTGAGCGGCTTGCCCAGGTGCTTCATAAAGCCTTCGACGATATGCTCGAGTGCGGGGCTGATCGCGCGTAGCAGACCGCGGGCGCCCACTTCGGCGCCCAGCAGGCGCAGCTGATTTTCGCCCGACATGGAAAACTTGATGTCGTTTACGCGCACGACTTTCATGCCCTGCGTGTCGACAATCTGCTTGTTGAGCACGTCGCGGGCAAGCAAGAGTTCGGTCGGCTGCAGGTACGAAAAACGGATTTCGGTGGCCGACGTCTTAAGGTGTACACCCGTCTCGTCGATACGGTCGACCCATTTGCGCCAGCTGATCATAAACGGCGTCTTGCCGGGACCGCGGAACGCGAGCGACGTCACGTGCGGAAAAACTTCGCCGGTAGCAATACCAAAATCGTTCACCACGCCGAGCTTTTCTCCATCGACGTCCAAGACCGGCAATTTGAGCATCTCACTCAGATAATTCAATGGTGCTCCCCATCATTATTCCTCCGGACGCGGCCGCATGTGCGACGTCCGGGGGCTTCTGGATATGTATACGCATGCGCGGGCGGCACGCCGCTCGACGCTTACACCCCGTGCATGCGCAAAAAGCACCTGCATGGGGTCATCGACTGTATGGTCGAGGTTTGGATTTCACCTGTAACCTTTCTCTTGACCCTCATTAACCGCAGTAACTATAGCATCAGCATCGCCCTGCGGCATCGAATTTATGCGCTGCACATTGCAGGCATACCAAACGCTGACGCATCCGTGACATAGTCATTGGGGACGTTCTTAAATGACTACCCAATGACTACTCTGTGGTATCTTCGTCCTCGGCAAGCTGGGGGAACACGGCGTCCTTGGGCATGGTGACCTTCGTCAGCGAGGTGAGCTTTTTGCTCAGCGACGTGTCCGTCTTGACCAGGTCGCTGAGCGTCACGATCTTGTAGCCGTCGGCAATGAGGCCGTCGATAATCTGCGGCAGCGCCTCGAGCATCTGCTCGGCGCATTCGTCTCTATCGGTGAGCAGCACGATATTGCCCGGCGTCACCGAATCGAGCACCGTCGAGACCTGCTCGTCGGCACCGTTGAGCAGCCAGTCGCCCGAGTCAATATTCCACGAGACCACGGCGGAGACCAGGTCCATCGCATCAATCCAGTTTTGCTCGTCAAAGGCAGCGTAGGGAGCACGCAGCAGCATCGTCTTCACGCCGGTCGCCGACTTAATCGCATCGGTGCCTTTCGTGATCTGTTCGCGCACCGCCTCACGGTCCTGACCCTTGAGCGAATCGTCGCTGTAGCTGTTGGATCCGATCTCGCACCCGGCGTCGACAATCGCCTTGGCCGTGGCAGGCGAGGCCTCGGCCGCATCGCCCGAAAGGAAGAACGTCGCGGTGACGCCCTTTTCCTTGAGCACCTGCAAGATCTGTTTGGTGGCGCCGCTCGGACCCTCGTCAAACGTCAGCGCCACGTACTTTTTGTTGCCCTTGGGCGCCACGCTGGCGCACGCAACAACGCAATCGGTGGCGGGCACAACCTCGCCGCGGTCTTGCGTCTTGCCTGACCGCTCACCAACCCACACCTCGGATCGGCCCTGGACACCCCATGTCTGCACATACTCGATAGCGCCCGTGCCCTCGACCTTGAGCTTGGGCTCGATAACCGTAGCCTGAACCTCGTGCTTCTCGTAAGTGTTACGGCCATCCTTGACCGTCACCTTCTCGCCGCCCTCGAGTTCGCGGCTATCCCATTTGCCCTGCTTCACGCGCTTGCCGTCGACCTTCACCGACAGCTTTTCGCCCCCATGGCGCTTGAGCACGCTGTCATCGACGGCTAGCAGGTCGCCTGCGTCGTAGGTGTCAGTCAAATCCTGTTCGTCGATGAGATTCTGCAGCGTAGAGCCCACGCGCACCGCGGTCTTCTGGCCGTTGAGCTCCACGTCCACGCTGCGGTTGACGTAGCCCACGACGGCAGCGATAAACAGCACGAGCGCGCAACCCACGGCGATCAGCGCATAGGGCAGGCGAGACGAACGACGGAGTGTGCGGCTGTTGCCGATGCGCGCGCTGCGATCGCTAAAGCCGCGGCTATGGTTGAGATACATCGCGCCGGGCTTACGGTGACGGCGGCGCTGACCGCTGGGCAGCTGCCCCAGGTCGCGGCGCGCTGTCGGATGCGCACCCGAACGCCCGTTTAAGTTGGATCCGTTTTGGTGCATGTGCCCTCCCCCATAAACACAGCAAGCCGGAGCAACAGGTCTCCGGCTTGCCTCCCATCATTTGGTACGTCGCTATTTTGTAGCTTTTGACGAGCCTCCGCTCGCCTTTTGGTATTCGTCCTTAAAGGCCTTGAACATGCCGCGCGTCTTGCCGAGCTGCTTGCCCAGTGCGCGACTGCCCTTGTCCACGGCAACCGATCCCTTGTCGTCGAGTACCTTGGCACCCTTTTTGACCTTGTCGCCCACCACGACGCTGGCCTCGGCGGCCTTGGCGGCCGCACCGCCCGAATACCCGAGCGACTTGACCTCGTCCGAGACGACCATCGCACCGTTCTCGTAGCCGCGCAGCATCGTCGGCGGCACCTGCGTGTCACCAACCAAAACACTCGAAGCAGCACCGGCGGTCACATAGAATGCCTGCACGATGCCCGAGCGTGGCTTGAACTCAACGTCCGAGCAATAGCCCACGACGTCGCCCGATTCCGTGCGCACGTCCATACCGACCCAGATGATGCAATCGTCCAAGTTGATGTCGAGGCGCTTAGCGGCGGCGGAATCGTACGTGTCCTTGACGTCATCGACCGCAATGGCGCCCTCGTAGACACCAATGGCGTCGAGCGCTACGAATCGGTCGGGACGCTCGATCATGCCCGCGATATCGGACTGGCGGACCATAAAGCCGACCACGCGCGTACCGCCCGGGGTAAAGACCGGAAAGTGAATCTTTCCGAGCTTTTTAGGGCTGCGCGGTGTGCCGTCCTTTTTGGTGCGCTTGTCCTCGGTAGGCTTGCGATAGATCTTGGCGCCGACAAAATCCCCGGCGCGCATTATGCCTCGGTCGAGGGCTCCGCAGCCTCGGTATCAGCCTCGACGGCGTTCTCGACCACGACGTCGGCGGCAGGCGTCACGTTGCCGCCCGAAATGGCGTCGTTGAGCTGCTCGCGCAGCTGGTCCATGCGCTCGCGGGCCAGGTCGACCTTGGCGCGCAGGTCGTCGGTCTTGGCGTCGACCATCGGGCCAAAGTCATTCACCGCAGCACGGGCCTCCTCGGCGCTGTGCTCGTAGGTGTCGCGCATATTGTCCCAGGCGTCGTTGGCGATATCGGCAGCCATGGCGCGGGTCTCGGCGCCCGAGCGCGGGGCCAGAGCAACGCCGACAATAGCGCCGGCAGCGGCACCAAAAAGTGCGCCGGAGACAAAGCTGAAAGTCTTACCCATGATCATTCCTCTCCTGCGGGCACGTCGGTGCCCGCCGTTTGAATGCTGTCCATTATACCCGCAGCGCATCACTTGCCGCTCCGCTCATCTGCGTACGGCAAAGGCGCAGGTACGTGATGGTGATAAACGCGTAGGCCTACTCCTGAGGCATAGCCGGCATGGCCACCGTGGCACCCGGGTCCTCGCCGGCGCCGTCCACGAGCGGCAGGCTGCCCTCATGCGCAGGTCCTGCCGGAACCGTCGCAGCACCGCCAAAGACGGCAGCGGAGGCCTCGTGGTTCTCGGCAACCGCGCCCTCGGTATCAATCGCCACCTGGGGCTCGTCGTCAAAGTTGGGGACACCCTGGGGCTCGGTGGGAACGGGCTCGGCGGTCGCATCGGAAACGGGCTCGGCGTCGACCGGCGCATCGCCCTCGTCAGCGCCCTCGTCCTCGGCAGCATCTTCGCCGTTCGCAGCGGCGACGGCCTCGTGAGGATCCTTGCCCTCGGCCCCGGCGCGCATGCCCAGCACCAGGTTGCGCAGGCCCGCGACCGTGCCCTCCACGTCGGGGGCAGGCTGGTCGGCGTGCAGATAGGCCCAGTCCATCATAAAGGTGGCCGAAGACAGCGCACCGATGGCCAGCGCGTCGTCGGGGCACGAAAGCTCAACCTCAAAGACGCGCTCGTCGTGCTCGCTTACGCGCGTGCGGCCGCACGAGATGCTACCGGCAAGACCGGTCTCGTTCATGAGCTCAACTGTCACGTGCTCCAGCAGGTGGCAGAGCTCGGTCTGGCCCATGCAGTCCTGGAACTCGCGGCCGGAATCGCCCAGGCACAGGTGCTTGGCAATCGCCGGCACCAGGTAGTACACGCGCGCCGTGGCCTCGATGTCCTCCGAGGTCATGAGCGGCATGCCGGGGTTCACCAGCACATGCGCGCAGATCTTGTCCTCGCTGACGGTGACCTTAAGGATGTTGAACAGGCCTGCCATAACTCTCCCCTACTCTTCCTTGTCCTACTCGTCGCCGTCGTGCGGATTCGCGGAACCCGCACCCGACGTCGTCGGCTCGTCTACCGAAGACTCGGAATCCTTCTTATCGGTTTCGGCCGGAGCGATCACGCGAATGAGCGAGATGCGCTGGCCACGCATCGACTGAACTTTAAACTTGTACCCCGCGACCTCAAACACCTCTCCGATGTCGGGCACCGAGTCACAAAGCTCCAAAATCCAGCCGGCGATGGTCTCATAATCATCGCTTTCCTCAAGCGGCCAACCAAGCTCAATCGCGTCATCGCACGAAAAACGCCCATCAACGAGCCACTCGCGGCGCGAAAGGCGCGTGAGATACTTGTTGTCGGGGTCGAACTCGTCCTCGATCTCGCCGACGATCTCCTCGACGATGTCCTCGATGGTGATGATGCCGGCCGTGCCGCCGTACTCGTCCACGACCACCACGATCTGGTCATGCGAGGTCTGCATCTCGGACAGCAGCGGCAGGATGTCCTTGGTGTCGGGCACAAAGGTGGCGTCGCGCAAAAAGCCGGCGATGGGCTGGTCGCCCTTGCCGTCGAGCGCGGGCTGAATCAGGTCCTTGATGTGCGCGATGCCGGCGACGTTGTCGGGATCCTCGTGATAGACGGGGATGCGGCTAAAGCCGGTCTGGCGCATGGTGGACAGCACGTCGGCGACCGTCTCGTCGTCCTCGCACATGGTGGTGTCCACGCGTGGCACCATGACCTCGCGGGCAACGGTGTCGCCCAGGTCGAAGATCTCGTGGATCATGCGCTTTTCCTCGTCGAGCAGGTCGTCCTGCTCCGAGACCATGTACTTGATCTCTTCTTCCGAGACGTTCTGGCGGTCGTCGGCACTCTTGATGCGCAGGATGCGGGCCAGGCCATCGGAGCAAGCACCGGTCAGCCACACGAGCGGACGGGCGATCTTTTGGAACACGGAAAGCGGGCCCACGACCTGCTTGGACACGCCCTCGGCATTGGCCAGGCCGATGCGCTTGGGGACGAGCTCGCCGATCACGATGGACACGAAGGCGACCGCGACGGTGATGATGACCGGCGCCAGGCCGCGCGCGATGGCGGAGAGCGGCGCGATGCCAAAGCTCATGAGCCACGTGGCGAGCGGGTCGGACAGACTCGTCGAGGCGACGGCGGACGAGGCGAAGCCCACGAGCGTGATGGCGACCTGGATGGTGGCGAGCAGCTGGTCGGAGTCGGCAGCCAGCTTAATGGCACGCTCGGCGCGCTTGTCGCCTTCCTCGGCCTCGTGCTCCAGCACGGCGCGCTTGGCCGTGGTGAGCGCCATCTCGGACATAGAGAAGTAGCCGTTGATGAGGGTCAAAACGAGGGTGGTGATAAGGGAGATGGTTATGTCCATCGGGAGTTTCTCGAACCTCCAAGATTCGGGACGTCGGATTAAAACGTTGACGGCGGATACGGCAATTGCACCGGCGCCCAAACAAGGACGCGGGCGCGCAGGCGTGGTCGCTAGATTACGAAGAGAATCACCGCCATGAACTGGAAGATGCTGCCGGCGAGCACCCACAGGTGAAACACGCTGTGAAGATAGCACACGTTTTTGGCGATATAGAACGGCACGCCCGCGGTGTAGCACACGCCGCCGACGGCGAGCAGGGCAAGTGCCACGGGGTTGAGCAGCGCCACAAGTTCGGGCAGCTTAAAGACGACGAGCCAGCCCATCAGCAGGTAGACCAGGCCGCTTACCCAGTGCGGTTGACGCTCGCGTAGGAAGCACTCGAGGGCGATGCCGATAATGGCGATGGCCCATACGGCAAAGAACAGCACGGCGCCGCCGTCGTTTGCCAGTGTGATGAGGCAAAACGGCGTATAGCTGCCCGCAATGAGCAGGTAGATGCAACTGTGATCAATAATGCGGAACACGCGCTTGGCGCGCGCGGACTGAATCGCGTGGTAGAGCGTGGAGGCTAGGTATTCGAGGATAATGCTAACGCCATAGACAATCGCCGCGGCCATGTGAGCCGGGCCTCCGCCGCGCAGGGCGGCGAATACGATCAGGAGCACCAGGCCCGCGATACCCAGCAGGCAGCCGACACCATGGGTGACGGAGTTCATGATCTCCTCGCCCACCGTGTAGTGTGGAACGGCCGCGGTCTTGGGTCGCGGCTTAGAACTGTCGCTCGAATCGGACATGCCGGTTACATCCTCCAACGTAAAGAGTTCTCAACACTATATCAAAGCGTCTAGGTACGTGCGAAATTTGCACCATACGTGACCCTTTGTTTACCCATTCTTTGTCTGTTGACGCATCAACGGCGAACGTCCATAATGCGCTTGCATTAAATGTTGATGTATTAACATCTTATAGGAAAGCTTCTTATGTCTCAAAACGCACGTTCCCATCGAAAGCTCAAGATAGCCGGCGTCGTTGCGCTGGTGGTTGTCGTTGCGCTGCTCGGATTTGCCGGCAACTTTCTGTTTGACTTCGCGCTGAATCCCCGCGCGCCATACACCATGAAGATGATGCAGGATAGCAAGAACGACAAAGAAGGTGAGCAGCCGGATGCCGAG
This sequence comes from uncultured Collinsella sp., assembly GCA_959606405.1. Lineage (GTDB taxonomy): Bacteria > Actinomycetota > Coriobacteriia > Coriobacteriales > Coriobacteriaceae > Collinsella. Next base: position 8,282 of record CAUHIY010000034.1, on the reverse strand, counting down.
GATACCGAGGCGCGGGCATGGTTTAAAGAGAACCGCAAGAGCAGGAGCCTCACCGCGGACGACGGGACCGAGCTTGCCGCCTGGTATTTTGCTGCGTCGGAGAGCACGCACGACTACGCCGTCTGCCTGCATGGATATACCAACGAGCCCATCGGTATGGCCCGATACGCCAAACGCTTCCACGACCGTGGCATGAACGTACTCGCACCCGCCGCCCGCGCCCACGAGCGCTCCGGCGGCGACTATATCGGCATGGGCTGGCCCGAGCGCCTCGACATCGTCGCATGGATCGAGCGAATCGTTCAGGCTGACCCCGAGGCGCGCATCCTGGTCTTTGGCGAGTCGATGGGTGCGGCAACTGCCATGAACGTCGCGGGGGAGTCTCTGCCCGCAAACGTGAAATGCATTATCGAGGACTGCGGTTATACGAGTGTTTGGGACGAGTTTTCTCTGCAGCTCAAGGACGTGTTCGGCCTGCCCAGCTTTCCCTTGCTCGATGTAGCAAACTTGGTGTGCAACGTGCGCGCGGGCTACGACTTTCATAAGGCGAGCAGCGTGGAACAGCTCAAGCGCGCGACGGTTCCCATGCTGTTTATCCACGGTGACCAAGACACCTTTGTGCCGTACAGCATGCTCGACCAAAACTACGACGCGTGCGCCAGCAAGGTCAAGCAAAAGCTCACCGTCCATGGCGCCACCCACGCCAAGAGCGCGCAGGTCGACCCCGAACTCTACTGGAACACGGTCGACGACTTCCTCGACGAGTATTTTTAGGCAAAAAGCAACGTCTGGGGTTTTGTTGCCAAAAATCGGTTTGTGGTCGGCGGTATTCGATTTTTCACCACACTTCTGAAAAGCCGCCCGCGAGCGTTGTGCTCGTGGGCGGCTTTTGCTCAATTTACGCTACAAAGGCGCTTATTTTGTCCAATAGCTAGGTGCTACTTGACCTCGATGAGCTCGTACTTGCTCGTGCCCAGGCCGATCTTCTCGGCGTGCGCGATGCACACGCGCCAGTCGGTGTCGGGATGCGTGATGCAGAAGGGATCCTTGGCCTGCTCGCCCTCCAGATGCTCGTGGTTGTGCTCCATCTTGGCCGCGCTATCGGTGAGCTCGGTGTTGGGCAGCGGCTCGGACGCCATGACGGCGTCGGCGCAGGCCTGGTCGATGGCGACCGGGTCGAAGCTCGCGAACATGCCGATGTCGCTGACGATAGGCGTATCGTTTTCGGGATGGCAGTCGCAGTTGGGGCTGATATCCATAGCCAGCGAAATGTGGAAGCTGGGACGATCCTGGACAACGGCCTTGGTGTACTCGGCGATCTTGCAGTTGAGCACGTCGGCCGCGGCCTCATAACCGGGCTTGATGCAGTCCTGGTTGCATGCCGCAATGCAGCGTCCGCAGCCCACGCAGCGATCGTGGTCGATGGCAGCCACGTGCACCGTGCGAGTGGCGCCGCTGGCAAGCTCGCGCTCGCGGGTGCCGTCGAACGAGATAGCGTTGTGCGCGCAGATCTTTTCGCAGGCATGGCAGCCAACGCAGTGCTCGGTCGCGACGTTCGGCTTGCCGGCGGCATGCTGCTCCATCTTGCCGGCACGGCTGCCGCCTCCCATGCCCAGGTTCTTCATGGCGCCGCCAAAACCGGCCTGCTCATGGCCCTTAAAGTGGGTGAGGCTGATCACGATATCGGCGTCCATGAGCGCCTGACCAATCTTGGCCTCGTGTACGTACTCGCCGTCCTCGACCGGGACGAGTGCCTCGTCGGTACCCTTGAGGCCGTCGGCGATGATGATCTGGCAACCCGTGGCATACGGGGTAAAGCCGTTCTGGTAGGCGGTATCAATGTGCTCGAGCGCGTTTTTGCGGCTACCCACATAGAGCGTGTTGCAGTCGGTGAGGAAGGGCTTGCCACCCAGCTCCTTCACGACATCCGCGACGGCGCGGGCGTAGTTGGGACGCAAAAAGCTCAGGTTGCCCAGCTCGCCAAAGTGAATCTTGATAGCGACGAACTTGTTCTCAAAGTCGATCTGCTCAATTCCGGCGTGACGGATGAGGCGCTTGAGCTTGTCGAGCTGGCTCTCGCGAGCATGCGTGCGCAGGTTGGTGAAGTACACCTTAGCGGGTGCTGCGGGTGCAGTTGCGGTCATAGATCTATCCCCTCGGTCTATATGGCGTTACAGACATAGAGGATGGTACCAGTTAAAGCAGAGTTAAAGTCAAGTACGGAACCTAGTCATTGGGGACGTTCTTAAATGACCAGTCGCAAGGGACACTCTTTCGCCGCCCGGCAGTTAGGGACAGTCCTTGCCAGCCGGCCGGCGAGCCGACGAATGGCAAGGACTGTCCCCGATGGCTACTCCTGCACTTTGAGGGCTTCGGCCAAGCTGACGCGCTTGATGGAGCGCGTGTGCAGCAGTGCCACGACCAGGTAGGTCGCAAAGCCGATTCCTGCGCACGCCGCCATGGACCAAGCGGGCACGTAGATCTCGATATTGCCGTTATAGGCGAGCAGCATCGAGCGGAAGATGGCCGTGAGCGAGCCAATAATGACCGGCAGGCTCAGCACGAGTGACGCCGCAACGCACAACGTGATCGAGCGGATGTACAGATGCGAAATCTCGCTATCGCGATAGCCAAAGACTTTCATGTAGCTGATCGAACGGGCGCTGTGGTCGATCACAGCCTTGGTCAGCAGGTACATAAACAGCAAGAAGATGAACACCGCAAGCCCAACCATCATTCCGATCATTTTGCTCATCATGCCGATGAATTGGTCGCCCACGGCGCGCATGTCGTCGGGCGTGGTGTCGCCGGCAAAGTAACGAGCATCGAGGTCGAGCTTCTCGTTGCTCACATAGCCGTTAAAGTAGGCGGCGTCGTTGTCGAACAGCTCATTAAAGTCGTCGATACTCATATAGATATTCATGTCCGACTTGGAGCCCCAGGCACAGTCCTTGCCCGCGTACTCAAGGGAATAATACTCACCCTCGTACTTGTCGCTGAGCGTGACCTTCTGGCCCTCGCTCCAGCCAAACTTGTCGAGCAAGCCACCGCCAAAGACAACGCGTCCGTTGCCGACGTCCAGCCCTTTCCAGTAGCGCGAATCGGGCGAGATGCCGTAGATGGAAATCGTCTCCTCGCCATTTCCGCCACCGCGGTCGTATTGCAGCTGGTAGACGGCGTATTTCTCAGCCTGTGCGATTGCGCCCGCGCCGTTATCGGTCGTATTGACCGGGTGGATATCGTCGTTGTCGGTGTCAATCTTAGAGGCCTTGCCGATCAGGTCGATAGCCTCATCGCGGTCGCAGCCGAGAGCATCGGCAAGGTCATCGAGGCGCGCATAAAGCGCATCCTTCTTGTCCTGGACCTTGGCGAGCGCGTCCTGCGCCGCGGCCAGGCTCTCGGCAGACGGGGATGCGGTCGCGGCATCGGCTGCCGCCTGCGCCGCATCGGCCGCGTCGTCAAGCTCGTCATCGGCATCTTGGGCGGCAGAAAGCAGTGCGCCGTCAACCGACTGCAAGCGCTCGAGTGCCGACCACTGTTCGCGCTCCTCGGCGGTGCCCTCGAGCTCCAGCGGAGCCTTGAGCGTGTACTGGTGCTCGGCGACCAGGCTTGTCTCGAGGTTGTCGGCGTAGTGCGTCATCGTGGGCAGAATCGCCAGGCCAAAGAGCAGCAGCAGCGAGGCAAACGCAATGCCCACGAAGAGCGTGGCGAAGTTGCCCAGGTTGCGCAGGAAGATACGCAGGCGGAAGCGCGAGACAAAGCCCATTCGCTCCGGCAGCCGCAGGCCGCGCTTGGTGCCAGACTTGCCGCTCGCCTCGTGGCGAAGAAACTGCAACGGCGTCTTGCCCATTTTGCGAAGCAGGCCCACCAGCGTGATGAGAATGAGCGCGGCGGCGGGAACCACGGCGCACTTCACAAAGATCTCCCAGCTCCAGTACACCTGGAAGGGCGGCAGGCTGTACGAGTCGTAATAGAGGCTGCGCATGGGCTCGGTAAAGAACACGACGCCGAGCGCAGTGCCCAAAAGCGCCGCGACCACGCCCGCGATGGCGGGAAGCGCAAGGTAGTGCAGCACGATCTCGCGTCGACGATAGCCGCTGGCAAGCAGCGTGCCGATGATGGCGCTCTCCTCCTCGATGGTGGCGTCGGTAAGGACCACAAAGACGAACGCCATGATCACGATGATGATGTCGAGCAGCGTCATCCACATCATGGAGTCGCCGTCTACGTCGTCGCGCGCGTAGCCAATGCCCTGGTTGGAATCGGCATCGATCAGGTCGTCGACGCACGCATCGGCATCGGTCAGCGCCTCGACCATATCCTGCTCGGCATCGATGCGGTCTGCAGTGGAGAGATCGCGATCGGCAAAGGTGAAGGAGTAGGTGTAGTCAGGCGCGCCGCCGGCATCCTCGAGCGCGGCAAAGCCGGCGTCGGTGACCTCGGCAACACCATAGGTGATGGTGTTCACCGTAAAGTCCGAATTGTTGAGGAACAGCGCCTGGCTATCGGGCTGGGTCATGATGCCGCAGATGGTGTAGGTGCGGCCCTCAAGCTCGACCTTATCGCCCACGGCGAGGTCGTTGTTGGTGGCGAAGACACGGTCGATTGCCACCTCATCGTCCGCCTTGGGTTCCCTGCCCTCACAGTAGGACGCGATATCGACCTTGGTGCGGTGCGCATAGGTGCGCAGCGTGCGCTTGGTGCCGTCGTCGCCGGCGGTCTTTTTGATGATGGCGTCGATGGAGAAATTCTTGTAGAGCGTGACGCCGCCGACATCGCCGGCCGCGTCCTCGGCAGCCTTGAGCTGGTCTTTGGTGGCCTCGAAGGAGGTGGTCACGCGGCCGTCCTCGATCGTGTACGCATCGCGCATGTCGTCGATAAGGCAACCGATGGAGTGGGCCGCGAGCAAAAAGCCCGAGGTGAGGGCGATGCTTCCGCACATAAGAAGAAAGATGCCCAGGTACTTGCCGATATTGCGGCGCAGCTCGCGCGGGAGACGTTTTGCGAGAGGTGTCATGGCGCCGCCTACCAATCGAGCTCGGCGGCCGCGACGGGCGACTCGTTGAGCTCATCCTCGACGATGCGTCCGTCGCGCAGGCGCAGCACGCGGTTGGCCATGCGGGCGATGGCGGCGTTGTGCGTGACGATGATGATGGTGCAGCCGTACTCGTGATTGACATCCTCCATGAGCTGCAGGATTTCCTTGGACGTCTTGTAGTCGAGCGCGCCCGTGGGCTCGTCGCACAGCAACAGACCCGGGTTCTTGACGAGCGCACGGCCGATGGCGCAGCGCTGCTGTTGGCCGCCCGAAACCTGACGCGGGAACTTGTTGCGGTGCTCGTAGAGGCCCAGCGAACGCAGCAGGTCGTCGACATTGAGCGGGTTTTTGGACAGGTGCGCCGTGACCTCGATGTTTTCCTTGATGGTGAGGTCGGGCACCAGGTTGTAGAACTGAAAGACAAAACCAAGCTCGCGGCGTCGGTACTCGCCCAGGTCTCCGGCCTTGAGTGTGGTGAGGTCGCAGCCGTCCACCATGATGGAGCCGCCGTCGGCATCCTCCAGGCCGCCGATCAGGTTGAGAAAGGTCGACTTGCCCGAGCCCGAGGGCCCCAGCATGACGCAGATCTCGCCGCGGTTGATGGACGCGTCGATGCCATCAAGTACCGTCAGGCGCGCATCACCGTCGCCGTAGTGCTTTTTGAGATCCTTAACCTGGACGTAGGCTTCCTGCGTTGCCATGGTATCCCCCATTGTTAGCCTCGTACTACTTTATGAACGTAATAGTAAACCTTGGCGAACTATTTTGGGGCGAGGCCTAGGATTTATTTCAGACTAGGCGCGGGATTTGGCGCGTGAGAGGGCCAGGCCTACGGCGGCAATGGCGGCGGCGAAGAGCACGGTGACGCCCAGGTCGCAGGCGATGTCGCCCAACACGGTGGACGTCAGATCCGAAGCGAGCGCTTTGCCAATCGCATCGTTCACCCAATACGTCGGCACAAAGTGCGCCACCGTCTGCACGGCCGAGCCCATCAGCGACAGCGGCATCCAAGCGCCGCCCAAAAACGTCATGAGCATGCCGAGCAGGTTGCCCACACCGTTAAGCAGCTCCTCGCGCGCACCCAGGCTCGACAGCGCAAAGCCAACGGCCAGAGGCGTGCACGCCAGGGCAAACGTCGCCGCCAGCGCCAGGCACACACGACCCACGCCGACCTCGGCAACCGCGCCGGCAAAGCCCACGACGCCCATCATGCTCGACACAAACCAGATGCAGACGGTGAGCACGGCGGCAGCCGCGAACACGGCAAGCGAGCGCTGGCGCTCGGAGACCGGGCCGGCATCCATACGACGCACGCGCTCGGGCTCGTTCATGCCCGAGAACACCAACCCCACCGATACGATGACCGACGAGATAATCGCGTACGCGCCAAAGTTGAAATACGACTCGAGCGTGGCGGCAGCCGTCGAGTCGACCTTGACCTGCTCGATCTGGACCTCCGCGCGCTTTGCAGCGGCATGCTCGGCGGCCTTGGCAACGTCGCCGTTAGAAGCAGCGGGCTCAAGCGCCGCCGCAGCGCCCGCGAGCGAGATCCAGCGCGAGGCCTCGGCAGACGAAAGCGCCGCCGCCATGGTGCCGGAACCGTAGGTCACGTCGAGCTTGGGCAGGGCCTCCCCCGCGCGGGCAGCCGCAACGAGGTCGTCCTCAAACTCCTCCGGGATAAAGAACACGCAGTCGGCGCTGCCCTTGGCGCTGTTGCTCTTGGAGAGCGCGTCCGCGAGGTCGTAGGTGCCGTCGCCGACGCCCGTGACCAGCTCAAAGCGCGAACCCAGATGCTTGGTAAGCGCACGCGAAAGGTCGCTGTCATCGCGGTCGACCACGACCACGTTGGCATCGTAGGGCTTGTACTCGGTGAGCTGCGACGAGTTCCAGCTCACCGATGCCGCGATGAATACACCCATGAGCGAAATGAACACCGTGTAGATGAGCAGATAGAGCGGGTGCGCGAGCGCCATGCGAAGCGCAGTCTTAAAGGTGCTCATAGCGGCTCCTTCCAAAGATCAGCGTGGCGGCGGCAACGAACAGCAGCGCCATAAGGACCAGCGCGCCAGTGCGAACGACAAAGGGGCCCAGGTCCTCAAAGAAATACAGGCGGTTGAACATGTCGCAGATGAGCTTGACGGGGTTGAGCCAGCACTCGGCCGGGCAGGCGCGGGCGACGTCGTCGGCAAGCGCCATCGCCGGCTCGCCGTAGAGGCCGGCGAACAGGGCGCACGTGGTGGCAAAGCCCGTGAGGATGCCGGACTTGGACGCCTTGCCGCCCTTAACGGGAAGCGTGCCCACAAAGAGTCCCAGGCCCGTGGCGGCAAGCGCGGAAGCGGCGCCGCCCACCAGACACAGCCCCTCGCGCCCGCCAAAGTCGACGCCCACGACCAGGCGCACGTAGCCGATTGCGATCGCCATCGAGGCGAAGGAAACCAGCCACGAGCCGACAAAGATGCCGGCCAGCGACGCCGTCTTGGAAAGACCGCCCACGCAGCGACGCGCGCCGAGGCCCGACAGATTGGGTTGTAAATCGACGACGCTCAAGGCGGCAAACTCGGCAGACATCATCGCGACCAGACCAAAGAGCGCATAGTAGTAGATGACCGTGCCATCGGGCGTGGTGCGTGTCAGGCTTACGCGGCGGGTTCCGCCCTCGAGCGACAGGGCGCGCGCAACCGCCTCCGGGTCGGCGAGCGCCGCCGGGTTGTCCTGGGAAATCTGGCGCATGAGCTCGGCATTTTGCGTATACGAGCTTGCCACCGTCTCCAGAATGCTGCGGTCGGTGAGCACGGACGAGGCACGCGAGTTGTCATAGCTCGAAAGCAACGTGAGTTTGGGCGTGCCCGCGTCGTCGACCGTATAGATGCCCGCAACCTCGCCGGCCTTAAGCGCACGGTTCGCATCGGCTGCGTCGTCGAGCTCGTGGATCTCGAGCAGATGATCGTCACCTTCCTTGGCAAGCGACGTCGCCACGCCCTTAAAGGTCGAAGCGTCCCAAGCCTCGTCCGCCACGACGGCAACCGGCACCGGGTCGATCTTGCCGTCGGAGCTGAGGTTCGCAAACATAAACATGAACATCGTGGAAAGTGCAATGGGAAAGAGAGCGCCCCAGACCCACGTGCTCGGCCGGCGCAGCAGCGTCTTGACCGTAGTGATGATGGTGTTGAACATGACCGCCCCCTAGTCGCGCAGCTCGCGGCCGGTGATCTCGAGGAACACGTCGTTGAGGGTCGGCGGCTCG
>CAUHIY010000033.1:0-16246 GCA_959606405.1 uncultured Collinsella sp. | reverse complement strand
GGACTGTAGAGCAGGAAACTTAACCCCCACACCCCTCACGCGGCGGGCAAGCCCTCCCTTGTACTCCATCTCACTAAAGTGTATGATTCTGAACGTTACATGACTCACTTTACCTAACTAAAGTGCCATCAAGGGGGAATACCATGAATACCGATATGTCTCGTCGTCAGTTTGTTGGTCTAGCCGGTTCGCTCGCTACGGTTCTAGGCCTTGGCCTGGTAGGCTGCGGTGGTGGTGCCGGTAAGGGTTCCGCTGCTGGCTCTGCCGCGGCCAAGGATGTGAAGGGCGCCGCGGAGTCCAAGAAGCTCGTGGTGGGCTTTGATAAGTCCTATCCTCCGTACGGCTTTGTGGGCGATGACGGCGAGTACACGGGCTTTGATCTCGACCTTGCCAAGGCTGTTGCCGATAAGCAGGGCTGGGAGGTCAAATACGAGGCCATCGACTGGGACGCCAAGGATACGCTGCTTAACTCGGGCGCCATCAACTGCATCTGGAACGGCTTTACCATGGAGGGCCGCGAGGACGACTATACGTTCTCCGAGCCGTACATGCTCAACGAGCAGGTGCTGGTGGTAAAGAAAGATGCGGGCATCAAGAGCTGGGACGATCTTGCCGGCAAGACCGTGATTACCCAGACCGATTCCGCTGCGCAGGATGTGCTCGAGGGTGACCAGAAGGATCTGGCGGCGACGTTTGCCACGCTCGACACGATCGGCGAGTACAACACGGCCTTTATGCAGCTCGAGAGCGGCGCGGTCGATGCCGTGGCTTGCGACCTTTCGATTGCCCAGTATCAGCTTGCCGCCAAGCCTGATGCTTATACGCAGCTTGATGAGCCGCTGTCCAGCGAGCACTACGCCGTCGGCTTTAAGAAGGGCGACACCAAGTCGGCCGACGCCGTGACCGAGTCGCTCAAGGCGCTCTACGAGGACGGCACAGTCAAGGACCTGTGCGACAAGTATTCAAGCTATGGTCTATCTTTCGGTAATTGGGTGCTCAAGTAATGTCTATTCAGGTCATGATGCAGATGCTTGGCCAGGGATTCTTGGTCAGTTTGCAGTTGTTTGTGCTGACGCTGCTGGGGTCGATTCCGCTGGGAATCCCCGTGGCGTTTATGCGCATGAGCAAAATCGCGCCGCTTCGCTGGATTGCGCGCATCTACATTTCGGTCATGCGCGGTACGCCGCTCATGCTGCAGATGTTTGCCATCTACTTTGCCCCGTACTACGTGTTTGGCATTTCGCTCACGCCCGATTCCAAGTGGACGGCGTGCGTCGTGGCGTTCATCATCAACTACGCCGGCTATTTTGCCGAGATCTATCGATCGGGCCTGCAGTCCATTCCGCGCGGTCAATATGAGGCCGCCGAGGTGCTGGGCTACTCGCGCATGCAGACGTTTCTGTATATCGTGATGCCGCAGGTCGCCAAGCGTATTCTGCCGGCGATGGGCAACGAGATCATCACACTGGTCAAGGACACGTCGCTGGCGTTTGCCATTGGCGTGGGTGAGATGTTCTCGACGGCCAAGGCGCTGGTCGCCTCGCAGGTGAGCATGGTGCCGTTTGCAATCGCGGCGCTGATCTACTGGGTCTTTAACTTCGTCGTCGAGATGCTGCTGGGCGCTGCCGAGAAAAAATTGGATTACTACCATGATTAATTCGGTAATGAATATATCGAACGCGCGTAAGGCGTTTGGCGGCAATGAGGTGCTCAAGGATATCTCGCTTGAGGTGAAGCGTGGCGAGGTCGTGGCGATTATCGGACCTTCGGGTGGCGGCAAGTCCACGCTGCTGCGGTGTGCCACGCTGCTCGAGACACTCGACGGAGGCTCGCTCTCGTTTGGAGACCTTGCCGTTGCGACGGATGCGGGTTCGGGCGCGGTCTATGCGAAGGGCGATGTGCCCAAGCAAGCGCGCTCGCGGTTTGGCCTGGTGTTTCAGAACTACAATCTGTTCCCGCACTATACCGTGATGAAAAACATCACCGATGCACCGATCCGCGTGCTTAGGCGTCCGCGCGAGCAGGCGGAGGCCCGCGCACACGAGCTTATTGCACAGATGGGGCTTACGGGTAACGAGAACAAGGTACCCTGCGAGCTTTCGGGCGGTCAGCAGCAGCGCGTGAGTATTGCCCGCGCCCTAGCGCTCGATCCGGAAATCTTATTCTTTGACGAGCCGACCTCGGCGCTCGATCCCGAGCTGACGGCCGAGGTGCTGCGTGTCATTAAAGACCTTGCCGCGCAGAATATGACGATGGTGATCGTGACCCACGCAATGCAGTTTGCGCGCGATGTTGCCGACCGCGTGGTCTTTATGGATGGCGGTCGTATTGTCGAGGAGGGTCCTGCCGAGCAGGTCATCGACCATCCGCGCGAGCAGCGCACCCGTGAGTTCTTGAGCCGTATCGAGGGATAGGCTCAGGTATTTACTCAACTATTAATTGAGGCGAAGCCGCCGCAGGCCTTACGTCTGTGGCGGCTTTTTGTTTGCATCGACGGGGTTCAATAATCGCCTCACAAGCTTGTCTCTTCCTCTCGCCGCCTGTATTCATACGTGCGCCGAAAGGTATGCATGGACAGCCGCCCGTGAGGGTAGGGTGGTGGCATAGGACATTTGGAGGGTGAGTCGGCTCGGCTGCCGACCATGCTGCTCCCGGGATGGCACCGACCGCGAACTCTCCCCGTTGGCGTCGCGCATTGCGCGCGGCCCTGCAAGGAGGTCATCATGGGTGCTCCCAAGACCGGCAACGTAAGGAACGTGGTGCTCGTAGGCCAAGGCGGGGTGGGCAAGACTTCACTCGCCGAGGCCATGCTCCACCTTTCCGGCAAGACCGCCCGCCTGGGCGGCCACGACGGCACCAAGCCCACGCTCGACTATGACCCCGAAGAGGTTAAGCGTGCGTTTTCCATCTCGACGACCATTGCGCCGATCGACTGGAAGGGCGCGCGCATCAATGTGCTCGATGCCCCGTGCTACCCCGATTTTATCGGCGACGCCTTTGCCGCGATGAGCGTCTGCGAGACGGCTCTGTTTGTGGTCGACGCCGAGGCCGGCCCACAGCCTACGACGGTTAAGCTCTGGTATGCCGCCGAGGACCTGCGCTTGGCGCGTGCGGTGTTCGTAAACCGCCTGTCGCGCTCCGAGGCCAGCTTTGCGACCACGATGGACCTGCTGCAAGAGCGCTTTGGCACGCGCCTGGGCGCCGTGACCCTTCCCTGGGGCGAGGGCGAGGACTTTGACGGCATCATCGACCTGGTGCGCATGAAGGCGCGCCATTGCAACGGCACCGAAGTCGTTGAGTCGGAGATTCCCGAGGAGTATCGTGCCCAGGCCGAGGAGGCCCATGACCATCTGTGCGAGTTGGTGGCCGAGGCTGACGACGAACTGATGATGAAGTACTTGGAAGGCGAGGAGACGCTGACGCAGGAGGAGCTTGAAGGCCTGCTGTCGAAGGCGATCGCCGAGCGCATATTTGTGCCGGTCTTTGCGGGCGATTGCATTAAGGAGCAGGGCGTCAACTCGCTGATGGACGACATCGCCACGTACTTCCCGGCGCCGACGGACTACGGCGAGATGCCGCTCATCGACGGTGATTCGCTCAAGATTTCGAGCGACGATGACCGTCCGGTGGCGTTTGTGTTTAAGACGCTGACCGATCCGCAGCAGGGTCGCATCAGCTTTATCAAGGTGCTGACGGGTACGCTTGAGCCGGGTCTTGAGCTGATCAACGCGCGTACCCGCAAGAGCGATCGTCTGGCTCACCTGTATGTGATGTGCGGCCGCGACATGACCGAGGTCGGTCACGCCTATGCCGGTGACATCATCGTGGCGCCCAAGCTGGCTGCCGAGACGGGCGATACGCTCTCCATTACCGGTAAGGTCGAGGCTGCGGCGTTTAAGTTCCCCAACTCTCAGTACCGCATCGCCATCGAGGCCGAGAATCGCGGGGACGAAGAGAAGCTCTACACGTTTATCGAGAAGGCCTGCAAGGCCGATCCGACTATGAGCATCGACCGCGACGAGGAGACTGGTCAGACCATTATCTCCGCCGTGGGTGAGGCACAGGTTTCGGTGCTGCTCAACCGTCTGGAGGACCGCACCAAGGTCGCCGCCAAGAGCGTGCCGATCCGCATCCCGTATCGCGAGACCATCCGCCGCACGGCGAGCGCTCAGGGCCGCCACAAGAAGCAGACCGGTGGTGCCGGTCAGTATGGCGACTGCTGGCTGCGCGTTGAGCCGCTCATTGGGCCCGACGGCACGAGCGATGGCTATGAGTTTGTTGACGAGGTTGTGGGTGGCCGCATCCCGCGCTCGCTCATCCCTGCCGTGGACAAGGGCGTCCAGGAGACCATGAAGGACGGTATTATTGCCGGCTATCCGCTCACGGGCATTCGCGTGGCTGTGTACGACGGCTCGTATCACAGCGTCGACTCCAACGAGATGGCGTTTCGCGCGGCGGCCCGCATCGGTCTGCGCAAGGCGTGTGCCGATGCCGACCCGGTGGTGCTGGAGCCCATCGAGGAAATCACGGTGACCATTCCCGAGAGCTACGCCGGCGCCGTGATGGGCGACATCTCGGCATCGCGCGGTCGCGTGACGGGCATGGAGACCGATGAGCGCGGCGATACCGTGGTCATTGCCCAGGCACCTCTCGCCGAGCTGACGGATTACTCGACGCGCCTGCGCTCTATCACGCGCGGCACGGGCGACTTTACCATGAAGCCCGCTGGCTACGAGCAGGTGCCTTATGACGTTCAGGCCAAGCTGGTCGAGCGCTATGAGGAGGGTCGCGCTAAGTAACTAGACGATAAAAAACCGCCGCGATGGGGTAGTTCCGTTGTGGCGGCTTTTTTGGCGGGCGAAGTGCCCGCCCCAGCATCTGTGGGGCGGGCACCTTTTTGTGCCGTTGCAGTAGAAAAAGTCCTCCTTTGCTAGAATAAACGTATATAGACGTCTACTTGAACAGGGAGGCAATATGTACGAGGCGGTTATCTTCGATATGGATGGGCTTATGTTTGACACCGAGCCTATCTGGGCTTCTTGCTGGCCTAAGACCGCAATCGAGTTTGGGGTTGAGTGCATGGAGGGCCTTGCGGACGCCATGCGCGGAACCAATGGAGCCGAGGCCGTATCCATTATTCGCGAATGGTATGGTGACGAAGTCGACCCCAAGGCATTTGTTGATCGTTTTTACGAAATAGCCCATGAAGCATTGGCCCATGGCGCAGAGAAAAAAACTGGATTGGATAGGCTTCTCGAGTATCTCAAGACTGAAGGGATTCCGATGGCGGTTGCCTCCTCGTCGAGCAGGGAGATGATCAAGGCCAACCTGATAAGGGGAGGAATACTTCCATATTTTGATTCGATCGTTTCTGGTATCGAGGTCGAGCATGCCAAGCCCTATCCTGACGTCTTTTTAAAAGCGGCGGACGAGCTAGGGGTGCCGCCGCAAAAATCCCTCGTCTTGGAGGATTCCTATAACGGGGTGCGCGCGGGCTTTGCAGGAGGTTTTCACACCGTCATGGTTCCTGATCTCTCCGAGCCAACAGAAGAGATGGAAAGATTAGCCACGGCGATTGTCCTGAACCTTAATGATGTTGTCGACATGCTGGCAAGCGGAACATTGGGGTAAAAAGGTTGAACGATGGGCTGTCGAGTGTTTCTCGGCAGCCCTTTTTCTAATTCGAGACATTTAATGCTATGCGCAAGAATCAAAAAGGTATATAGTCGTCTATAAACAGGTACATAGACGTCTATATAAGTATCTGGAACGTAAACTCAACTCGAATTGCCGTAACCCGGTTGGAGGAATCATGGCAGTTGTAACTTCGACTGAGCTGATCCAGATTGCACGCAAGAACGGATGGCTCCTTCCCGCATATAACACGACCAATATGGAGATGACCCTGGGTATCTTGGACGGATTGCAGAAGGCCGGCATGCCGGGCATCCTCCAGATCGCCCCTACCAACGTTAAGCTTTCCGATTACGGCATGATCGCCTCTATCGTTAAACGCGCGGCGGAGGACTATATCGTTCCCACGTGTCTGCATCTTGACCACGGCAAGACGCTCGAGGATGTTCGACAGGCGGTTCAGGCCGGCTTTACCTCCGTTATGATCGACGGTGCCGCGTTGCCCTTTGAGGAGAACATTCGCTTCTCGCGCCAGGCAGTTGACTACTGCCATTGCTACGGCGTGCCCGTCGAGGCTGAGCTCGGTGCCATCAAGGGCAAAGAAGACGATCATGTTTCCGAGGCGGATCTTAAGACCGACCCCGATCAGGTTTGCGAGTTTGTGGAGCGCACGGGCTGCGACCTGTTGGCCGTGTCTATCGGCAACGTTCACGGCCTTGAGGATACGCCGCGCATCGATTTGCCGCTGCTTGAGAAGCTTGCCGAGGTGTCTCCGTGTCCCCTCGTTCTTCATGGTGGCTCGGGCATTCCCTATGAGACCATCCACGCTATGCAGCCACACAAGATGTCCAAGATCAACATCGCAAGCGACCTGCGCAAGGCCTACATCACGACGGTTGGCAAGGCGTACGAGGCAAACAACAACGAGCATAATCTCGCCAAGGTACTGATTGATACACGTAAGGCAGTTGCGGACGTTGCTTACAAGACGACGCGCGCCATCAACGGCATCGCTGAGTAGCGCGGAATTACGAACATGGATGAGGCGATAATGGGTGCGCTCTACCTTGGTGTCGATGTGGGCACGTCATCGGTGAAGCTCACGTGCATTGATGAAGGCGGAAAAGTTGTCGCGACTGCGAGCGAGGCTTACGAGTGCTCTGAGCCTCATCCCGGTTGGCGGGAAATCAATCCCGAGACATGGTGGATCGCCATTTGCTCTGCATGCTCCCTGCTTGGAGAGAAAGTTGACCTGTCTCTAATAAAAGGCGTTGGCGCTACCGGGCAGATGCACACGACGGTCTTGATCGATGCCGATGGGGTGCCAACGTGTCCCGCCATAATGTGGAACGACCAGCGCACGATCGACGCTGTCTTTACCGAGAAGCAGTGGGCGCTGTCTGCGGGCTATCCTAGGGTCGCCAGCTTTCTTTCGACTGGGGTTCCGGCGATTAACCTTGCATGGATAGCTAAGAATAATCCTGAGGGCCTTTCAAAGAGCGAAGTGTTTCTTTCGGTTTCAGATTGGATTGCTCTCAAGTTTGGCGGGCGTGCTGGTACGGACTATTGCGGGGCTTCGACAACAGGGCTCTACGATAACGAGAGGCAAGCTTGGATCGGTGAGGTCTGCGAGCATTTTGGAATCCCCGAGTCGTTGCTTCCCGTTGTCGAGCCTTCTGATGCCGTAATTGGGACCGTGGTTGAGAGAGCTTCAAGCGAGACGGGAATTCCCGCAGGTGCCATGATCGTGAGGGGAACGGGCGACAATCCCGCGGCAGCGATCTGCACGGGATGCCTTTTGGAGGGCGTCCCCACCATCTCACTTGGAACAAGCGGCGTGCTGATGTATTCATCTGAGGGAGTTGACCTTCCGGCTGTTGGCAAGCCCGTGTTGTTCAAGTGGGGAAATACCCTTAAGACCCAAATTCAGCTGAGTATCAGATCGTGCGGCGGTGCCAAGGAATGGTGGTACGGGCAGATTCTAAGCAGTGAGTCCTACGATTTGGAGGACAAGGCCGTCGAGGACCCCTTCTACGACATGAGGGATCTCATGTTCTACCCCCATCTATCGGGAGAAAAAGTCCTGCACGGTTGCCCGTCGGTACGCGGTGCCTTTCTGGGGCTTGATCTTGACACGACTCGTTCCGAGCTCGAAAGGGCTCTGATGGAGGGCACGGCGTATGCCTTAAGGGAGCTCAAGGAGTCCGTGGACCATTCGGAAGAGTGGCGCAGCATCAGGCTCGTTGGAGGAGGGGCCAAGAACGATTTTTGGGCGCAAACGCTCTCCAACGTGTTGGGGGTCGATATGGTGCGGATGGAATCCTCCGGCGCCGGTCAGGGCGCGGCGCTGCTGGCTCTCTCGGCTTCTTGCGGCCAAGACTTGACGGCGGTTGCCGCAGGGGTCTGCAGAAAACTCGATTCCATTGAAAAAAACGACAGGGCCCATGAGCTCTACGACGCGCGTTTTAGCAGGTATATGCGTATATTTGAGGCACTCCAAATTATCTTTGAGCTAAATAGCGCGTAGCCGTTTGTCTTGTAAAATCTACCGTTCACCGAAAGGAATGCGAGAAGGCAACTCGAAGAGCGGTCCCTTTGTAAGATATAGACAACCGTAGACAACCATGAGCGTATATGGCCGATTGAAAAGGAGGAGGGGCGCTCAGGTAGAACGATAGAAGTAACGAACATTAACTAAGGAGAATGAAAATGGGAGCAGTAAACGATTTCCTTATCTTCCTTGCGGAGGGCTTTACCGGCCTGTTTAATGCGGCTGGTGATCAGTTTGCCTCGTTTATTACGGGCATGATCCCCATGCTGATCTGTCTGATCCTTACGATCAAGGCAGTCATCCAGCTGATCGGCGAGGAGCGTGTCTATGGGTTCATGAAGAAGTGCACCAAGTATGCAGTTCTCCGCTATACCCTCATCCCGTTCCTTTGCACTTTCTTCCTCTGCAATCCGATGGCATACACCTTTGGTGTGTTTGTCGAGGAGGACTACAAGCCCGCATTCTACGATGCGGTCGTGTCCATGATGCACCCCATCGTTGGCCTTTTCCCGCACGCTAACTCTTCCGAGCTCTTTGTTTGGCTTGGTATCTCGGCCGGCTACGAGGCACTGGGAAAGAACTCCTCCGAGCTTGCTATCCGCTTCCTCATTGTTGGTCTAATCGTCTGCCTGATCAAGGGCATTGTCACCGAGAAGCTGTACCTCATCATGAAGAAGCGCAACGAAGCTAAGCTTGCCGCCTAGCAGTTCAGCGCAAAAGGAGAGTCTAAATCATGAGTGAATTCAAAAGCGTAAAGGCGTCCCACGGCGGCAACGGTTGGGGCGGTCCCCTCATCATTACCCCCACGGCCGAGAAGCCTTATGTTCTGAGCGTGACCCTGGGTGGCATCAGCCCGGTCGCCCTTCGCATTGCGGAGCTTACCGGCGCCGAGGCGCACGACCAGTTTAAGGACCCGATCGAGACCGATCAGGCATGCGCCGTTGTCATCGACTGCGCCGGCGTGGCTCGCTGCGGCACCTATCCCAAGATGGGCCTTAAGACGCTGAACATCAAGCCCGGTTCTCCGTCTGGTCCTCTGGCCCAGTTCATCACCGAGGATCTCTTTGCATCTGACGTCAATCCCGATTGCATCGTCCTTGCCGATGCGGCCGATGTTCCCGCTGAGCCGGTAAAGGCCGAGAAGGCACACGAGGAGACGACGAAGGAAAACGTCCACGCCAAGATCGCTGAGGGACGTGCCGAGATTGCGTCCAAACAGTCTAACGGGTTTATGGACGTTGTCTCTAAGATCGGTACCGGCGTTGGTCGCGTCATCAGCATCATCTATCAGGCTGCACGTGATACCGTGAATGACGTTATCCGCAACATCATCCCCTTTATGGCGTTTGTCTCGGTGTTGATCGGCATTATTAACTACACGGGTTTCGCGAACGTTCTCGCCGGCGTTCTCACTCCGCTTGCGGGCTCGCTGCCCGGTATGCTGGCAATTGGCATGTTCTGCTCAATCCCGTTCCTTTCGCCTTTGATCTGCCCGGGCGCAATCATCGCTTCTGTGCTTTCTGTCCTTGTTGGCAACCAAATCGCCAACGGCACGATTCCCGCCAACTTTGCCCTTCCCGGCTTCTTTGCCGTCAACTGCCAGGTTGGTTCCGACTTTGCTCCCGTTGGCATGACTCTCATGGAGGCAAAGCCCGAGACGATCGAAATCGGTTACCCTGCATTCCTGTTTGGCAAGCTGATTACCACCCCGATTCAGATTATTCTTGCCTACGTACTGTCCTTTGGCCTGTAAACTGAAGCTTTAAGAGGGAAAGGCCCACTATGCTCAACGCGCTCATTACAATAGCCTTCTTTATTCTCGTATGGCTTGCAGGAACATTCACCCAGTATCGCTACTGGAAGAGGGTGCGCATTCTTATCCATGAGCGCGCTCGCGATCATGAGGGATACTTGGGCACGGGTATGTGCAAGGTGAGTTTTAGCCGAAAGGCGTTTGTGATGATTCTGACTGATCATGATGGCGTGATTAACGGTTGCTATGAGCTCAAAGGGCTTTCCCTCAAACCAGAGTTTTCGGAGATGAGCGAGATGCTGGGGCTGAATATCGAGACCGCCCTAGACCATCTGGCCAACGAAAGCTATCACGATGCTTTTGCCCAGGCTATTCGTGTTATCGACAGGTCAATGACTGCGCCTGCGGCGTAACAAAGATAGGAGAAATCAAATGTACAAGGTTAAGGTCACTGAGATCGGCTCGTTTGTTGAGGAACTTCTCAACGAGAAGATGGTGGTCCTGTTTGGCCCGACCGCTCCTGCAGAGTTGCGCGACATCTGCGTCGTTCACGATGGAACTCCCACGGAGGATAACGTGCTTGCTGAGGGCGGCACCATTTCCATCGGCGATCAGGTCTACACGATTAAGGAGTTTGGTGAAGCTGCGAACGAGAACATGGGAGGGCTCGGTCATCTAACCATTGCGTTCGATGACGAGCGAGAGCTGCTTCCTGGAACGGTTCTCGTGACACCAAGCGTGCTTCCCAAGCTGGAAACCGGCATCGAGATTAGCTTCAACGGCTAAATCGCTCGGTATGGCAGGCCATGTATTAGTCGGAAAGGACGTGTTCTCATGAAACGTTCCGATTTAAAACTGCCACTTTTCACGGTCAGTCCTAAGACCTATTTGCTTGCGGACGATTCAATTGCAGCGGCTCATCTTACGGATGAAATCGCAAAAGATCGAGATCATTCGATTTTTTGGACTGCTCCCGTTCCCGAGCTCTGCGCAGTTGCGAAGGATTTGAAATTTGCAATTCCCACAGCGCAGCATGCCGATCTTATCGGTGACGGAAAAGGAATGGGACTGACACCTCTTGAGTCGCTTAAGAGCGCGGGAGTTCAAGCTGTCTTTCTAAATCACACGGCACACCCCCTGACCGTTGATAAGTTGGCGGCAACGATCGATCGCGCTCGTGAGCTTGAGATTCTAACCATTGTTGCAGCCGATAGCGTGACTGAGTCCAAAGCGGTTGCGGCGATGGATCCGGACGTGATTCTTTGCGAGCCGAGCAGCCTTGTGGGAACCGGCCATACAAGCGGCGATGATTACATCGCAGAGACCATCGCTGCCGTACGGTCCATCAATCCCGACATCGTTATCATGGAGGGA
Organism: uncultured Collinsella sp.; assembly: GCA_959606405.1. GTDB lineage: Bacteria > Actinomycetota > Coriobacteriia > Coriobacteriales > Coriobacteriaceae > Collinsella. Next base: position 4,934 of record CAUHIY010000033.1, on the reverse strand, counting down.
GCGGGAATCAGGTGTGGAGGCGACGTTCGTCGCTTGATTGGACTTGGCGCGCAAGGCACCGGCATTTCGAGTGCCCTGGCGATTACGGATGACAGGGCAGCGTTGCTTACGGAGCTGTTTGACGCGCTGGACTAAAACCGTTTACAAAAAGGCGAACCCACGGGTTCGCCTTTTTGCGTTTTGGAATTATATTTGGCGTAATGCCGCCGCTCTCAAGAGCTTTAATGGCGACGCTGAAAAACGGTGCCAAGCTGGAACCTGCTGGATTTAAGCCATACGCGCGCATATTCAATTGCAGAGTCATTGTCCAAGTAGACTGTTTGAAGCTGCTGAAGAAGCGGGGACTGCGTAGAGAGACCGAGCGCATCCGCGCGTTGGGTGTCCGCGAGCTTTGCCACAAAGGAGGTCTTTGAGTATTCGATCTGGTGGCCTGAGAGCCGCTCGATTATTGCAAAGAGACCTTCGTTAACAAAGTCGGCTGTTTCAATACCTGGGACAAGCGCCATATTGATGTTGTTTTCGATGAACATCACAGGTTCACCCTCAACGCTGCGCACTCGCTCGAGATGAAGGTAGTCAGAACCTTCGACAATACCGAGATGTCTGGAAATATCTTCGTCCGACTTACGAATTTCGCAATCGAGAATGTTTGTTTCGAAAGAAAGGCCTTGCTCGATTAGAGATTCGGAGAAAGAGATAAGACCCTCTGTAAGGGGGAAAGAGATGTCTTTTGACTTAACGTAAGTTCCCTTTCCCTGAATTTGCTCAAGCAGGCCCTCATCAACAAGCTTGGAAATGGCCTTTTTGATGCTGCCGCGGCTGACGCCGAGCGTACTCATGAGCTCGACTTCCGACGGGATTTTGGATGCTTGCTCCCAAGCTCCTGAGGCGATGTTCTCGCGCAGATAGTCGACCACCTGCATATAGATGGGGGTGGGACAATCCTTTTTAATATGTGAATTGTTGACGCGATTGGTCACAGTTTCTCCTGATTACTTTGAAGCAAAATTACCTTCATTTTACGTTGTTTTGCTTCGATTAACTTATCGAGATTGTGATTGCAAAGAATAAATCACGTATTTAATGTAGGGCTTCTGCTGCTTTGGCTGCCTGTCTGGCGTTTGCCTTCTACTCTTATCGACAATACGGGTATCTTGGAGAGATGGCCCCATGTCACTGAAATGCGCCGTAGGAGGCAAGAATTAGCCTCCCGTGCGCGTCGGTGACAAACGATGCGGGCGTGGCCCCGGTTGAACCTACTCTCCGGCGGCCTGGTTGCGGCCGGTGGCGTAGTCGATCTGCACATGCGGCTGCAGGTTGTAGCAGTATACGTGGAAGCACAGCGTCTTGCCGTGGTCCTCGACCGATTGCGCCTCAAGGCGCACGCCGCGGCAGACAAGTTCCTCTTCGTTATACATAGGCGTGACACGGTAGAGCACGTGGTTGCCCGTTTCGCGGATGTAGTCGAGAATCTGCTCCTCAAACGGTAGCATGCCCGTCTCGTTGAGATAACGCGTGCCAGTGAGGAGATCCTTGCGATTGGCGTTTTCGCCGCAGAGCGACCAGGCGATGAGGTGGCAGCGGTTGTAGAGGCTCTGGCCCGGAATAAAGTCGTAGCGCTGCTGATGCCATCCGGCGGGATGGATGCGCGAGATATCGCCGCGCTTGCCTTGACCGAGCGATTCGGGGCCCACGCAGGCGAGCGCTTTGCGAGTGCGGCCCATACTGTCGAGCTTGGAGAATTTCTTAAAGCAGCCCTCTTCTGCAGCGCGTTCGTATTCATCGAGTGTGAATGACGGCATGCCGAGCGGGTGCGTGCTGTCGGCGCGAAGGGCGACGTAGGGATTGCCGGCGTAGTCTGGAATGCTGCTGAGATATACGCCGCGGGCGCGGTTGAGATCTGGGTTTTCCACTTCGTCGATGGGGGTGGCGGCACTGTCCGCGGAGGCAACGTTGCCGTTGGTGTTGGTCGCGGTGGATTCGGAGCCATCGCCGGAGTCCTCGGAGCTTGCTGTTCCCGATTCGAGCCGGGCAACCAGGTCTGCCTCGTCGTCGGTGCGGCTGGGACTCTCGTTTTGTTTTTCGGCCAGAGCCGTCGCCTGCTCATCGCTTTGCGGCGACAACAGCTTGGGCGCTCCGTCGAGCGACCCTGTGAACAACGCAAACCCCAGCACCACGGCGGTGCCGATGGAAAGTACTTGCTTGTAGGCGGACTTGCGCGACATTGCGGCTCCTGGATGGACGGTTGGGAATCTACCAGTCTAGCAGGAGCCGGCAGGAGCCGTTCTGTCGAACAAATACTCAAGATTTGGGATAGACGTTACTGATTCATTTGCCTCATATGGAGCTGCGGCGGTTGTGTGCATGGAATCAGTCGGCGTTTCCCCAGATAAACCCTGCCAAAATAAGCCTGTCCCTTTTTGGTAGGTTAATCGTGAGCTATTTCACCGCAACTTAGGGCACGGTTAGGATGTGTGCACTTTAAAGAGAAGAACCCATGATTAGAGAGGTCGCGCTCGTCTCTCTAAATGTCTCTATAAAGAGAAAGTCAGTTAAAGAGATAACATTGGGCAATCTAACAGTGAATTCGGTACATCTCTCTAAATATCTCTCTAAAATAAGGTACTTATCTCTCTAAAGTTAGAGAGATATACTATACTTTAGAGAGATAAATCTATCGTTTTAGAGAGACGGAATGCCAATGCTGCTGGATGAACCTCTTGGCCTTATCGTTGAGCGCCTTCGCAGGCGAGGGACTGATGACGCATCGGTAGAAGTTAAAGCCTGCACGAATAAATTGAGCGCAGACGTATGGGAGACAGTGAGCGCTTTTGCGAACACTGCGGGTGGGCTCATTATTTTGGGCCTGAATGAAGCCGAAGGATTTGTCCCTTCGGCTAACTTTGCTATCGATAGGGTGCGCGATCAGTTTGTTTCGGGTATCGGAGACGGAGGCTCAGCGGCAGTGGTGACCCATGCGCCGCGGTACGAGCTTGATCGAGGCGAGGTCGACGGGCTCCAGGTGCTTCTGGTGCGCATCTTTGAACTTGAGCTTAAAGCGAAGCCTTGCTATATCGGCGCGCGCGGCGTGCAGAACGGTAGCTACAAGCGCGTGGATGATAAAGATATCAAGATGTCACCCGCTGAGCTATATGAGCTGCAGAGTGCGTTGCTCCCGAGCGATGCAGACGGCACGGTGGTTTCGGAGGCAACGGTCGAGGATTTGGATCCAGATGTCGTGCGGTCTATTATCGCAAATCGCCGGCTGCAGACCCCGCGCGTTTTGCGCGGGGCCGATACGCTGGAAAAGCAGCTGGTCAGACTCAATATCACTACAAAGGATGGTGCCGTGAAGCTCGCGGGGCTTCTGTCGGCGGGAATTTACCCCCAGCAGTTCTATCCCAAACTGATGATCGATGTCGCCGTTCATTCCGATGTGGAAAAATCCGCACCCGGGCAACCCCGATTTATTGACCGCCAGTTGTGCGATGGCCCGATTCCGGCTTGCATCGAAGATGCCCTTGCCGCGATTGGACGAAACTTGCGCAAAGCGGCGATAGTGCAAGGCGCTGGCAGAAGGGAGGATTGGGAAGTTCCCCAGGAGGTTTTGCGCGAGGCCTTGGCAAATGCCTGCATCCATCGAGAATATTCGCCCATGTTTGTGGGGCAGGCCGTGAGTGTCGATATCTATCCAGACAGAATAGAGATCAAAAACCCTGGCGGGCTTTGGGGCGGAAAGACGGTGGACAATCTTGCAGACGGGGAATCGCGCTGCCGAAACCCAAAGCTCATGAGCCTAATGGGGGCGACGCCGTTAGAGCATGCCGAGGGGGCCGTTGCGGAAAGCCAGGGATCTGGTATCCCGGCTATGATTCGCGAGATGGAGTCTCGTTCGCTTGGCAGGCCGAAATTTATCGTTAAGGCCGATTCGTTTACGGTGCTGCTTTCCCGGCACGGGGCGGAGCTTGCTGAAAACCGCACGTGGATTCAGAGCCATGTGGGCACCGAGCTGACGGATCGCGAGGAAACACTGCTCATGTTTATGCGGGAGCATGGGTGCGTATGCGATGTTCAAAAAATACGAGAGGCCCTGAAGTGGGATTCGGATGACATTCGCCTGATCTGCGGGGACCTTGTGGATAAACATGTCCTGTCAAAATGCGGCAAAGACACGTTTGAAATTATCGATATGAACAGAGAATCGTCAGCTTCGACGGCGGATAGGATCCTGGAGGCTCTCAGCGCCGAAGTGGATATGACGGCGCGAGAAATAGCGGTTGCATCGGGGGTCAGAATTTCGTCTGTCCGTTACCATCTGCCAAAAATGGCGGATAAAGGACTCATCGAAGTAATGGGTTCATCGACGAGCCGTAACCGCCGATATCGGAAGAAGTAGATGCAGCCGGCCGCCCCTCTAGTGTCTCTTGAAGTTAGATGGGCACTAGAGGGGCGACTGCCTCGCGATATTTCCCCAGATAAAACCTACCAAAATAAACCTGTCCCTTTTTGACAGGTCAGTTAACGCAGCCAAAAAGGCGTAACCTACAGGTTCATGTTGCCGTGGATGTAGGGGGTGACCTCGGGGGAGATATGGTCGCAGCCCAGCTCGCGCAGTGCGGACTCGATAACGGCGGGCAGCGGGGTCTTGCCCTTGTCGTCGACGGCGGCACCGCCGAGGGTGGCAATCTTGGCGACATCTGCGGGCGCGGCCTCGATATGCATGCAGCCGCCGACCAAGCGCGCGCGTACCTGTGCCAGATCAAGATCGTGCAGGTAATCCTCGCAGGCGCGAATCAGGGAGACCTTCTCGCGCGTAAGCTCCTCGCCCGTGGGGACGCGCGTGGCAAGGCAGGCTCCCGCCGGCAGGTTCCAAACGGGATAGCCCCATGCGCGCAGCAGCTCGCGCTCTTCGTCCTTGGTAAAGCCGACCTCCA
>CAUHIY010000032.1:0-16505 GCA_959606405.1 uncultured Collinsella sp. | reverse complement strand
GTCCAGGACCAGAAGAAGTTGATGAGGGCCACGCGCGAGGCGGTACCGGCCTTTTTGTTGATCGAGGAAATGTGGCGATAGAGCGTGGAGCGCGAAAGAAAGAGCGTTGTGGCGATGTCCTGAACGCTCTGGTCCGAAACGACCAAGACCTCAAGAATATCGCGCTCGCGCTCTGTAAGCCCAAAGGTGGCGACGAAGGCATCAAGGCGTTCATCGGACGTGAGCTCCGCTGCCTCCACGGGCTCGGGGTCGGAGCATGTGGGCGCAAGATCCCCACCAAGATCGTCGGTGGCAAGCGGCAGGCCATCCTGCATCACGGCATCATCGGCTCGTTGCCCCAACTGCCCCAGCAGCGTAATCGCAATGCCCACAAACATCACGAGCGCCGCACCGACCGCAGCCAGCACGTTTTGACTCGAGATGATCGCCACCGCCGGCGCCGTCACGAGCATCGAGCACACGTTGTTGACGACGCGACCCATGCACGGCCAAAAATATGACCAGCGCGCATAGAGCGAGACGGCGGCATATTTTGTGGTAAAGAACACCACGAAAAAGCCCGAGCCCAGATAAAAGATGATCGTGGCAGCGAGCTCGTTGCCACCATTGCCGTCGACGATGAGCACAAAGAACGAAAGCGTGGACAGCATGGCGGCGCATGTCATGCCGATATTCATATACGAACGGTCGTGCAGGTCAAATAGGACGCCGGCAGCCAACGAGCTCACGACAAGCAGCAGGCGCGGCCAGTCACCCAAATCAACGGCTCCGGTAGCATGCAAGGTTGTGAGACCCGCGTTGAGAGCGGCGAATACGCCAAAGATACGCCGTCGCCACGGTCAAGCGAGCTACGGTGCGGCGGAATGCCGCCTTTGCCTCGGGATCGTCTTGCCACTTGGCGCCATATTCCAAAGCATCTACCGAAAGCCCGGCAACGCTGGGTTCAAAGTTGGGATTGGACTCGTCGCGCAGCTTAGCGCGTCGGACGCCGTGGAGCAACGCCACCTGCGCGATCGCACAGACAACCAGAACAGCCTGCTGAGGAATGCCGGCAGGCATCACCATGTGGTTGAGGACCTGCACCAGCACGCCCATGGCGTAAGAAAGTGCGGCGGCGCGCGCCAAGCAGGGCGTCCGCGCAAAGCGCCGTGCAAAGTTTGCGTAGGCAGTCGATCCGCAGTAGCCCAGCGCGCAGCACGCCACCAAACCGCCGGCAATTACCACCTCAACCTGAACCGCCATAATCAACAGCAGCAATGCCGCCACCAGCAAAACGCCCGTGACGTCACTCGTTGCGTCGATAGCATGGGGACGGCGATAGTACAGAATGGGACGCACAAAAAAGCCAATCACGCTCGCGCCGATGACAAGGCTCTCATAAATAACGACCTCGTTCGGAGACACGAACTCGGCCATGCGCACATCAAAAAGATACTCGCACGCCAAAAACGTGAAGAAGAACAGCGCCAGGCATATAATCTCCCGAATGCCCCGACACAAATATGCGGTTGTGTCTCCCATGTCCCCCATGGTTAACCCCCAGCCGCTCAATTGTCTGGAAATCTATTTTAATAAAGAACCAGTCTCAATATCGAAGCCAGGCTTGAAATGCTGCAAATTTGACCCCAGCCGTTCACGTCACACCGCGGTTTTGAGCCTCATGGACCAGAAGGGACACGCGCGGCCTCTAGCTCGGCAAGGAGTGTCTCCAACTGCCACTCATTTAAGTACGTCCCCAATGAGTGCCCAATGACTACCCGCAGCAAGGAGTGTCCCTATGTGTCGGATGAAAAATGGGCCATGTGTCCCAGTTGTGGAGACTCCTTGAGCCGTCTGGGTATCGCGAAGGATCGCGCACTCCCCCATCATCAAAAGTGACACACGCTACCAGTTGATGGGAGGCAACCATGGGCTTCTTTGACAAGATGTTCGAGAAGAAAGAGTGCGCGATTTGCGGTACCGAGCTGGGACTTCTAGGTAAGACAAAAATCAATGAAGGCTACCTGTGCAAAGAGTGCGCCGGCAAGCTCTCCCCCTACTTTCACGGTTATCGCTCCAGCACCGCGGACGACATCCGTGAGCAACTCGCCTACCGCGAGGCCAACGCCGAACGCCTGTCTTCGTTCAACCCCACGCGCACGCTTTCTGCCGGGCGCACCAATATTATGCTCGATGAGGACGCGGGCCTGCTGATCATCACTCCGCAGAGCCGCTGGCGCGACGCCAATCCCGACATCATCGAGTTCTCGCAGGTACTCGGCTGCGATATGGATATCGACGAGCAGCGCACCGAGATCTATCGCGAGACCAAGGACGGCGAGCGCGAGAGCTACAACCCGCCGCGCTACGACCTGGATTACGACTTTAACCTGACCATTCACGTCAACACGCCGTACTTTACCGAGATCAACCTGCGCGTGAACGACTCCACCATCGATCAGCGCGGCTCCATCGAATACCGCGAGGCCAAGCGCCAGGCAACCGAGGTCCGCGACACGCTGGTGCAGCTGCGCCAGGAGACGCGCGACAGCGTCGTGGCCGCCAAGGCCCCCAAGACCGCGGTGACCTGCCCCTTCTGCGGAGCCACCACCATTCCCGATGCCAGTGGGCGCTGCGAATACTGCGGCGGCGCCATCGGCGCATAGCCTCCGGCACGGAAAGGACCGATCATGGCCTTCGAGAGCGTTAACTATCAGTGCCCTGCCTGCGGTGGCCCCTTGCATTTTGCCAGCGCCGAGCAAAAGCTCGTCTGCGACTACTGTGACTCGCGCTTTGAAGTCGAAGAAGTCGAGGCACTCTATCGCGAGCGCCAGGACAAGGCAGACGCCAAAGCCGACGCCGCAGCGGCAGCGCCCAAGCCCGCCGCCGACGCTGCGGTGCAGGAGCTGGCTCAAAACGCCGGTTACATCTGCTCGTCGTGCGGCGCCGAGCTCGTGTCCGACGGCACCGTCGCTGTCACCACCTGCCCGTACTGCGGCAACTCCGCCGTAGCGCCCGGTCAGCTTTCGGGCGACTTCTCGCCCGACCTGGTGATTCCATTTAAGCTCGGGCGCGATGACGTCACGGCCGCACTCAAGGAACACTACAAGGGCAAGATCTTGCTGCCCAAAAGCTTTGTCACCGGCAACCACATCGACGAGGTCCAAGGTGTCTACGTGCCGTTTTGGCTCTACGGTGCCCGCGTTGACGGCGAAGTGTACTTTGACGCGACCAACGAGACCGTGACCGAGGAATCCGACCGCACCGTCACGACCACCGACCACTACGATGCCTATCGCAAGGGCAATATCTCGTTTAAGCGCGTGCCCGTCGACGGGTCGTCCAAGATGCCCGACGGCCACATGGACGCCATCGAGCCGTTTGACTACGACGCACTGCGTCCGTTCTCGATCGCATATATGCCCGGCTACATCGCCAACCGTTACGACGAGGACTGCGAGACCTGCAAGGCGCGCGCCGAGCGCCGTATGGAAGAAAGCACGATCTCGGCCCTGCGTGAGACCGTCGTCGACGAATACGACGATGCCACGGTCGAAAGCAAGCAGCTCGACTACACCTGGGAAGACAGCGACTACGCCCTGTTCCCCGTCTGGATGCTCTCCACCTCGTGGAACGGCAAGAGCTACCTGTTTGCCATGAACGGCCAGACCGGTCGCATGGTCGGCGAGCTCCCCTGCTCCAAGCCCAAGCTCGCCATCGCCTCGGTACTGTTCTTTGTGATTGGATTTGTCCTCTCTCAGATCCTCTTCATGGGTGAGAACGCCTTCGATCCGGATTACCTCACCTTTGATATCGAGGGCATCCTCATCAACGTCATCGCGCCACTGATCATCGTAATCATCGGAGACGTGCTGCTGGTAGGCCAGCTCAAGACGGCCAACGAAGCAACCCATGCCGATGAGTATTGTGGCGAGCTCGACCTGACCGAGAAGCACGACACCTTCAGCCACACCGAGACCACCGTTGTCATGAAAGACGACAAGGACGACTAAGCAATCCAACCAATACCGCCCGGCCTTTGACGAGAAAGGAAGATCACCATGGGACTCTTGAAAGCTGGATTGGGAGCTGCCGGCGGCGTCATGGCCGACCAGTGGAAGGAATTTATCTACTGCGAATCGATGCCTGCTGACGTCTTGGCCTGCAAGGGCAGCAAACGCACCGGTGGCCGCAGCTCCAACACGCGCGGCGAGGACAACGTCATCTCCAACGGCTCCGTCATCGCCGTCAACGACGGCCAGGGCATGCTCGTGGTGCAAAACGGCAAGATCATCGAAGTCGCGCTGGAGCCCGGCGAGTTCGTCTTTGACACCGGCAGCGAGCCGAGCGTCTTTAGCGGCAACCTGGGCGATTCCATCAAGGAGACCTTCGCCAATATCGGCAGCCGCTTTACCTTTGGCGGCGACGCGGGCAAGGACCAGCGTGTCTACTTCATCAACACCAAGGAGATCATCGGCAACAAGTACGGCACCGCCTCGCCCGTGCCCTTCCGCGTGGTCGATAACAACATCGGTCTGGACGTCGACATCTCCGTGCGCTGCAACGGCGAGTATTCGTACCGCATCACCAACCCGCTGCTGTTCTACACCAACGTATGCGGCAACGTGACCGATAGCTACACGCGCGACAAGATCGACAGCCAGCTTAAGTCCGAGCTGCTCACCGCCCTGCAGCCCGCCTTTGCCAAGATCTCGGAGATGGGCATCCGCTACAGTGCCATCCCCGGCCACACCACCGAGCTCGCCCGCGCGCTCAACGAGGTCCTCTCCGCCGACTGGCGCGACCTGCGCGGCGTCGAGATCGTGAGCTTTGGCGTCAACTCCATCGCCGCCTCGCAAGAAGACGAGCAGATGATCAAGGACCTGCAGAAAGCCGCAGTCATGCGCGATCCCACTATGGCGGCAGCCAACATTGCCAGCGCCCAGAGCGATGCGATGCGCGCGGCAGCTGCCAACCCCAACGGCGCGATGGCAGGCTTTATGGGCATGGGCATGGCAGGTGGCATGGGCGGCATGAACGCCAGCCAGCTGTTCGCCGCCGGCCAGGCACAGCAGCAGGCCGCCCCGCAGCCGGCTCCGGCACCCGCCCCGGCTCCTGCCGCCGCACCTGCGGCCGGCGCATGGACTTGCAGCTGCGGCGCCACCAACACCGGCAAGTTCTGCTCCGAGTGCGGCAGTCCCGCACCCGCCCCGGCACCGGCCAAGTGGTTCTGCCCCAACTGCGGTAGCGAAAACGGCGGCAAGTTCTGCAGCAACTGCGGAACGCCCAGGCCCTAGCCCTTCTATCTGGTAATTGGCGGGGGTTCCGCCACCCCCGCATTTGCTTCTATGGGTTTCGTTCGATAAAGGAGGACACCATGAAGACAACGTTCAAAAAGTCCGTACTCGCATTTCTGACATGCGTCCTGGCGCTCGCCTTTGCCCTGACGGGCTGCAGCGGCGGCGGCAAAGACCCCAAGGCCAACTTCATCGGCAGCTGGGAACTCTCGGGTGGAACCCTGGAGGGCGAAGAGCTGACCGATGAGTACATGAAGATGCTCGAGGATTGGGGTGTCCACTGTGTCCTGATTCTCGATGAGGACGGTACAGGCGCCCTCGACCTGTTCCTTGAAGTCGTCGACCTTAAATGGGAGGCAAAGGACGCCGCCACCGTAACCATCACCGCCGAAGACGAGTCGCATGACATGAAGCTCAAGGACGGCAAACTCATTCTCGAAGAAGATGACGGCAATCTTGTCTTTACCAAGTCCGACAAGGACCTGTCCGGTACGGTGAAGAAGGATCGCGAGGCGGCCGAGAAGGAAGAGGAGATCGATGAGGCCGTCGAAGACGGCGATGTCCAGAGCGTCGAAATCTCCCCCGCCGTCACCGTCGCCGATGACGACCTGTGCACCATCACCATCACCGAGAAGTTCCAGGACGACTGGGGCGACATCGGCTTTGTCGTCAACATCACCAACAAGAGCGACAAGGACCTGACCTTCTACGCCCCCACCGGCAAGACCAACGTCAACGGCACCATGAAGGAAGCCTGGTTCTCAGCTCACCTGATGCCCGGCACCAACGCCACCGAAGAGTTCACCTTCTCGAAAGGCACGCTTGACAGCTTCGACAGCCTGGTCAACACGACCATCGGCATCGATGCCTACCTGACCGATTCCTACGAGGACGTCGCCTCCTACACCGCGACCATCGCGTAGCGGCAGACCACGACAGCCGCGGATTGGCGAACACATCCGCGCACTTGCCAGGCGGGGCCGCAGGAGTTGATCCTGCGGCCCCGCCGCTTTATGCCGATGCGTAACGAGCGCTAGCGCTCCATGTTGGGAACGATGCTGCCCTCCGTTACTGCGCGCACGGCCAAGCGCATGATGTTGTCGTAGCCGGTCTTATTGAGAATCTCCGAGATGCGGCGTTTGATGGTGCCCTCGCTCATAAACAGCTCGGCCGCGATCTCGCGGCGGCTCTTGCCCTCGCAGGCAAGGCGCAAGATCGACAGCTCGACATCGTCGAGGGCCGCCGTGCCCGAGAAGATGCTCTCGGGCGGCTTGGGAAACGTGCAGTAACCCGCCAGCGTGGAGCGCATCACGGCGAAAAGCTCGTCGATACCGACGTTCTTGTACACAAAGCTGTCGACGCCCGCCTCGCGTGCCTGGTCCACAAATGTGATCTCGGGCATACCCGTCATGATAATGACGCGGCACTCGGGCAGTTGTTCTTTGATGTGCGCCGCCGCCACGATGCCGTTGGAATCGTGCTCGGTGCACACATCCATCAGTATCATGTCCGGGCGCTCCTTGAGCGCGACACCCAAGGCCTCGGAGGCATCGGCGATCGCGGCGACGACGGTCATATCGGGCTGGTCACCGACGGAGCGCGCGAGGCTCTCGCGCAGGATGGCCTGGTCTTCGACTATAAGGACGCGGATCATGAACTTCTCCTTTGGACCGTGGCGTTGGAGGCGAGCGGGATGGACACCGTAAGCGTGAAGGGCGGGGCGGCGTGGACTTCCAGGCTGCCGCCCAGATTCTGTGCGACATGCCTCATACCAGGGATACCCGTTCCCTCCCGATACGATACGGGTGCAGGCGCGCCGTCGTTAGAAACGGTCATCCGCGCAACAGCACCGTCTTCCGACGTCTCCTGCCACAGACGCACGTGGACCCGATGCGCCTGTGCATGCTTGGTGGCATTGGTCGAGGCTTCGCGGATAATCTGCAGAAAGGCTGCGGCGACACGTGCGTCGCTTGGCAGCTCGCCCTCCACATCGATCTGCATGCTCACCAGGCCAAAGGCATGGACGATATCGCCCAGTTGCTCTGCCGGTTCGGTGTCGCCCCCGCTGCGCAGATCGGCAGCGATTGAGCGCAGCAGCGGGTCGATCTGCTCGAGTGACTCGTCATCCAGGCGCCCTTCCTCCAGATAACGATGGAGGATGGACAGGCGCTGCCCGATCACGTCGTGCACGCGAGCGCGCATACGCAGATAGGCCGCATTGTCAGCAACTTTTTTGACTTCTTCGATCTGGGCTTGGAGCTCTTGGCCCGCAAGCTCAAGCAGGTGGTTGGCTTGCGCCAGGCGATCATGAGCATGCGCATACTCTGTTACATCCAGGCCGATAATGCGCTCAAAGAGGCGGCCCGAAACCATAACGTCATCGTGCACAAACAAGCGAATCTCGGCGGGAGAAACCTCGACCACCGCCCGCGCCTCACCAAAGCGGTCCAGATTAATCCGCACGCGGTTCTGGCTGCTTTCGGGCATTTGCATACTGAGTTTGCGCAGGTCGTTCCATGTACCGCTCATATCGCCTAGATCGGTGGGCATATGAAGCTCCACCAGGTTTTTTCGCATGCAGCGGTTCATGAGCAGCGGACGGCCCCTCGGGTCCAGATACAGGATGCCCACGGGAATCACGTTGATGGTTTCGATCGTCGAGAACGCGGTGATATCCTCCTGGCGGTTGCGGACATCCATCAAGAGCGCCGCAATGGAGCGGAACGGGAAAAACGCTCCCTCTGCGATAAGGACCGTGGTCCACGCCGAGCCCATGGCAAGCACCACCGGCGGCGTCACGGCGGCAACGAGCAACAGTTCGGCCAGCATGACGGGGCGACGATAGCGCACCATAAGCACCACGCCGTAGGCAAAGATCACGGCATTGAGCCACAACGCTCCGCCCATTGCCCTGGCGCAAACGTCAAGCGGCGCCACCAGATATGAGCCAGACGACGCGAACAAGATGAGCGCCGAAATAACTAGGTGAAGCACAAGGCTCGCCTCGTAGGCACAAATCACCTTACGGTTATAGGACGAGCGGCGCGATGCGATGAGCGGGACGTGGATCGTCTGCAGACACGCAGCCAGGGCGAAGACAACATCGAGCGCAACGATTTGGGGAAGAATGCGCGAAATCTGCATCGTCACTCACCCGCCCTCGGCATCAAGACGATCATGCGCAGCTGGCCGGGCTCGCCCTCAAGGCGGTATGCCACGTTGCGCCCTTGCAGAGCGCTATCGAGCTCTTGCGCAGCGGGCGTCTGCGAAAGATCTGCATCATCGTTGGAAAAAAGCGTGGCGCGTAGCTCGACACTGCATCGGTCATGGTCGCCCAAGTGATACATAAGCGCCGGATGGTCGGTGGTGTAGGCAAAAAACGCAAAGTCATACACGCAGTCGTACAGGGCGCTTACCGTACTGGCGTGCAACGGGCGCCGTATGGCGATAATCGAGGCGCAATCGATATCGATGGTGCGCAGGTCGCTTGCGAGCTCGTTGGCAATGAGCTGAATGCGGTCGCGATCAAAACCGCTCTCCCCGTGCTGTGCCAACGTGAGCGACCCCTTGCGCTTGCAATAGGCGACGAGCATCTTGGCGCGCTGCAGCATGCGGTAACGCTCGTGCGAAGACGATTCATCGGTCAACGGCGGCAGCGAGCTCAGCAGGTCGTACATCCCTTCGAGCGCGCGGGCAAGCGCCTGGTCCACGTCTTGGACCAGCAAGGTCTCGGCCTCTTGGTCTGCCAGGTGCGTCTTAAGGTCGTAGTCGGCGGCGAGCAGCTCATTTTGACGCTGCAGCTCCATACGACGATGTGCCAGTTCACGGTTAAGCTCGTTGAGATCCGACACGTCTTGGGCAAGCAGGGCCGATCCGCCCAGCAGTGGAAAGGCACGGTACATCACATCGGGATCGGACGCCACGGCAAAGGCATGGGCGCGGCCGTGCGCCTGGGTCCGCAACTCCTCGCACACGCCCGCCGGCATCGGCTTCGACACCGGCGTGGCATAGACTTCCTGCAGGTCGCGCGTTAGAACTTTGAGGTCAAGCGGCAAGGTGTCGAAGATGCCGGCGATGTCGTGATATGACGGAATGACACCGCAATCGAGACAGATTTCCATCGCCACCACACACAAGACGCAATAGACGAGCGAGAAGTTGAGCCTCCATGCCCAGGGCACACGCAACGCATATGAGATGGCAAAGAACGCGCCGCCCAGCAGCACGAGCGCCGCCGTGCCCGAGAAACGTTGGATGCGAAAGGACGAGGACCGGCCCACCAGGATAAAAAAGGCCACAAAGTTAAAGGCCGTCCACACGAGGACGGCGAAATAACCCCAGCCGTACGTGTAATCGTTGCTCCAGGTGTCGCTTGTACGGTCAAAGTGGAAGACCTGCTGGTGAAAATCGTTGGTGAGCACAAATCCGATAAGCAGGATAGCCACAATCCACAGCGCAGCGCAGTAGCGGCGACCCAGGCGGTGTTGCTCCAGGCCCGCAAGGCGCAGACCACACAACTGGTAGAGCAGCGGAATGAGTGTCATGGGCACGTAGTACAGGTACCACAGCACGGTGGCATAGAACGGCGTGAACGACTTGTACTTGAGAATGACTTCGATCATCCACAGGGCGCAGATGGTGGCGATGGCAACAAGACGGCGGCGCAACACATAGTCCAAACAGCGCAGATAGACCGATACGCCCCAGATCGAAAATGCAATTGCGGCAACAAGCAACGGCAGAGAGCTCGAATGGACGAGCGCATCCACGACCTCTTCGGACACCTCGCTATAGGCGGGCACGGCGTTAGAAAGTTTGGGGTCGAAGGCGAACAGCGCCGGCAAGACTGCCAAAAGCATGAGGAACATCGCGGTGATGACACCGGCGATAGCAAAGACGCGGTGGCGGTACACCTGATGTGTTATGCCAACAAGGAATCGCGGCATGGCGAAGAGCCTGCCGCCCCTGGGATCCGCCACGGGTGCGGATCGGGCGGCCGCGTTGCCGATATGTCGCTCGCGGGTACCCATAGTGCTTTTAGTGTACCGACAGGCAGGCTCAAAAAGCGGGCCACATGTCCCAAAATCCGCAGACGGCAAGGCGCCCGGCAGCCTCCCCCGTCTGGCACTTCCCGATATCTGCCCGCCCCAAACCACCGCAAAGGAGACAGGCACCTTTGTGGTGGTTTGGGGCGATGCGCTAGTCCACGGTGATGTCGAGATTTTTGCCGATGAGGCCTACGTAGCCGCCTTCGGCTGCCTTGGGGCTGTCGGCGTGGCAGAGGACCCACTTGTCGGCCTTCCAGTAGCAGTAGCTGTCGCCGGCAGCAGGCATGTCGGATGCAGCCTCGGGGCGCGGGCCGTTGGTGCCCGCCGGCAGCGCCACCATCACCTGGAAGCCGCCGTCATCGACCATGCAGGGCGTGTAGTGGAGCGTGGTGTTGAAGACTTCGACGACCGTACCCGCCGGCACGCGGAACGCCTTGACGCACGCGGTGTCGAGCTTACCGTCCTCGATCTCCCAGCGATGCGCCACGAGCAGGATAAAGTCGCGCGCGCCCAGGTTGAACTCGCTGGCGCGGTGATACTCCAGGCAGTTGAGCTGCGTGTTGTGGCCATTGCACCAGCCCAGCTGGAAGGGTCGGCCGCCAAACATGAGAAAGCCCAGTTTATCGGCATCCTTGACGCCCTCGAGCTCCGGCGCACTTGCTACGTACTTGCTGCCCTCGGGAATGGACGTGGCAGAAAGCGCCTCGAGCACGGGCGACGTGAGCTCGGACGGAACGTTATTCCAAACGTTGCCATAGGATTTGAACTCGGGATCGTTGACAGAGCAGATATGCATGTTCACTCCTGTTCGTAAATGTGACTATACGAACATTCTAGAACAAACATGAGCGATTTTGAACGCTCGTCCCGACCAATCAACAAAAAGGCGCCCCCGCATAAGCGAAGGCGCCCAATGCGCGCGTTTTGGGCGATAAAGCCCTTATGCCTGCTGATAGTGCAGGTGCTTCTCGTCGATATCGGCCAGGTCGCGGTCGAGGTAACGGCGCGCGAGCCAGTTAGCCATGGGAAGGTTCTGGTCCAGGTAGTTGCCGCACTCCTCGGGAGCGGCACCGGGGACATCGCCCTCAAAGTCGGCGACAAACTCGAACAGCTCACGCACGAGCGGCAGGATCTCCTCGCTCGTCACCTCGCCAAACACAACGAGGTAAAAGCCCGTGCGGCAGCCCATGGGGCCAAAGTAGACAATGCGGCCCGACCACTCGGCATGATTGCGCAAGAACGTTGCACCCAGGTGCTCGATGGTGTGGCACTCGGCGGTGTTCATGACCGGCTCCTTGTTGGGCGTGGTCAGGCGCAGGTCAAACGTGGTGACGGCAGCACCGGTCGCCGGATCGCGGTCGATGCGGCTCACATACACGCCGGGCTCAAGCAGCAGATGATCAACGGAAAAGCTGGCGATGCGCTCCATGGCAGATCCTCTCGATAGTCAAATTGGGACGGGGCTCTTTTAGCTGGTTCGAATGGTCGTACCAATCATACCAGTCAAAAAAGCCCCGTCCAAAAAGACAACTTAGCCAAGGACACGGGCCATACGCGTCTTGAACTCGGACAGGAAGCGCGGAGCATCCACGGTCAGTGCCACAAGCGCGCTCTTGTCCGGATCGGACAGGCGGCGCTCATCGCAGATGGTGCGACCGCGGTACTCGCCCAGCAGATCAACACGCAGGTTGCAGCCGAGCGCACCTACGAGCGTGGGGTCGATCGCCACGGCAACGGCCAGCGGATCGTGCAGCGCACAACCACCCAGGTAGGGTGCGTTCATCTCGTACGAGCCAATGTAGTGCTCGACCATGCTCGCAAATGCGCAGCCCGCCATGGTGCCCGAGCCCGTCCAGCCGGCAATGTCGCGGCGTGTGAGCACCACGCGATGCGTCACGTCCAGACCCACCATGGTGAGCTTACGGCCCGAGCGCAGCACCGCGTCGGCTGCCTCGGGGTCGCTCGCCATATTGGCCTCGGCGCCCGCGCTCACGTTGCCGGGCACGGTAAGGGCGCCGCCCATCACGACCACGCGGCCGATGGACATCATCGCCGCCGCATCGCGCTCCAGGGCGAGCGCCAGGTTGGAGAGCGGGCCAGTCGCTACGTAGACCAGATCGGGACCATAGGTGCGCGCGGCATCGATCAGATAATCGACCGCAGCGTTGCCGTCGGCCGAGGTCGCCCCCACCGGCTCGTAGGGCGACGCGGGCACGCTCGCGCCGCCGATGCCGTTCTTGCCGTGAATGAGCGCGGTGGACGCCGGCGGCGTATAGGGCTCAGTCGCCTGCAGAGGACGGTCGGCACCCAGGTACACCGGAACCTCGGGGCGACCCAGCAGATCGAGCACCGCAAGGCAGTTGTGCGCCGATTGCTCGACGCGCACGTTGCCAAAGCACGTGGTGATGCCCACGAGCTCCACCTCGGGGCTCGCGATGGCATAGGCCAGCGCCATCGCATCGTCCACACCCATATCCAGATCAAGGATCAGCTTCTTGGTTGTCATTGTTCTACTCCGCTTCTCCGTCTTTATCGTTTAACCAAACCAATGTTCAACTTCAGCGCGCGTGGGAATCGATTGCTGAGCGCCCAGGCGCGACACCGTCACTGCCGAGGCGCGAGCACCCGCGGCCATGCACTCAAAGAGCGGCAGGCCCTCTAGGCGAGCCGCCGCCAACGCGCCGATAAACGTATCGCCGGCGGCCGTGGTATCGACTACCGTACTCGAAAGTGCCGGCATGCGCAGCAGCTCACCGCCATCGCCGAGCGTAACCGAGCCGGCACCGCCCAACGTGATGACCGCAGCCCCGGCACCCTTGTCGAGCAGCGCATTGAGCGCCGCGACGCAGCTTGCATCATCCGTGGGCAGAATGCCCGTCAGAACCTGGCACTCGGTCTCGTTGGGGCAGACCAGGTCGACCGCAGGCCAGACCTCCGCAGGCAGCTCGCAGGCAGGCGCTGGATTAAAGACCGTATAGAACCCCAGCTCGTGAGCACAAACAAGCGCCTCGGCCGTCGCCGCAAGGTCACATTCGCCCTGGGCGATAAAGACGCTTCCGGCAGCCGGGGCAATCTCGCTGGCGTCGCCGTCGAGCTCATGGGCCACCAGACGCCTCAGCGCGCGGGCAACGTCCGCGCCCGCAAGCGCATGGTTGGCGCCCGGTGACAGTACGATGCGGTTGTCGCCCTCGCAGCGAATGATGGTCGCCGTTCCCGTCTCCACGTCATCGCGATGCACTACAAAGTCACAGTCCACGCCGGTGTCTTGGAGCCCCACCACGAGCGATGCGCCGAACGCGTCGCGACCGACCGCGCCGATCATGTGCGTGCACGCGCCCATACGCGCGGCAGCTACGGCCTGATTGGCGCCCTTGCCGCCGGCGTTGGTGATAAACCCGCTGCCGCCGACGGTCTCGCCCGCACGCGGTATGCGCTCGCACGCCACCGAAAGGTCCATGTTCATGCTGCCGAACACCGCAACGATGCCGCGATCTGCCATGGAAACCTCCTCATCTGCGGGCCTTATGCCCACCGTCGGCCGTCGATCGTGCACTCTCGCACCCCCTATAACTTTAGTTCACTTTGATGTGGACGCGCGCTTGAGGTTGCGCCAGCAGCAAGCATTCACAGGAGCAGGCAGCTACAATGAATACGTGCTGATTATTCTCGTCATTGGATGATGTTTTATGGAACAATTCTCGCAATCGGGCTCGCGCGGTCGACGCCGCACGGGCAACGAGCCGGCGCCGCACGAACGCGTGAAGAGCGAACGCCGTGCCAACGAGCCGCGACGCACCACGAGCCCCCATCGCGCTTCTGCCAACAACGCGGGCCGCGCCAACACTCCCGCCGCGGAGCAGACGCCTGCTCGCCCCAAGTCCCGCTACATCCCTGCACTCGACGGCCTGCGTACGCTCGCCGTCGTCGCGGTGGTGCTCTATCACCTTAACCTCACGTGGGCTCAGGGCGGCCTGCTCGGCGTCACGATCTTCTTTGTGCTTTCGGGCTATCTGATCACGCGCTTGCTGCTCAACGAAGTCGCTAAGACCGGCCGCATCGACCTCAAGAGCTTCTGGATCCGCCGCATCCGTCGCCTGGTCCCCGCCGTGGTGACCGTCGTGGTGGTGACCTGTGCTCTGTGCACCGTCTTCAACCACGTGATGCTCACCAAGATGCGCCCCGACATCCTGCCGTCGCTGTTGTTCTTCAACAACTGGTGGCAGATTGCCCAAAACGTCTCGTACTTCAATGCTCTGGGCGACCCCTCGCCGCTCACGCACTTTTGGTCGCTTGCCATCGAGGAACAGTTCTACCTGATTTGGCCGCCACTGCTGTTTGCCATGGTATCCATGCATGTGAGCAAACCCAACACGCGCCGCGTGGTTCTGGGCCTTGCCGCGGTATCTGCCCTCGCCATGATGGTGCTCTATAACCCCGCCGCCGACCCCAGCCGCGTGTACTACGGCACCGACACCCGTGTGTTCTCGCTGCTGCTGGGTGCCTGGATGGCCTTTATCCCCGATCGCGACCTGGCGCCGGTGCGTCTCGCTCGTCGTTTGGGGCTCAATCGCCTAGCTGGCGCCGCCAAGCACGGCAAGAACGCCGAGGGCAAGCCTGGCGAGAAGGCCGACGAAGCAGCCGAGACCGCCCCGGCACAGCCGAGCGCCCTCGTGCGTTTTTGGTCCTCGCCCGCATCCATCGATGTGTTGGGCGTCGTGGGTCTGGTTGGCCTTGCCGCCATGGTCGCGCTCACCAACGGCTACACCGCCTTCCAGTATCGCGGAGGCACGCTGCTGTGCTCGATCCTCACACTCATGGTCATCGCGGCCTGCGTGCAGCCCCAGGGAATGGTTGCCCGCGCGCTATCCGCCGAGCCACTCGTGTGGGTTGGCAAGCGCTCCTACAGCATCTACCTGTGGCACTATCCGCTGCTGCTCCTCATGAACCCGGTCGCCAACATCAACGATACGCCGTGGTGGCAGTACATTTTGCAGGTGTTGTTGGTGGTCGCCGTGGCAGAGTGCTGCTATCGCTTTATCGAGACTCCGTTTAGGAAGGGCGCCTTTGGGCGCACCGTCGCCGAATTCCGCGATGGCACCACCACGCCCGCCAACTGGGCACGCACGCACATCCCTGTCTGCGCAGCCTACGCTGTCGTGTTGGTCGTTGCACTGGGCGGCCTGATCTTTGTGCCCGAGACGTCTGCGCTGAGCGGCGAGGGCGCCGAAGTTCTGAACAAGGAAGCCAAGAACACCGCGCCCACCGACCAGCAGGCGGCCGACGACACCGACAAGGACAACGACGGCTTCCCCGATGGCTCCTACGATCTGCTTATGATCGGCGACTCCGTGTCGCTGCGTGCCGTAGACACCTTTGACGGCGTGTTCCCGCACAGCCATATCGATGCCGAAAAGGGCCGCCAGTTTGATGCGGGGCGCGCGACATTTGAGGGCTATATCCAGCAGAACCTTGCCGGCAAGATCGTGGTCTTTGCCCTGGGCACCAACGGCTTGGTAACCGACGACCAGATCGACGCCATCATGGCCGATGCGGGAGATAAGCGTATTGTGGTGTTTGTGAACACGCGCAGCCCGCAGCCGTGGGTTGGCTCTACCAACCAGGCCATCGCCAACGCCGCCACGCGCTACAAGAACGTGCGCGTTATCGACTGGTACGGATACAGCGCCAACCGCAACGACCTGTTCGATGGCGATGGCACGCACCTATCGACCACTGGCGTGACTGAGTACCTCAACTTGATCCACGACGCAGTCAAGAAGGACCTGCCCGTGCATCCCGAGGATCACGTCAACGATCCGCAGCCGGCAGCCGTCAAGTCTGCCACCGACGCACTCATCAATGCGCTTGCCTTCAAGCCGCACAAGTTGGGCACCGACAAGTAACCTGCAGCGCAAACTTCCCACATCCGGAGGGGGCGTCTGCCACGGCAGACGCCCCCTCCGGCAGTTAGGGACGTTCCTTATGTACCGGTACCTAGGGACACTCCTGGCGCAGCCAATGAAGACCTCTACGGATGAATTCCAGGCCGCTCCGTCGCTCCAGACATCGTTTCCGCGCCTCGCGCCTGCCCCAAACAATCAAAACAAGCCCTTTTCGCCGCACCCTCAGATGGCGCGCATTTTTGTGGTGTAAGAGGGAGGGCCGCGTCAGCGCCCCTTGC
>CAUHIY010000031.1:0-16523 GCA_959606405.1 uncultured Collinsella sp. | reverse complement strand
CCGCCAAGCTGCAGATCGTAGGCTTTGTCGTTGAGCTTTCGCGCGCACTGCCGAGTGCCATCGCCGGCTACGGCGTCATCACCTCGCCCTTTGGCGGCGTGTTCCGCTTAGATTACGCCATCGTGGCCGTCATCCTGTTTGTGGCCGACTACCTGCTCACGCGCGCCTCGCGCCGCGTCCGCTAGGGGATTGTTATGTCCAGCAGCTACTTCATGAACCTGCTCGCCAGCGCGGTCGCCGTCATCGTCGGCATCGTGATCCACGAGAGTGCGCACGCCGCCGCGGCCTGGGCACTCGGCGATAAGACGGCCCGTTCGCGCGGTCGTGTCTCGCTCAACCCGCTCAACCATATCGACCCGTTTGGCACCATCATCTTGCCGCTGCTCATGCTTGCCGCCGGCGGCCCGGTGTTCGCCTTCGCCAAGCCCGTGCCCGTCTACCTCAACAACCTCAAGCACCCCAAGCGCGATGAGGTCCTGGTTAGCGCAGCCGGCCCCGCATCGAACATCGCCCTCGCGTGCCTTGCGGCCGCCCTCATGCACACGGCATACGGCAACCTCTACACCCGCATGTCCTTTGCCCTGGCGTCACAGATCATGAACTTCGGCGCCACGTTTATCGTAGTCAACCTGTCACTCGCGTTCTTCAACCTCATCCCGATCCCACCGCTCGACGGCTCTTCGATCATTGTGCCGTTCCTTAAAGGCAAGGCTCTCAACAACTATTATCGTCTGCAGCAATACGCTATGCCCATCCTCATCCTAGTGCTGTACCTGCTGCCCATGTGGACCGGCATCGACGTGATCGGCCGCTATTTCGACGTTACCGTGTATCCGCTTGCTGAGCAGCTGCTCAACTTCGCAATCGCCGGCATCTAAGGTAAACTTACAGGTCGACCGTGCAAAACGGTCAGAACATGCGCCCAAACCGCGCCGCGAAGGCGCCGTCAAAGGAGGTCGAAGATGTCGTATCGCGTGTCGACGCAGGTCTACAGCGGACCGTTCGACCTGCTGCTGCAGCTGGTAACCCGCCAAAAAGTAGATATCGGCGCCATCTCCATCAGCGAGGTGGCCGAACAGTACCTTGCCGAGGCAGAGCGCATTGAGGCGCTGGACCTGGACGTGGCGAGCGACTTTTTGCTGGTGGCGGCAACCCTTTTGGACATCAAGGCTGCCTCTCTAGTGCCGCAGGAGGCCCCGCGCAAAGTCGATGACGACGATGACGAGTTCGACGAAGACCTCGAGGAGCTCAGCGCGCTCGACGGCGACGCCCTGCGCGAGGTCCTGATCCAGCGCCTAATTGCCTACAAGCAGTTTAAGGGCGCGGCCGCGGCCCTTGGCGCGCGCATGCAGGCCGAAAGCCGCATGCACCCGCGTGTGGCCGGTCCCGACCCGGAGTTCCTAGGCCTTATGCCCGACTACCTTGCCGGCATCACGCTGCGCGGTCTCGCCGTCATCTGTGCCGACCTGGACGGCAAGCGCCAGACTTTCCTGCTGGAGGCCGAGCACGTGGCGCCGCATCGCGTGCCGCTCGACCTGACCGTGGCCTCAGTCGACCGCTTTACCATGGCGCACCAAACCTGCACCTTCCGCGAGCTACTGGACGGCGATGCCACCACCGAGCAGCTCGTTGTCACCTTCCTAGCTATGCTTGAGCTCGCCAAGCGCGGCTCGCTCACGCTGAGCCAGGACGAGATCTTTGGAACCATCCGCATCAACCGCGTCGAGGGCGCCGAGGCCTATGTGCCCGGCGAGGGCCCCGAGCTCACCGAATAGGAGCCGCAACCATGTCAACCCTTTCCACGCTGGAGGCAAACAGCCTCAAAGGCGCCCTCGAGGCGCTGCTGCTGGTGTCGAGCGACCCGGTGAGTGCGCCCGCGCTGGCCGGCGCACTGGATATCGCCCCCGGCGAGTGCGCGTCGCTGCTCGCCGAGCTCAAGGTTGAGTACGAGGAGGCCAACCGCGGCTTTCAGCTGCGCGAGGTCGCCGGCGGCTGGCGCCTGTTTACGCACCCCGCCTACCACGACGTGGTCGAGGCCTATGTGTTGAGCTGGGACACGCAAAAGTTATCGCAAGCGGCACTCGAGACCCTGGCCGTGATCGCATACCACCAGCCCGTGACGCGCGAGGTGGTGAAGGGCATCCGCGGCGTCAATTCCGACGGCGTCATCGCGTCGCTTGTGGACAAGGGTCTGGTGCGTGAGCTCGGCCGCGATCCCCAGCGCGGTCAAGCCATCATCTACGGCACGACCAACGCCTTCTTGGAAAAGTTCGGCCTGCGCTCCACCCGCGACCTGCCCGACCTGGAGCAGTTTGCCCCAGACGAGCAGTCGCGCCAGTTTATCCGCGAGCGTCTGAGCGGCCGCAGTATTCAGTCCACGCTCGAGGAGCAAGCCGAGGACTTAGACGAAGAGCGCGAACTGCTCGATACCGATGTTGTAGATGTTGAGGCAGTCGAGAACTTGGAGACCCTGGTCGTCGACGAGACCTCGGAGGATTTGCATGACGAGGACTAACGAAGTAGGGGAGACGCGCGCCATGGGCAACGCAGTACCCGCCACCGACGCCCAGCCCGTCTATCCGCACACCATGCGCCTGCAGCGCTTTTTAGCGCGCGCGGGCGTGGCGAGCCGCCGTGGCTCGGAGGACCTGATGACCGCCGGCCGCGTGACCGTCAACGGCGAGGTCGCGACCGAACTGGGCACCAAGGTCGACGTCGACCGCGACCATATCGAGGTCGACGGCATGCCCGTCAAGCTCAACCAGGGCGCCGTGTACCTGATGCTCTACAAGCCGACCGGCTACCTCACCACCATGAGCGACCCGCAGGAGCGCCCTTGCGTGGCCGACCTGGTCCCCCGCGACCGCTTTCCGGGACTCTTCCCGGTGGGTCGTCTGGACCGCGACACCACAGGCCTTTTGCTCTTTACCACCGACGGCGACCTGTCGCAGGACCTGCTGCACCCGAGCAAGCACGTCTACAAGACCTACCAGGCGCTCGTGGACGGAGACTTGTCCGACCGCGATCTTACCCCGCTACGTCGCGGCATCGAGCTCGACGACGGCCTGTGCCAGCCGGCAATCTGCCGCGTCATCAACGCGCGCGAGGCAGAGGCCGTGGCTCCGCAAGGCGTCAAGCCCGGCACCACCGCCGTGGAGGTCATCATCCGCGAGGGACGCAAGAACCAGGTCAAGCGCATGCTGGGCAAGATTCACCATCCGGTAATCCGTCTGCATCGCTGCAACTTTGCCGGCCTGGAGCTCGAGGGCGTGGCCAAGGGCTCGTGGCGCGAGCTCACCGACCGCGAGGTGCAGATCCTAAAAAGCGGCGGCATCCCGCCCAAGCAGGCCAGCTCCAAGCGCGTCGCCGCGCCGGCGACCAACACCGCCAGCCGCACGCGTCACCACGGCAGCCACGGCTCCGCGCCCAAGCGCAACACCTACCGCGAGCGCTACACGGGCTAGGCAATCCGCCGCGCCCCAACGCCCGCGAACCATACCAGCACGTCAATCATCGAAAGGAAGCATTGCATGATCGTCGCCATCGACGGCCCCGCCGGTTCCGGCAAGTCCACCATCGCCAAGGAGATCGCCCGCCAGCTGGGCTTTAACAAGCTCGACACGGGCGCCATGTATCGCGCCGTCACCTTCGCCGCGCTCGACCGCGGCATCGATCTGGACGACGAGGCGGCAATCGACGCCCTCGCCGAGCAGATCGAGATCCGCTTTACCAACGGCACCGGTGAGGACACGCGCCTGACCATTGACGGTCAGGACGCTTCAGCCGCCATCCGCACCCCGCAGGTCGACGCCAACGTATCCAAGGTCTCGGCCTACCCGGGCGTCCGCGCCGCCATGCTCATCCATCAGCGCCGCGCCGCCGAGGACCGCGACATCGTCGCCGAGGGTCGCGACATCGGCACCGTCGTGTTCCCCAACGCACAGGTCAAGGTGTTCCTGACTGCCGACCCGCGTGAGCGCGCCCGCCGCCGCGTGCTTCAGCGTCACCAAAACGATGCCCAGCCGCTCACGTCCGAGCAGCTCGAAGCCGAGGTCGACGAGACCCTCGACGCCCTCAAGCAGCGCGACAAGCTTGACAGCAGCCGCGAGGTCGCCCCGCTCGTGCCCGCCGAGGACGCCGTGCACGTCGACTCCACCGCTCACACTATCGACGAGGTCGTCTCGATCATCGAAGACCTCATCAACCAAAGGAGGTAGCCCATGCGCCTGTTTAAACAGACGCCCGAGGATTACTACAACGCCCCCTACGCCGAGTTCCCGGCGCTCATCCGCGGCACCGTTGTCGTGGTCATGGCAATCCTGTGGACCTTCTCCAAGCTCATGTGGCGCTGGAAGGTCGAGGACGCCGACCTGCTGTTTGAGCGCCAGGAAGGCCGCGGTAGCGTAGTCATCTGCAACCACACCTCGATGGCCGAACTCTTGGCCGTGGAGACGGCGCTGTTCTTTGGCGGCCGCCGCATCCGCCCCATCTTTAAGTCCGAATTTGCCAAGTCCAAGATTGTGCGCTGGGCCTTTAGCCGCGTGGGCGGCATCCCCGTGGAGCGCGGTACTGCCGATATGAAGTGCCTGCGCGCCGCCCAGCATGCGCTGCAGCGCGGCGAGGACGTCCTGATCTTCCCCGAGGGCACGCGCATCCGCTCGCGCGAAATCAAGCCCGAGGTCCACGGCGGTTTTGCGCTCATCGCTCAGATGGGCAAGGCACCCGTGAACCCGCTCGCCATCTGCGGCTGGTCCGACATCACGCCCGCGGGCAAAAAGATCATGCGCCCTAAGAAGTGCTGGATCCGCGCCGGCAAGGCCGTCTCGCTTTCCGACGCACCGGCCGGGCTTAAGCGCACGGAGCGCCTGGAATGGTTTGAGTCCGAGGCCATGAGCCGCGTCTACGCCATGCGAGACGAGCTGTGCGACGAGCATCCGGGCAGGTTCTAGCCATGAGCGAGAACGTGACGAACACCTCCGCGACTGCGTCCGACCAGGCAATCGCGCCTTCCATCGAGATCGCCGCCCACGCCGGCACTTGCTATGGCGTACAGCGTGCGCTCGATATGGCGCTGGCCGCCGCGCCGCAGGCAGGGGAGTGCACTCAGGTTCATACCTTGGGTCCGCTTATCCATAACCCCATCGTGGTACGCGAGCTCGCTCAGGCGGGCGTTGGCTTGGCCGAAACCCTGGATGACGCCGCAACCGGCACCGTGATTATCCGCGCCCACGGCGTGGTGCCGCAGGTGATCGATGCTGCCCGCAAGCGCGACCTTACCGTGGTTGACGCCACCTGCCCCTACGTGAAGAAGGTCCATGTGGCGGCCGAGCGCCTGGTGCGCGAAGGCTACCGCGTGATCGTCGTGGGCGAGCCGGGCCACCCAGAGGTCGAGGGTATTCTGGGCCACGCCGGCAATGACGCGCAGGTCGTGAGTTGCGCTGCCGATGCGGACGCGCTGCCGCTCAAGGGCAAGGTAGGCCTCGTCGTGCAGACCACCCAGACCGCGCAGAACCTCGCCGGGGTCGTGGCCGCCATAACCCCGCGCGTGCAGGAGCTGCGTGTGATCAACACCATCTGCGCCGCCACGAGTGAGCGTCAACAGGCAGCAGCCACACTTGCCAACCGCTGCGACTGCATGGTCGTGGTGGGCGGCAAGAACTCGGGCAACACCCGCCGCCTGGCGCAGATTTGCGCAGACGCCTGCGAGCGCACGTATCATATCGAGGAAGCTTCCGAGCTCCAGGCCGCGTGGTTTACCGACGCTCACCACATCGGCATCACCGCCGGAGCTTCCACCCCGCAAGAACACATCGAGCGCGCGGTCACGCGCATCAAGGAGCTTTGCCGCTAATCATGGACCAGACCGTACCCGCATACGCCGCCGAGGTGGCCGATTACGGGCGCAGCCGCGATCCCGAGCCGGGTGAGGGCGCGCTCGTTAAGAACGTGCGTCCCGAATCGCCCGCGTGGGATGTGGGTATCGAGCCGGGCATGCGCGTGCTCACGGTCAACGGTGAGCAGCTTACCGACATGATTGTGTGGCTCTGGGAGGCCGACGATGATACCGTCGACCTCGAGGTTTTCGACCCGCGCGACAACACCGTCACCTCCGTCGAGCTCGACCGCTTCCCAGGAGAGGACTGGGGCCTTGAGTTCGATGGCCCTATCTTCGATGGCATGCGCACCTGTGTGAACGCCTGCGTGTTCTGCTTTATGACGATGCTCCCCAAGGGCGGCCGCTCCACGCTCTATATTCGCGATGACGACTATCGCCTAAGCTTTTTGCAGGGCAACTTTGTTACGCTCACGAACCTCACCGACGAGGACGTGCAAAACGTCATCCAACGCAACATGAGCCCCATGAACGTGTCGGTCCACGCCGTAAGCCCCGACGTCCGCCGCCGCATGATGGGCCGTAACGCCCAGCGCGGCATGGATGTGCTCGAGGCCATCATGGCCGCCGGCATAGAGATTCATGCGCAGATCGTGTTGTGCCCCGGCATGAACGACGGCGAGGAGCTGGAAAAGACCCTGCGCTTTTGCGAGGAGCACGAGCAAATCACCAGCCTGGGCATTGTGCCGCTCGGTTTTACCAAGCATCAGAACCGTTTTAGCTGGTCCTACAGCGACAAACCCGAGCTAGCGCGCGAGACCATCGCCATGATCAGGCCCTTCCAGGATCGTGCCTATGAGCGCTTTGGCCGCCACACCTTCCAGATGAGCGACGAATTCTATCTGGACGCCGGCATCGATCCTCCCGAGGCGGACTTTTACGACGGTTACCCGCAGTACTACGACGGCATCGGCATGATCCGCTCGTATCTGGACGAGACCGACGACGTGCTTGCCGCCGACGCCGAGCGTCTGGCCCGCGTCCGCGCTGGCATCGCCGAGCGCAACCAGCGCCTGCTGTGCCTCTCCGGCGACAGCGCGCGCGACACCGTGGCGCGCTTTGTGGAGTCGCCGTATGGTCTCGCCGGCACTGTCACGGCCATCAAGAACCGCTACTTTGGCGGCAACGTGGACGTGACCGGCCTCATCGTCGCGTGTGACATCTTGGAGCAGCTGCCCCAAGATCTGTCGGGGGTTATGCTCTTTGTGCCTAAGCTCATGTTCAACGCTGACGGCATGACGCTTGACGAGTATCATCGTGACGATTTACTCGCAAGCCTTACCAGTCGCGGCGCCGAGGTTCATGTGGTGTCGACCATGCCGCATGAGCTGCTCGATACCCTGGAGCGCATCCTTGGCATTGTGCCTGCCGACTCTACTAATTCCACTGACCCTACCCATTAAAGGAGAGCAGATGAAACCTATCGTCGCCGTCGTCGGACGCCCCAACGTGGGCAAGTCCACGCTCGTTAACCGCCTGGCCCAGACCTCGGACGCCATCGTCCACGAGTCCCGCGGCGTCACGCGCGACCGCTCGTATCACACGGCCGATTGGAACGGCCGCGAGTTCACCATCGTCGACACGGGCGGTATCGAGCCGCTCAAGAGCGACGATGTCTTTGCCACGTCCATCCGCGACCAGGCCCTCGCCGCCGCCGAGGAAGCCGCCGTCATCCTGTTTGTGGTCGACGGCCGCACCGGCGTCACCGAGGAGGACGAGTCGGTCGCTCGCATGCTCAAGCGCTGCGACAAGCCGGTCTTTCTGCTGGTGAACAAGCTCGATAACCCCGACCGCGAAAATGACAGCATCTGGGAGTTCTATTCGCTCGGCATCGGTGAGCCCACGCCGCTTTCGGCCCTGCACGGCCACGGCACGGGCGACCTGCTCGACGACATCGTGGCCCTGTTGCCCGAGGAGGAGGACGAGGTCGCCGACGAGTTCCCCGATGCGCTGAACGTGGCCATCATCGGCCGCCCCAACGCCGGTAAGTCCTCGCTGTTCAACCGCATCCTGGGCGCCGACCGTTCCATCGTGTCCAACATCGCCGGCACCACGCGCGATGCCATCGACACCGTCGTGGAGCGCAACGGCAAGCACTACCGCATGGTCGACACCGCGGGTATTCGCAAGAAGAGCACCGTGTACGAGAACATCGAGTACTACTCCATGGTCCGCGGCCTGCGCGCCATCGACCGCGCCGACGTGGCGCTGCTCGTCGTCGACGCCTCCGTGGGCGTTACCGAGCAGGACCAGAAGGTCATGGGTCTTGCCATCGAGCGCGGCTGCGCCATCGTGGTGCTGCTCAACAAGTGGGACCTGCTCGACGATGACCGCAAGCGCGAGGCCTGCATGGAGACCGTCGACCGCCGTCTGGGCGTCATGGCTCCCTGGGCCCAGTACCTGCGCATCTCAGCCCTGACCGGCCGTAGCGTCGAGAAGATCTGGTCGATGGTCGACGCGGCCGAAAAGACGCGCTCGCAAAAGATCAGTACCTCACGCCTCAACACGTTCCTCACCGACCTGCGCGAGTTCGGTCATACCGTGGTGGACGGCAAGCGCCGCCTGCGTATGCATTACGTGACCCAGACGGGCGTCAACCCGCCGACGTTCACGTTCTTCGTCAACCACAGTGACCTGGTCAACGACACCTACCAGCGCTACGTGGAGAACCGCATGCGCTCGACCTTCGACTTTGCCGGCACACCCATTCGACTCTTCTTTAGGAAGAAGGAGCAAAAGGATGCATAATCCGATTCTTCTGACCGCCATCTGTGCCGTGGTCTCGTTCTTTATCGGGGCGATTCCGTTTGGCCTGATCCTGGGCCGCGTGTTCAACCACACCGACATTCGCAAGGCGGGCTCCGGCAACATCGGCACCACCAACGCCCTGCGCGTGGCCGGCCCCAAGGTGGCCGCGCTCACGCTGCTGCTCGACTGCCTTAAGGGCGCCATCTGTGTCCTTATCGCGCGTCCGCTCATTGCCGACTTGGGCTATGGCTTCCCCGTGAGCATTATGGCCCCCGGTGCCGCCGGCGACTGGATGCTCGGCGTCATCTGCCTGGCAGCCGTGTGGGGCCATATCTTCTCGCCCTACCTCAACTTCCATGGCGGCAAGGGCATCGCAGTTGGTCTGGGCGTCATCCTCGCTTGGTACTGGCCCATCGGACTTTCGCTGCTGGGCATGTTTATCGTGGCCGTCGCCATCACCAAGTTTGTGTCGGTGGGCTCGCTTGCCGCGGCCATCGGTCTTCCCATCGCTGTCTGCGCGGTCTTTCCGTACAGCAGCCTCGGACTTAAGTTTTGCATGGCGCTGATCGGCATTACTGTGGTGTGGGCGCATCGTGCGAACATCAAAAAGCTCATGACGGGTAAGGAGTCCAAGCTCTCGTTTACCAAGCGCGTCACCGAGCCCGACGATAAGTAGGAGAGAGTCATGAATGTTGCGCTGATTGGCTCCGGCTCCTGGGGAACCGCCGTCGCGGGCCTTGCCGCCGCGCGGGCCGAGCGCGTGACCATGTGGGCCCACAGCGAGCAGACGGCCTCCGGCATTAACGGCGAGCACCGCAACCCCCGCTACCTTGTGGGCTACAAGCTGCCCGGCAACGTCGTCGCCACGACGGACCTGGCGCAGGCGCTCGACGGTGCCGAGGCCATCATCTTTGCCGTTCCTTCGACGCACCTTCGCAGCGTATGTCATCAGGCAGCACCCTTCATCGCCGCCGATACCCCGGTGCTCTGCCTCACGAAGGGCATTGAGCCCGAGTCCGGCCTGCTCATGAGCGAGGTCATTGCCAGCGAGATCGGCAACGAGGTGCGCGTGGCGGCGCTCTCCGGCCCCAACCATGCCGAGGAGATCTGCCGCGGCGGGCTTTCTGCCGCCGTCATCGCCAGCAAAGACCCGCAGATAGGGGAGACCTTTAAGGACCTGCTCCTATCCACGGCCTTCCGCATCTACCTGTCGCAGGACATGACCGGCGTCGAGGTTTGCGGTGCCATGAAAAACGTTATCGCCATCGTGTGCGGCATCTCCGCCGGCACCGGTGCCGGCGACAATACGCTTGCCCTTATCATGACGCGCGGCCTGGCCGAGATCAGCCGTCTGGTGCACGCCCGCGGCGGTCAAGCTATGACCTGCATGGGACTCGCCGGCATGGGCGACCTCATTGCCACCTGCACCTCGGAGCATTCGCGCAACCGCACCTTTGGCTACGAGTTTGCCCACGGCGTGTCACTCAACGAGTATCAGACGCGCACGCATATGGTGGTCGAAGGCGCCGTCGCGGCCCGCAGCGTCAGCGAACTCGCCCGTTCACTGGGCGTAGACATTCCGCTCACCTTTGCCGTGGAGCAAACGCTCTACAACGGTGTTACTTTGGATAGGGCGCTCGAGATTCTTACCGACCGTGTCCCTTCTCAAGAGTTCTACGGACTCACCGACTAGCGCAGAAAGGCTACTACCATGGGTTCCATCAAAATCGCTCCGTCCGTCCTTTCGGCCGATATGGCCAACCTCAAGGGCGAGCTCGACAAGATCGCCGGTGCCGACTACGTGCACTTCGACGTTATGGACGGTCACTTTACCGGCAACCTCACCTTTGGCGTCGACATCCTCAAGGCTGTCAAGCGCTCCACCGATGTACCGGTCGACGCGCACCTGATGGTGTCGAACCCCGACGAGACGGTCGATTGGTACGCCGACGCCGGTGCCGACATGATCACCGTGCACTACGAGGCCTCCACGCACCTGCACCGCACGCTCACGCATCTGCAGCAGCGCGGCGTCAAGGCCGGTGCGGTACTCAACCCCGCCACCCCCGTCTGCGTGCTCGAGAGCATCATCGAAGTTGTCGACATGGTGCTGCTCATGAGCGTGAACCCCGGCTTTGGCGGCCAGAGCTTTATCCCGGGGACTATCGCCAAGCTCCACGAGCTCAAGGCCATGTGCGAGCGCCACGGCGTGTCGCCCATGATTGAGGTCGACGGCGGCATTTCTTCCAAGAACATTGCCGAAGTCGTCAAGGCCGGCGCCAACGTGCTCGTGGCCGGTTCCGCTGTATTTAAGTCCGAAGATCCCGCCGCTGAGGTTGCGCTGCTGCAGAAGCTGGGCAACGAGGCTGCACAGGAGGCATAAACCCTTATGACCGCAGGTCAAAACCGCATACCCGTGAATCTTGACTATGCCGCCTCGACGCCCATGCGCGCCGAGGCGCTCCTTGCGCAGCGCGAGTACGACGACAGCGAGCTTGCCGGCGTCAACCCCAACTCGCTGCATTCGCTCGGCCGCAAGGCCGCTGCGCGCCTGGAAGTGGCGCGTCGCGAGATCGCCCATAGCTTTGGCGCGCGCGTTCGCCCGTCCGAGATCATCCTTACCAACGGCGGCACCGAGGCCAACCAGCTGGCGCTGCTCGGTCTTGCCGAGGGTGCTCGTCAGCGCGATCGCAAGCGCGATCGTGTAATCGTTTCGGCCATCGAGCACGATTCGATTCTGGACAACCTGCCGCTGCTGCGTGCCGCCGGCTTTACCGTCGACTTGGTGCAGCCCTGCCGCATGGGCTACATTGAGCCTGCCACGCTTGTCGAACTGCTCGGCAACGACGTGGCGCTCGTGAGCATCATGGTTGCCAACAACGAGACCGGCGTGGCGCAGCCCATCCGCGAGCTTGCCGCGGCCGCACATGCTGCCGGCGCCCTGTTTCATACCGATGCCATCCAAGGGTACTTGCATATTCCGCTCGATGTCACCGAGCTGGGCGTCGATGCTATGACCGTTGCCGCGCACAAGATCGGCGGCCCCGTGGCATCCGGCGCGCTCTACCTTAAGAGCCGCACGCCGCTGCGCCCGCGCATCTTTGGCGGCGGACAGGAGGCCGGTCTTCGTGCCGGCACGCAGGACCTGCGTACACAGCTTGCTTTTGCCGCTGCCGCTTCCGCGCTGTTGCCGAACGTGGCCCAGGAGCGCGCGACGCTGCAGGTCTTATCCGATAAGCTCTACGCCACGCTTACGGCTCATCCGCGTATTCATGCCACCATGGGCGACTACGCACAGGCCGATCGTCTGCCGGGCATGGTTTCCATCTACGTCGACGGCATGGACTCCGAGGAGCTCATCATCAAGCTAGACGCCGCCGGCTTTGAGGTATCGGCCGGTTCTGCCTGCTCGAGCGGCAGCATGGACCCGAGCCATGTTCTCAGCGCCATGGGTATTGGCCGCGAGCAGGCCCTGGGTGCACTGCGCATCTCCTTCGATGACCGTGTGAATCCGGGCGATCTGGACGAGTTTGCCCAGACGCTGCTCTCGATCGTGGGTGCCGCATGATCGTCGCCGAGCTTGAACGTGCGCTGCTGGCGCGCTACCCCAAGATGGACGCCGAGGGCTGGGATCATGTTGGGCTATCTGTGGGAGATCCCGCTGCTGAGATCACCGGTGTTGCCTGCGCGCTCGATGCGACCGAAGCTAATGTTCTCCGCGCCCAAGAAGCCGGTGCAAACGTGCTGCTGACGCATCATCCTGTCTATATCAAGGCGCCCGAGGCGTTTTGTCCAGCGGATACCACTCGCCCCCAGTGCAGCGCGGCACTCTATGAGGCGGCCCGTTGCGGCGTGAGCATCATATCGCTCCACACCAACCTGGACCGCTCGCACGAAGCCCGTGTCTGCCTGAGCGAGCTGCTGGGTGCCGCACCCGTGAGCTCACTGGAGCACGTGGACGACCCCGAGGCAACCGGCCTGGGCGCGCTTGCAACGCTCAACGACCCGTACACGCTGCGCGATCTTGCCACCCGTGCTGCCACGGCCTTCGGCAGCGACCCGCGTGTGTGGGGCGAAGCCGATCGCCCGTGCCGCACCGTCGCCATTTTGGGCGGCTCCCTGGGCGACTTTGGAGAGCTCGCCATCGCCGCGAGCGCGGACGTTGTCGTGACGGGCGAGGCGGGATACCACGTGGCGCAAGACCTTGCCTTGCGCGGGCTGTCGGTGATCTTGCTCGGCCACGACCGCTCCGAGGAACCGTTCGTTGATATATTGATGAACTCTGCAGTTGACGCCGGGGTCGACCCCCGTCATGCGATTAAAATACTAAACCCTTGCCAATGGTGGACTGTGACAAAAGGAGAGAACTTATGAGCGCCGGCGCTACGCTACTCAAGCTGCAACAGATCGATTTGGAGCTCGCCCGTAACAAGAGCGAACTTGCCAATATGCCGGAGCTCAAGGAGCTCGCTTCCAAGCGCAAGACCTATGTGAAGCTCAAGTCCGAGATGACCAAGCTCTACGCCCAGCGCAAGGATCTGGACATTGAGCTCGACGATCTCAACACCACCGAGATTCAGACTAACAACGCCATCGAGGCTGCCAAGAAGCGCCACGTCGACGGCTCCGACTACCGCGAGGTTCAGGACCTGGAGAACGAGCTCGCCACCCTGGCCAAGCGTCTGGACAAGATCGAGCACACCCGCAAGGACGTCGTTGTCGCCCATAAGGAGGCGCTCGACCGCGAGGCTCGCGCGCAGGCTATCATCGCCAAGTTCGAGGAGGGCGTGAAGGCAGATACCAAGGCTGCCCGCGCCAAGGCCGCCGACCTCCAGGCACAGATTGATGCCGCCATCAAGGAGCG
Source organism: uncultured Collinsella sp. (assembly GCA_959606405.1). Classification (GTDB taxonomy): domain Bacteria; phylum Actinomycetota; class Coriobacteriia; order Coriobacteriales; family Coriobacteriaceae; genus Collinsella. The sequence goes on along the minus strand of CAUHIY010000031.1, from coordinate 3,018 downwards.
CACCGCGCTTGCCGCCACACTGCCGACCGACGTGCTCACCGACTACGAGCGCCTGCTCAAGCAGTTCCGCGGCCTGGCCGTCGAGACCATCAAGGGCAACATCCCCACGGTCTGCCACACTGCGCTGCAGGCGTCGTCCATGAGCGACCTCAACCACGACGGCAGTGAGATTACGCACTGCCCGTACTGCCACCGCCTGCTCGTGCTCCCCAGCAAGGAAGCCTAACGATGACGGCGGCACCCAACAATTCAATGCAACTTGAGGGAAAAACGATCCTGCTGGGCATTACCGGCGGGATCGCCGCCTATAAGTCGTGCAATATCGTGCGCCTGCTGCAAAAGCGAGGCGCCCGCGTTAAGGTCGTCATGAGCGAACATGCCACGGAGTTCGTGGGGCCGCTCACCTTCCGTGCGCTCACGGGCGAGCCGGTCGCTGTGGGCCTGTTCGACGACCCCTCCGACCCCATCCACCATATCTCGCTGGCGCAGGAGCCCGATCTGGTGGTCGTGGCGCCCGCGACGGCCAATATCATCGCCAAGATGGCCAACGGCGTCGCCGATGACCTCATCTCCACCACGCTGCTTGCGACGCCGCGACCCATCGTGATCGCACCCGCTATGAACAACGGCATGTGGAAGGCGCCGGCGACGCAGGCCAACATGGCCACGCTGCTCGAGCGCGGTGTCCATGTGGTGGGTCCGGGCAGCGGCTACCTTGCCTGCGGCGACGTGGACACGGGACGCATGAGCGAGCCCGAGGACATCGTAGAGGCTGTCTGTGAGGTGCTCAACCCCGCGCCACAGGACCTGGCAGGTAAGCGCATCGTAATTACCGCCGGTCCCACGCACGAGCCGATCGACCCCGTGCGCTTCATTGGTAACCGTTCATCGGGCAAGATGGGTATCGCTCTGGCGGGGGAGGCCGCACGCCGCGGCGCTGCGGTCACGCTCGTGTTGGGACCGACATCACTCGATGTGCTCCGCGGCGTGGAGTGCGTGCGCGTGCAGACCGCCGCAGAGATGCTCCAGGCGGCCCTGAGCGCCTTCCAGACGGCCGATGCGGCAATTTGTGCGGCCGCCGTCGCCGACTACACCCCCGCGGCCCCTGCGGACCATAAGCTCAAAAAGGCCAACGAGCGCCTGGATCGCATCGAACTGGTCGAGACGGTCGATATTTTGGCCGAGCTCTCGCGCCAGAAGGGCGAGCGATGCGTGATCGGATTTGCGGCCGAGACCGATAACGTCGTGGAGTACGCGCAGCGCAAGCTCGCCCGCAAGGGCTGCGATGCCATTATCGCCAACGATGTCTCGCGCGCCGATTCGGGCTTTGGAACCGATACCAACAAGGCCTGGATTGTGAGCACAACGGGTACGCAAGAGCTTCCCGTGCTAACAAAACCCCAGCTCGCAGATACAATTTTGGACTTGCTTCAAAATTTATAAAAAAGTTCTTGCACAAGTCTAAAGTTTCGGGTTAATATACTCCCTGTTGCGAGCGAGAGCAGAGCAACAAACAAAAGCTTCGGGACGTGGCGCAGCTTGGTAGCGCACTTGACTGGGGGTCAAGGGGTCGCTGGTTCGAATCCAGTCGTCCCGACCAGAAGTTTGCAGGTCAGGCACCTAGTGCCTGACCTTTTTTGTTTTAAGCAATTGCTTAATTTTGATTTTCAAGACTTTAGTCCGCTGGCCGCGCAGCGGCCAGCTTTAAACCACCCGCTACGCGGGTGGAGACAAACGGCTTTACAAAGCCACCCCTCCGACCGATATTGACGATTGTTCAGGCCGTCAAGAATTCGAGTCGAAGGGGTGGTCGCCATGGCCCAGAAGGCCTACAGCCTTTCCCACACGAAGTGGATGTGCAAGTACCACATCGTGTTCACGCCGAAGTATAGGCGCAAAGTGATCTACAACCAAATCAGGAGCGACATAGGGGAGATCCTCAGGAAGCTGTGCGAGTACAAGGGGATCGAGATAATCGAGGGGCACCTGATGCCCGACCACGTGCACGTGCTGCTGGCGATCCCGCCGAAGTACAGCGTCGCGAGCGTCATGGGCTACCTGAAGGGGAAGAGCTCGCTGATGATATTCGACAGGCACGCCAACCTCAAGTACAAGTTCGGCAACAGGAAGTTCTGGGCGGAGGGCTACTACGTGTCCACCGTCGGCCTGAACGAGGCGACGATCGCCAAGTACATCAGGGAGCAGGAGTCCCACGACATCGCGCTGGACAAGCTGAGCGTGAAGGAGTACGAGGACCCCTTCAAGAGGGGGTGATGCTGCCGGTTCGACCGGCGCGCCACGGGTCAAGATGCACTAGGCCTGGACGAAGTCCGGGCCCGCGCCTTTAGACGCGAGCCCGGGGCCCGTGGGTTATACCCTAAGAGCAAACCACCCTTTTTAAGGGTGGTTCTGATTAATCAACAGGGTGCCAAAAATCACCCTGCGCGATAATCGCCTTTTGCGGCTACTTGCGCGTTTTGCACACGCTTGGACCGATTTATTAACGCGATATGAATCTACATACGCGTAGCTGGTATACAGTCGAGTACAGACTGTATTTATCGCGGCGATTTACGCAGATATAGCGACTGTAACGAACAAGCGTGTCGCTGTATTTATTCCAGTAGTTCACTTGATCGGTGGACAAGTGGGCTGTTGCAACGAAACGCCAAGCAGTACGGGCTCTATACGAGGACGCCGCAGGGGTAATGGCGAGGGGAGGGCGGCAGGCGCTCTGAGAGCCGCTGTATGACCCCATGTCTCCTTAACTTGATAATTTGTGTTTCAAGCCACGAATCGGTCGAGCAATTGCCAAAAGAACGGCCCATGCAGGATTGCACGGGCCTTACATCAGATCAAATTTGAGCTAGAAGCACCAAACGGGGCAGACGCAACACCATCTCGTCGCGGCCTCGGCGAGCGACCTATCGCAGTCGAGGTAGACAACGAGGAAGTCGTCAGATCCCGCACAGGGGGACCGCGATGGTGGCCACCGCGCCGCCCGAGGGGCTGTTGGCG
>CAUHIY010000030.1:0-16549 GCA_959606405.1 uncultured Collinsella sp. | reverse complement strand
CGTTACATGCTTATTTATATGTCGCTCAACTCATACATATTAGCGTACATATGGCGCGTCCCAACGATTTCCACGAACGGCAGGAAACTACAAGGTCGGCGGCTCGTAAGCAATTGTCAAATTTGAGGTAACAATTGAGCAAGCTCTTATATGAGTACGTTAACATAATCCTCTGCTTTTCCTACAGTGCACCATTTGGGCGTCCCCGCCTGCGCTATACTCCCCTCTAGAAGTGTTCCTGATTCGATAGGAGACTACATGTCCAAAGCACTCGACCCCAAAGACACCTGCGTCCTCGTTACCGGTGGCGCCGGCTTTATCGGCTCGCACACCGTCGTTCAGCTGCTCGAGGGTGGCTACCAGGTCGTCATCGTCGATGATCTCTCCAACTCCAGCGCCGTCGCCGTCGACCGCGTCAAGACCATCGTGGGCGACGAGGCCGCCAAGAACCTCACCTTCTACGAGGCCAACGTGCTCGACCGCGATGCGATGAACAAGATCTTCGATACCCATCAGATCGACCGTGTCATCCACTTTGCCGGCTTTAAGGCCGTCGGCGAGTCGGTGAGCAAGCCCGTCGAGTACTACCACAACAACATCGAGAACACCCTGGTGCTCATCGACGTCATGCGCAACCATGGCTGCAAGTCCATCATCTTCTCGAGCTCCTCGACCGTCTACGGCGACCCGGACAACCCGCCCGTCACCGAGGAAGACCCCAAGAAGCCCGCAACCAACCCCTATGGCTGGACCAAGTGGATGATCGAGCAGATCCTTATGGACGTCCACACCGCCGACCCCGAGTGGGACGTCGTGCTGCTCCGTTACTTCAACCCCATCGGCGCTCATCCGTCGGGCCTGATCGGCGAGGACCCCAAGGGCATCCCCAACAACCTGGTGCCCTATGTCGCCCAGGTCGCCGTGGGCAAGCTCGAGGCCGTTCAGGTCTTTGGCAACGACTACCCCACCCCCGACGGCACCGGCGTGCGCGACTACATCCACGTGTGCGATCTGGCCTCTGGCCACGTTGCCGCCCTTAACTGGATGAACGGCAAGACCGGCGTCGAGATCTTTAACCTGGGCACCGGCACCGGTACCTCGGTACTCGAGGTCGTCGCCGCCTTCTCCAAGGCTTGTGGCAAGGAGCTGCCCTACGTGATCCGCGAGCGCCGCGCCGGCGACATCGCTGCCAACTGGTGCGATGCCTCCAAGGCCGAGCGCATGATGGGCTGGAAGGCCCAGTACGACATCGCGGACATGTGCCGCGATAGCTGGAACTGGCAGAGCCACAACCCCAACGGCTTCGCCGACGCCGAGTAGCAAAAACCTACATACCGCTCTTGCCCCGATCTCACGTTGTGAGGTCGGGGCTTTTTTCATGGCATGTAACCATTCGCCGAAAATCGACCAACTTTTTTATCTTGCCTGTACATGTTTAAACAACATGTTTTACAATAGGCGTATCGAATCAGAACATCGGAGGCGGACTGCACACCCATCGGCAGGCCGACCCCACAACAAGAAGGTTGGTGAGCGCATTCATGGAGCGTGCAAGCGGCGTCCTCATGCCCGTCTCATCTCTGCCCGGACCATACGGAATCGGCGGCTTTGGCTGGAATGCCTACGACTTCGTCGATTTTCTCGCCTCGTGCAAACAACATTACTGGCAGATTCTGCCCCTTACGACGACCAGCTATGGCGATTCGCCTTATCAGTCGTTCTCGGCCCGCGCAGGCAACCCCAACTTTATCGACTTTGCCGAGCTTATCGAGGCAGGGTATCTGGAGCAGCGCGATATCGATGGCGTGTATCTGGGATCCGACCCCAGCAATGTCGACTACGGTGCTATCTTTGGCGGCCGCCGTCAGATTCTCGACCGCGCCGCCGAGCGCTTTGCTGCCGACAAGCCGGCCGATTTCGATGACTTTATCCAGGCCAACGAGGACTGGCTCATCCCCTACTGTGAGTTCATGACCGTCAAAGAGGAGTGCGGTCTCAAGGCGTTTTGGGAGTGGCCCGCGGAGCTCCGCACCCGCGGCGAGGCTTCCGCCAAGGTCTGCGCCGACCATCCGGCGCGTATGCTCTACCACCAGATGACGCAGTACTTCTTCGATCGCCAGTGGAGCCGCCTCAAGGCCTATGCCAACGAGCGCGACATTCTCATCATCGGCGACCTGCCCATCTATGTCTCGCGTGACTCCGTCGAGATGTGGGCGACACCTGAGCTCTTTAAGATCGACGCCGCCGGCAATCCCGTGAGCGTCGCCGGCACGCCGCCCGACCAGTTCTCGGCCACCGGCCAGTACTGGGGCAACCCCATCTACGACTGGGACGCCATGGAGGCCGACGGCTTCTCCTGGTGGGAGGGCCGCATTCGCGCCGCCCTCGACATGTACGACGTCATCCGCCTGGATCACTTCCGCGGCTTCGAGGCCTATTGGGAGGTGCCGTTCTCCTCGCCTGATTCGTCCTACGGTTCGTGGACGCAGGGTCCCGGCCTCAAGCTCTTCAAGACACTCGAGGAAAAGCTCGGCACGCTGCCCATCATCGCCGAGGACCTGGGCTTCCTCACCCCCGGCGTCATCGACATGCGCGACAACTCGGGCTTCCCCGGCATGAAGATCCTGCAGTTTGCCTTTGAGGGCACCAACTCGTACTACCTGCCGCACAACTACATTGCCAACACCGTCGCCTACGTGGGCACTCACGACAACGAGACGGCACGCGGCTGGTTTGAAGGAACGGCTACCCCGCGTCAGCGCGAGCAGACAGCCCTGTACACCCATCAGCAGGCCGGCGAACCCATCGCCGACGCGCTCAACCGAACCATCGCAGCCAGCGTGAGCGACACGTGCATCTACACCATGCAGGACCTGCTTAACCTGGGCAATGAGGCGCGCATCAACACCCCTGCCACCCTGGGCGGCAACTGGACCTGGCGCATGCTCGACGGCGCCATCACCCGCGAGCTCGAGCACAAACTCACCGACTGGACCGAGACCTACTTCCGCATCCCGTCGGAGGCCGAAATCGAGCTTCCTCAATAGGAGCTACCGCGCCCGACCCCTCCCCACCGTGCGGACGCGCTTGCTTTTCCCGCGCGAGGCCACCCCAATCCCCTCGCGCGGGATTCTTTTGAATTTCTGACATGTAGTCAACTCACCACAGGAGGAAACATGCCCCGCATCAATCTCGCGGATCTTGCCGAGCAGTCCTTTGGAACTTCGCTCGAGCAACTCGATGACCGCCGCATTTACAAACTGCTGGTCAAGCTCGTGCAGGAGCGCTCTGCCGCCTGCCCGCTCAACAACGGCAAGAAAAAGCTCTATTACATTTCCGCCGAATTTTTGATCGGCAAGCTGCTCATCAACAACATGATCGACCTCGGCATCTACGACGAAGTTAAGGACCAGCTCACCGCCGCAGGCCACGACCTCAACAAGATCGAGGAGTTCGAGGTCGAGCCGTCGCTCGGCAACGGCGGCCTGGGCCGCCTGGCCGCATGCTTCCTGGATTCCATCGCCACGCTGGGCTTGACCGGCGATGGCGTGGGCCTCAACTATCACTACGGCCTGTTCCGTCAGCGCTTTGTCGACAACCAGCAGAAGGCCGTCCCCGACGAGTGGCTCGGTGAGCAGGACATCCTAGTCGACGACGACCGCTCCTACACCGTCGAGTTCGGCGATTTTGCCGTTACCTCCAAGCTCGTCAACATCGACGTGCCCGGTTACGGCCAGCCCACCAAGAACCGTCTGCGCCTGTTCGACCTGGCGAGCGTCGACGACGGCCTGGTCCCCGGCAGCTCCATCGACTTCGACAAGACCGAGATCGCCAAGAACCTCACCTTGTTCCTCTACCCCGACGATTCCGACGAGCAGGGCCGCCTGCTTCGCATCTACCAGGAATACTTCATGGTGAGCAACGCCGCCCAGCTCCTGATCGACGAGGCCATCGAGCGCGGCAGCAACCTGCACGATCTGGCCGACTACGCCGTGGTCCAAATTAACGACACGCACCCCACCATGGTCATCCCCGAGCTCATTCGCTTGCTCACCACCGAGCATGGCATCGAGTTTGACGAGGCCGTGACCATCGTACGCTCCATGGTCGCCTACACTAACCACACGATTCTTGCCGAGGCGCTCGAGAAGTGGCCGCTCGCCAGCCTGCAGAAGGTCTCCCCTGCCATCGCCGACATTATCGTCAAGCTCGATGAGATCGCGAAGGCCGAGCACGATGACCCGCGCGTCGCCATCATCGACGAATACGACACCGTCCACATGGCCCACATGGACATCCACTTTGGCTTCTCCATCAACGGCGTAGCCGCCCTCCACACCAAGATCCTGGAGGACACCGAGCTTCATCCGTTCTACGAGATCTATCCCGAGAAGTTCTCCAACAAGACCAACGGCATCACCTTCCGCCGCTGGATCCATGGGGCCAACCCCGCGCTCGCCAGCCTGCTCGACGATGTGATCGGCACCGACTGGCGCAGCACCGGCGATCTGAGCAAACTCGCCAAGTTCGCCGACGACAAGGACGTTCTTGAGCGCCTGGCCGCCACCAAGGTCGAGGCCAAGGCCATCATGCGCCAGTTCATGGCGCTCGAGCAGGGCGTGACCATTCCCTCCAACGCCATCATCGACGTCCAGGTCAAGCGCATCCACGAGTACAAGCGTCAGCAGATGCTCGCGCTCTACATCATCTGGAAGTACATCGATATCAAGAACGGCAACAGGCCTAAGCACCCCGTCACCATCATCTTTGGCGGCAAGGCGGCGCCTGCCTACACTATTGCGCAGGACATCAGCCATCTGATCCTGACGCTGTCGCAGTGGATTGCAAACGACCCCGACGTGGCTCCCTACCTGCAGGTTGTCATGATCGAGAACTACAACGTCACCGCCGCCGAGCGCGTGATCCCCGCCGCTGACATCTCCGAGCAGATCAGCCTGGCCTCCAAGGAGGCGAGCGGCACCTCCAACATGAAGTTCATGCTCAACGGCGCCCTAACCCTGTGCACGCTCGACGGTGCCAACGTGGAGATTGCCGAGCTCGTGGGCGACGAGAACATCTATACCTTTGGTGCCTCGTCCAAACAGGTCGAGCAGCTCTACGCCGACGGCACCTACAACGCCAGTGCGCTCTACCGCAAGCCCGGCATTAAACTGCTGGTGGACTTCATCACCAACCCGGCCTTTATGGCAACCGGCAACGCCGAGCGCCTGCAGCGCCTGCACGACGACATTAAGGGCAAGGACTGGTTTATGGCCCTGCTCGACATTGAGGAGTACATCCAGACCAAGGAGCGCGTGCTGGCCGACTACGAGGACCAGGACGCCTGGATGCGCAAGGCGCTCATCAATATCGCCAACGCCGGCACCTTCTCGTCCGACCGTACGATCTCCCAGTACAACGACGAGATCTGGCACCTGAGCTAGCTCATTCCCCTTACCCATCCTCTTGAGAAACGGAGTCGTGGCAACACGGCTCCGTTTTTTGTGCCCGCACGTTACCCTGTGATCCGACTCGGCCAAACAATCTCGATCCGTAGCAATTACTCAACCAAAACGGTCCCAGCCGTTACAGATTGAGACATACCGGCCCCTCCCCTTGGGTTTATCTCAATCTGTAACATCTAGCAGGTGTAATTCGCCTTTGGTGTTACAGATTTAGATGAAATGGTTAGCTCAGCGGAACTGTCTCGATCTGTAACATCTAACGTCCGAAATCGGCCCTATCCGTTACAGATCGAGACAAACGACCGGTCAGACAGTCCCAACACAAAGAAAGGCTCCCCTCTCGCCCAGTGGACGGGAGGGGAGCCTTATATGTGACCGCGGCAAAAGGATGGCAAAGCCGCAGTCGCCCAAAGGGAGGGCCTGGTTGCACCGGGCCTAGATAAGGTTCTTGCCAGATACCTTATCGAAGAGGTGGGTCGCGTTCTTCTCGAACTTGAACCAGATGGGGTCGCCCGCCTTGAGCGCACCCTTGGCCTCGAGGTCGACAACGGGAATGATCAGGACGAACTGGCCATCGGGAGCGGTCACGTGGACATGCTCGGTCGAACCCATGAGCTCGGTCACCTCGACGGTACCCTGGAGCGCACCCTCCTCGCCCTTGTCGGCAAGCAGAATCTGCTCGGGACGCACGCCGGCCGTAATCTCCTTCACGTCGCCGCCGTCCCAGTTGAGGGCAAGCTGAGCGCAGGTCTCGGGGGCGAGCGCCACGTTCATATCCTCGGTCTTGACGGTAAAGCCGTTGCCCGAGCGCACCAGCTGGGCATCGAAGAAGTTCATCTGCGGCACGCCGATGAAGCCGGCGACGAAGATGTTCGCGGGATGGTTGAAGACCTCCTGCGGGGTGGCGATCTGCTGGACGACGCCGTCCTTCATGACCACGATGCGATCGCCGAGGGTCATAGCCTCGGTCTGGTCGTGGGTAACGTAGATGAAGGTGCCCTTGATCTCGTGACGCAGCTTAATGAGCTCGGCGCGCATCTGGTTACGCAGCTTGGCATCCAGGTTGGACAGGGGCTCGTCCATCAGGAAGACCTTGGGGTCACGCACGATGGCGCGGCCGATGGCGACACGCTGACGCTGGCCGCCGGAGAGTGCCTTGGGCTTACGGTCAAGGTACTCGGTAATACCCAGGATCTCGGCAGCGGAGCGAACCTTGCGGTCGATCTCGTCCTTGGGGACCTTCTTGAGCTCAAGCGTAAACGCCATGTTCTCGTACACCGTCATATTGGGGTACAGAGCATAACTCTGGAACACCATGGCGATGTCGCGGTCCTTGGGCGCCACGTCGTTGACGCGCTTGCCATCGATGAGCACATCGCCGGAGGTGATGTCCTCCAGGCCGGCGACCATGCGCATCGTCGTGGACTTACCGCAGCCAGAAGGGCCAACGAGGACGATGAACTCCTGGTCGTGAACGGTGAGGTTGAAGTCCTCTACAGCGAGCACACCGTCCTCGGTAACCTTGAGGTTGTGCTTCTTCTCCTCGGTCTTCTTCTTTTTGCCAAAGAAGCCCTTCTTTTTGGACTCGTTGTTGGGATACACCTTCTGAACATGTTTGAGAACGATCTCGGCCATGTCTTTACCTTTCGATACGCGGCGCCGCGCTGAGAGGCGCCGCCAAAACTTGCAAAACAGTTACGGCATCAGCCCTTGACGGCACCTGCCACCACACCGTCGATGATGTACTTCTGGCAGAAGATGTACATGATGACGATGGGGACAACGACCATCATGATGCAGGCCATCATGGGGCCGAGCTCGACGTGGCCATAGCCGCCACGGAAGTACTGGATCAAGATAGGAATGGTCTTGTACTTGGTGGAGTCGAGCGTAAGGTAGGGCAGCAGGTAGTCGTTCCAGACCCACATGGTCTCGAGGATGCCGACCGAAAGATAGGTGGGCTTCATGATGGGAAGGACGATCTTAAAGAACACCTGAACCGGGTTGCAGCCGTCGATCATGGCCGCTTCCTCAATCTCGAGCGGGATGTTCTTGACGAAGCCGGCGAACATAAAGACCGCGAGGCCCGCGCCAAAGCCCAGATAGATAAAGCAGATGTTGAACGGCGTATTAAAGCCGATGCGGTCCGCCAAATTGGACAGCGTGAACATCAGCATCTGGAACGGTACGACCATCGAGAACACGAACAGGTAATAGAAGAAGTTCGAGATCTTGTTGTTGACACGAACCACGTACCAAGCGCACATGGAGCAGCACACCAGAATCAGCACGACCGACGTGACTGTGATGATGAGCGAGTACATAAACGCCGAGGCAAAGCCCTGCTCGTTAAGAGCGTGCACGTAGTTTGCGAGGCCGTTGAACGTCTCGGGCGTGAGCAGATCGAACGCCGTGGTGGTGCTGATTGCGGTCCCCTTCTTAAAGGAATTGAGCGCAATCATGAACACAGGGTAGATCCACGCGAGCGACAGAATCGTAAAGAAGATCGAGAGCGCGCGGTTAATAGCCTTATCGCGTTTCATTACTGCTGCACCTCCTTGGACCTCGTGGCCTTAAGCTGGATCATAGAAATAGCGACAACCAGGATGCAGAAGATAACTGCCTTGGCCTGACCGATGCCCTGCCATGCGATGCCAGCGCGCGAATAGAACGTGTTGTAGATGTTCAGGGCGAGCATCTCGGTGGAGTGCGCCGGGGCACCACCGGTAAGGGCGAGGTTCTGGTCGAACAGCTTAAAGCCGTTGGTGATGGACAGGAACAGGCAGATGGTGATGGTCGGCATCAGGTTGGGGATCTTAACCTTCCAAAACGTCTGCCATGCCGTAGCGCCGTCGACCTTGGCGGCCTCGATGTAATCAGACGGAATGGACTGCAGACCGGCGATGTAGATGATCATCATGTAGCCGACCTGTTGCCACAGGGTCAGGATGATAAGGCCCCAGAAGCCAGCGGCGGAGTTGAGGGCGATAAGCTGGGCACCCACGTTGGAGAGCAGGCAGTTGATCAGAATCTGCCAAATGTAACCCAGTACAATGCCGCCAATCAGGTTAGGCATAAAGAAAATCGTACGGAAGATGTTGGTGCCCTTGAGCGCCTTGCGAGTGAGCGCCTGCGCAATGGCCAGCGCGATCACGTTGATGAGCACCGTCGACAGGAAGGCAAACGCCACGGTAAAGAAGAACGACGTGGAGAACTGCGGGTCGGTCAGTGCGCGCACGTAGTTCTCGATACCGACAAAGTGCGCGTTATTGATGGTAATAAACTGGCAGAACGAGAGATAGAAACCCTGGATAAAGGGAATCACGAACCCGATCATAAACGCCAGGCACGTGGGCAGCATAAAGAGCGGCCACCAGCGCTTGAGTGCTTTGCCCATAGAAGGGTCCTTTCAATATGCAGGGGGCGGGCAAACCTACGTCTGCCCGCCCCCTGTCGCTAATCAGATAGCTTGGGCAGCAACTGCTTACTCGGAAGCAGCCTTCTCGGTCTTCCAGCCATCGACGAAGGCGTTCTTGACGCCGTCCCACTTGGTGTTGTCGGCAGCATAAGCGATGAGAGCCTGCTTGAGGTTCTTCTTCCACTCCTCGGAGGGGATGTAAACGAAGTCCCAAGCGACGGTCTTCTTGCCGTCCTTGGCCATAGCAACGGCCTGCTGAGAGAAGACGTTGGTGGTCTCCTTAGCGCTCTTGAACGGGGCGGTCAGGCCCATCTTGTCAGCGATGATGCTGGTGGCGGTGTCAGAAGTGACGCACCAATACATGAAGTCCTCGGTGGCCTTCTGGGCATCCTCGGAAGCCTGGGAGCTGACGCACCAGTAGTTCTCGCCGCCGGAGCACAGGCCCTGGTTCTCCTCGCCGTCGACGCCGATGTAGATCGGCAGCATGCCGAGCTGGTCGTCGGTCATACCGGCCTTGGTGAGGTCGGCGTAGGCCCAAGAGCCGTTCTGGTAGAAGACGGCCTTGCCGGTTGCGAACTCGTTGGTGGCGTCGTCACCGGTCTTGGAGGCGAGCTGCGAAGGATCGCAGGTGGAGTCGGTGATGTACAGGTCGAAGATCTGCTTAAAGTTGTCGAGATACTCGCCCTTGATCTCGTCGTCCTCCTGGTTGTGCTCCTTCTCGAACTCGTAGTAGAGCGGGAGGTTGGCGAGGTGGGTGGTGTAGCGCCAGCTGGAGGAGTCATCCATGCCGGCGGAAGTGAAGGCACCGTCAACGCCGAGCTCGTCCTTGCGGGCCTGGATGTCATCGGCGCAAGCCTTCAGCTTGTCGAAGGAGTTGATGTCCTCGGCCTTGTAGCCGGCCTTCTCGAGGAGCTCCTTGTTGTAAATGATGCCGTAGCTCTCCTGAACCCAGTCGATACCCAGATCCTTGCCGTCGGACTGCAGCGCCAGGGAGTCGTCGATAAGCTCGCCGCGGAGCTTGGTGTCGGAAAGATCGGCGCAGTAGTCCTTCCAGTTCTTAAGGCCGGTGGGGCCGTTGACCTGGAACAGCGTCGGAGCGGAGCTCTTGGACATCTCGGACTTGAGCTTCTCCTCGTAGGTGTTGGAGGCGGCGGTCACGATCTTGACCTCGACGCCCTTCTCCTTCTTGTACGCCTTGGCGATCTCCTTCCACTCCTTGTCGACCTCGGGCTTGAACTGGAGGAAGTAGACCTCGGCAGCGTCACCAGAAGCAGAGGAGCCGGAGCCGGCAGAACCACCGCAGCCCACGAGGCCCAGACCAAGAACCGCAGCCGCGGAACCAGCAAAGCCCAGGAACTGCCTTCTGCTCATTTCGTTCTTCATTACAATCCACCCTTTCACACCGTGGCGGCACCCTTTGCCGCCGCCTTCGGAGATTGGCTCGGGGACTTTGCCCCTTTTGCTGACTTGTACAATACGCTATTTGGCTAGTTGTTTGAACAAGTATTACTAGAGCGGTAGAAAAACTTCGGTGAACGGTAATTTCGACTTGATACTTGACAAGTTTTGTATAAACAATTATTTGTTATCGAATGCAGAGAAAACGCCCGATCAAGCCGATGCATCGTCGGTTTGACCGGGCGTTTTCGCTTTGAGGGCATGAGTCTCGTCAGGCTGCGAGCTAGCCGGCTATCGCTTGGAATTGACGCGGTAATGGAAGATCTCGGGGTGTGTGCGGGCATGCGTGACCTCGAACAAGATGCCGTCCGAGGTGTACGACTGGCTCTCCATAACGGCGACGCAGTTGTACTTGCCAAGGTCCAGATAGCTGCAGTCCTCATCGTTGGCGAGCTCGACACTCACCGTACGACGGCTCGCCATCACTTTGACGCCGCGCTTGTGCTCCAGATAGCCGTAGATAGAATCCGCCGCGATCTCGGGGGTCAGGCCCTTGGCGACCGACGCCAAAAAGTAGCCATGGTCCACTTGGCGCGCGCTGCCGTTGAGGCTTCGGACACGCACTACGCGAATCAGCTCCTCGCCCACCTTAAAGCCCAGGCGGCGAGAGAGTTGCTCAGTGCAAATCAAATGTTCAAAAGACTTGACCTCGGTCGATGCGACGGCATTGTTGCGTTTTGCGAACTCGCCAAACGACTCAACCTCTTCGAGTGCGCCCAGCATGTCGGTTTCGCCCTTAAGCCAAATAACGCGCACGCCCTTACCGTGTATAGGCTGCACAAACATCTGGTCGGCCAGCATGCTCAAGGCGCGTCGAACGGTATTGCGCGTGCAGCCAAACTCCGCGGTCAGCTCGGCTTCGGTTGGCAGCATCTCCTGAAACGCATAGGTCCCGTTAATGATGCGCGAACGGATCTCGCGGTAGATTCCTTCGTAAATCGCTTTTGGCATGATTTCACCTCTAATGAATATGTATGGCTAGGCACGATAGCATTTCTTAAAGTTGTTTAAACCGATTATCGGTAAAGCACGGATTATTTACCGTCGACGGTTCCCCCGAAACCCAAATCGGACCGAATCAAAACCGTCAATGCGGCAAGCAGCCAGTCCTCTACAATGAGTTCATTGTTTAAACGTTCTTGCTCGCACAGCATGTTGCATCCGGAAGGCATATTATGCTGCAGAAAATCCAACGTTTTGGCGGAGCCATGTTCGCGCCCGCCATGCTGTTTTCTATATCAGGCCTCATGGTCGGCATCTCCGCCCTCGCCACGACCGTAGACATCGTCGGCGATCTCGCCGTATACGGAACCCCTTGGTACGTTTTCTGGACCATCATCCAGCGCGGCTCGTGGACGGTCTTTAAACGTCTCCCGCTCCTTTTTGCCGTAGCGCTGCCTATCGGTCTTGCCCAAAAGCAACCGGCACGCTGCTGCCTCGAGGCGCTCGTAGCCTATTTTGCCTACTGTTTCTTTTTGAGCGAGATCATTAAGCTGAGCGGCGACAACCTTGGACTTAAGTACCCGTCGTCTTTAACCCCCGCCAGCGGCATCACCGTCATCGACGGCATCAAGACGCTCGACACCGGCATTATCGGCCCGCTGGCGGTGTCGGCAACCGTCGTCGCCATCCATGACCGCTTCTACGATGCCAAGGTTCCCGATTGGCTCGGCACCTTCTCGGGTTCCTCGCTGGTCTACCTCATCAGCTTTTTTGCCGTGTTTGCCCTTGCCGCCATCTCGGCCGCCATCGTGCCCTTCGCATACGCTGTGACCGAAACGCTGCGCCACGCACTTGCGGGCGTCGGCCCCTTCGGCGTGGGCATCTTTGTGTTTTTGGAGCGAGCGCTCGAGCCCATGGGGCTGCACCATCTGCTCTATATGCCCATCTATTACGACAATCTGGTCATTCACGACGGTATTTACGCCACGTGGACCAACCTGCTCCCCATTCTCTCCCATAGCACGCGCCCTTTAAATGAACTTGCGCCCTGGGCAGGTTTTACCGCCACCGGCTGGGGCAAGCTCTTTGGCCTTCCCGCCATCGCGGCAGCATTCTATTTCACCGCCAAACCCGAACGCCGCGCCGGCCTTAAGGTCATCCTTTTGCCCGCCATCGTCGCCTCGGTGGTCTGCGGCGTCACCGAGCCGCTCGAGTTTCTCTTTATGTTCACCTATCCCGGACTCTTTTTGCTCTACGCCGTCCTGTCCTCCTGCCTTGCCATGACCATGAACTTCTTTGGCATCGTCGGCATCTTCTCGGGCGGTCTCATGGAAATGACGGCCTTCAACTTCATCCCACTCATGCGAATGCATGCCGGCTCCTACCTTTTGGCGCTCGGTATCGGTCTTGCCTTTAGCCTCATCTTTTTTGTTAGTTTTCGAGCACTCATCTTGGTCTATGACCTTAAGACGCCGGGCCGCGAGGATCATGTCTCCAATCGCGCGGCAATCGATCGTTTAACGGGAAGCGGCTTTGCCAAAGAGCAATCTCCCAATGGCGAGGTCAGTATTCAATCCGATCAAGATCACGTCCTCGCTGAGCGGGTAATTCAGCTTTTAGGTGGCGTTGGCAATATCGTGGGCGCAACCAACTGCGCCACGCGCCTGCGCGTCGAGGTCGCAGACCCTTCCATCGTTGCAGATAATGCGTCGTTTGTCGCGGTGGGCGCCAAGGGCCTCATCATTACGGGCAAGACCGCCCAGGTGATTATCGGCATCTCCGTTCCCCGCGTTAAAGAGCATTTTGACCAGATCATGGGCCTCGAGCCGGGATTTGTGCCCACCACCTCGGCCTCCCCTGCCGCCAGCGCAGCCCATAAGCGCGGCGATATCTGCTTCTTCGATATCGACGGAACACTCGCCTGGCAAGACCCTCGAGTGGCACAAGAACTTCCCGAGAGCGAGCGAGACCTCTCCCCCTATCCCAATGAAGCGGTCTCGCAAGCCATCCGTGATTTTGTCGCCAAGGGCAATATGGCGTTTATCTGCACAGGGCGCACGCTGAGCTGCATCCATCCAAAGCTGCTCGAGCTGCCCTGGACCGGCATCGTCTGCCTCGCGGGTGGCTATGTCGAACTTGAGGGACACGTGATTCGCGATTTGGCGATGACGCCCGGCATGCTGCAGCGCCTTGCTCCCATTCTTGAGCAATCGGACGAAGTGATTCGTTTTGAGGGACTCAATGGCGTCGTTCGCATGAGTGCCGATGCGCCCGACGCTCCGGGATACGCCCGCACCGTGGGCGATGCAATTACGCAGCTGCAACATTACAGCGCCTACAAGATCTTAATGTCCACGTCGCTTGCCAACCGCATCGCTCAGGATCAAGCGTTTGAGCCGCTGCTCTGCTTTAACGAGCTCGAGCTCGAAGTGACCGAGATTTCGCCTCGCGAATGCACCAAGCGCGAGGGTATCCAGTCCGTACTCGACGCCCTCGATCCCCACCACGGAACCGTATACGGCATCGGCGACGCCAGCAATGACGTCTCGCTGATGAACGCCGTCGATGTCGGTATCGCCATGGGCAATGCGCCGGACTTCCTCAAGGAAAAGGCCGACTATGTCACCGACAGCATCGACCACGACGGCGTCGTCACCGCGCTCGAACACTTTGGGCTTATCTAGCCAAGCCCCTACCGCACTTGCGGCCGCATGGACCAATCGTCTTCAACCGCCGCGCTCGACGCCCTAATGTGGCAATATGTTGTCTGCATAATGCAACGATGCAACCTATCAAAGAATGCGAGAACCCGTGTCCAGTCCGTTTACCAGCTTTTTAGCCCAGCACTTTGACCAGATTAACGACTATCTGGCCACGTTCTTTGACGGACAGGCGACTTCCGCCGATATCGAGCGCTACCTGTATACCCCGCTCTCGGCATTTACGGCAAACGCTGGCAAGCGCCACCGCCCGCTCATCTGCATGCTCGCCGCCACTGCGGTAGGCGGCAGCTTTGAGAGCGCCCGCAGCGCAGCGGCGGCCATCGAGCACTTTCAGTCGGGCGCACTCATCCACGACGACATCGCCGACAACGGGCAGATTCGTCGCGGCAAGCCCTGCATGCACCTTACCGAGGGCACCGGTCTTGCCATCAACTGCGGTGACCTGGCGCTCACCATGGTCACCAAGACGGTTCTCGACGACCCCACACTCAACGCAGACGTGAAGCTTCACGTGCTCCACGAGCTTACCGAGATGATCGTCCGTACCATCGAGGGCCAAGCGCTCGACCTGGGCTGGGTCCGCGACGAGCGCTTTGACATTTCGGTCGACGATTATCTGGACATGGCGACGCACAAGACCGCGTACTACAGCGGAGCGACGCCGCTTGCCGCCGGAGCCATTATCGGCGGCGGCAGCGAAGAGCAGATTGAGGCACTGCGCGCCTTTGGGCTGCACACGGGCCTTGCCTTCCAGATTCAAGACGACCTGCTCAACTTGATCGGCACCAAGGAGGCCGCCAACAAGGACTTCCGCACCGATATCACCGAGGGCAAGCGCACCCTCGTTGCCGTGCATGCCCTGTCAGACGAGCGCTATCACGACGAGATCGAGGCAATCCTTTCCTCGGGCACCGAGGACCCTGCGCAGCTCGCACGCGCCGTGGAGATCTTCCAGGAGACCGGCTCCATCGATTACGCCCACACCTATGCGCTCGACCTGACCGCTAAGGCCAAGGCCGCTATCGAAGGCGTCGAGCTCGACCCGCATGCGCGCGAGCTCTTCCTCTCAATGGCAGATTTCTTTGTGGAGCGTCTTAACTAGCGGGGGTCATAAAACCTGTGGGCAGCGAGTTTGGGTACAAGTTGCTACACTATTGAGTGCATGTTTATAAATTGTCTCGCGTTGTCTATCCGACACACGCTCAAAATAGTACGAATGGTACGCCGAAAGGGGTTCGTTCATGGAACCTATTACCACGGGCATGCAGGGAGCAGCCGTCGAGGACGTCCAGTCCCGCCTTCTGCAGCTCGGCTATACAATCGATGACGCCGAGGTTGTCGACAAGCGCTTTGGCACCACCACCGAGCAGGCCGTCAGCACCTTCAGGCTCGACAGCGGCCTTGCTGCCGGTCATGCCGTCGATATCCCCTGTTGGAGCGCCCTGGTCGACGCCTCGTATAAGCTGGGCGACCGCACCCTGTATCTGCGCATGCCCAATTTCCATGGCGCCGATGTGCAGGCCCTGCAGCGCGCTCTCAACGTTTTGGGCTTTGCCTGTGGCGAAGACGACGGCTACTTTGGTCCGCATACCGAGGCCGCCCTGCAGCAGTTCCAGGAAAATGTCGGCCTGTTTGCCGACGGCATGGCCTTCCAGGACACCTACGCCTACATCAACCGCCTGCACCATGTGTGGGAGGGCAAGCCCTCGGTCACCGAAGCCGAGTCCCGCATCGGTTTTGCTCGCGCCGCCAACGTGCTCGAGCGCTTCCAGATCGCCGTTATCGGTGAGGACCCCATCGCACGCAGCGTTGCTTCGCGCATGTGGAACATCGCCACGGCAACGACCGACAACAGCGGCATGATGCTCTGCGACTCCGAGGTCCCAACCGACGTTGACCTGGTGCTCGAGATCGCAAGCGACGAGCTGCCCGCCGACGCCGCGCCACGCGCCACGATTGCCCTCGCCGAGTGCCACAACCTGGCCCAGCGCATCCGCACCGCCAATGTCGCCGCGCAGCAGAAGCCGGCTCGCATTCGCATTGAGCTCACGGGAATGACGCGCTACAACGGCACCTTCACGGCCAGCGACGCGCAGACGCTCGCCGTACGCCTACTCGACGGCGTTTGCGATGCCCTCGCAGATTAGGTAAACTAGACGAGTTGCTTTTGGGCAACACCACACATTGGGACGTAGTTCAACGGTAGAACTCCGGTTTTTGGTGCCGGCTGTTGGGGGTTCGAATCCCTCCGTCCCAGCCATTAAAACTGAGCGCCCTAAGCCCATAACGGCCTAGGGCGCTTTCTTGTGGGCAAGCGGAGGAATTCGAACCCGCAAGGGTGCGGAGCTGAGGAAACGCGAAGGCGCCCCAAGCCCATTAGGACCAAGAGCGCCTAACATCAAGAAAATATCAGCCCAGTTCCGAAAAGCGAGCCGCATGCAACAACCAGGTAACCACAGGCCCCGGGAGAGCGGGGACACCGGCTTAGGTTTATCGCGAGTTCCGCACGAACAGGAGGCCACTTAATGTGGCCTCCGTCGTGA
>CAUHIY010000029.1:0-17011 GCA_959606405.1 uncultured Collinsella sp. | reverse complement strand
CGCGTTAAACGTCGCCTGATGAGCAATGCTCGTGCGCTTCGATCGATCCACTTTCCCTCGAGCATGGCTGAGCGCGATATCGCGCGCGCACGGCTTGCCTACGAGGAGTGCCTCTACCTGCAGCTGGCGCTGCGCCTGCGCAACGACGGCGGCCTGGTCGATGTGGTGCCCTATGCCCACACCGCGGGCGAGCACCTGGCCGCGCTCAAGCAGGCCCTGCCGTTTTCGCTGAGCGACGAGCAGGAGGCCGCGTTCCAAGATATCCTGCTCGATATGTGCGATGGCGGGCGCGTGATGAACCGCCTGCTGCTGGGCGATGTCGGTACCGGCAAGACCGCCGTTGCCGCCTGCGCGCTGGCTGTGGCTGCCGATAGCGGCACACAGGCCTGCGTTATGGCGCCCACGGGCGTGCTGGCGCGTCAATATGCCGATAAGACCGGCCCCTTGCTTTCGCAGGCTGGCATGACCTGGGCGCTCCTGACGGGCGCCACGCCGGCGGCCGAGCGCGAGCGCATCCATGCACAGCTGGAATCGGGCGAGCTCGATGTCCTCTTTGGCACCCACGCGTTGCTTTCGGATAACGTTGCGTTCAAGCATCTGTCGCTCGTGGTCATCGATGAACAGCACCGGTTTGGCGTCGGCCAACGCAACGCCCTGCGTGCGAAGGGGCCTGGTGCCGATCTGCTCGTTATGACGGCAACGCCCATCCCACGTACGCTGGCGCTTTCGGTCTACGGCGATCTGGACACGAGCATCATCCGCCATCGGCCCGTCCCTGGCGCTGGCGTGACGACACGCGTGCTTACCGAGTCGAGCCGCGACCTTGCCTATGGCGCCATCCGCGAGGCGCATGAAAAGGGTCAGCAGGCCTACGTGATTTGCCCGCTCGTGGAGCCGAGTGACTCGGTCGATGATCTGGAGGACGTGCCCGGTATCGCCCGCGACGACGAGGGCCGCGTGACGGTCCCCGTGCCGCTGCACGATACGGCGACCGAGCTCGATCGCCTGCGTCTGGCATTGCCGGGTCTTGCCATCGAGCGCCTTCACGGCCGCATGCCAGCGGGGGAGAAGGACCAGGTTATCGATGCCTTCAAGCGCGGCGAGATCGACGTGCTCGTCTCGACTACGGTGGTTGAGGTGGGCGTCGACGTGCCCAACGCCACTGTCATGGTCATCGAGAACGGTGAGCGCTTTGGCTTGGCGGCCCTGCACCAGCTGCGCGGCCGCGTGGGCCGCGGCAGCGTGTCGGGTACGTGCCTAGTCATGACGCACTCCAAGGGCAACGGCGGCGCGTCGGCGGCACAGGACCGCCTCCAGTCGCTCGAGAAGACCTCGGACGGCTTTACACTCGCCCAGATGGACCTGCGTCTGCGCCACGAGGGCGAAATCCTGGGGTACCGTCAGCATGGCGGCGTGACCTTGCGCTTTGTTGACCTCGATGCCGACGAGGAATTGATCGAGTGGGCCCATTTGGACGCGGTCGAGCTCTTGCGGTATGCTTGCAATCTTGACTCCGTGGCGACGCGTCCCTTGCGCGATGCGGTCGCCACGCGGTATCGACACATCTTTAAGGAGGTCAGCGGAGGATGAGAATCATCGGCGGCGAATGGCGCGGTCGTAAGATCGAGGAGCCCCGTGGTCGCGATGTCACCCGCCCCACGACCGATCGCGTACGCGAGGCGTGCGCATCTATGGTCATGTCGGCATTCGACTTCGATCTGGACGAGGTCCGCGTGCTGGATGCCTTTGGCGGCTCCGGTGCCTTGGGCATTGAGATGCTCTCGCGTGGTGCCCGCTCGCTCACCACGTTCGAGATCGATCGCAACGCTGCTCGTCTGATCACCAAGAATATCGAGTCGCTGTGCCGCGACCGTGCGCGTTGGCGTGTGGTGGGCGGCGACGTGCTGGCAAGCGCTTCGCGCGGCCGCGTGCCGGGCGGTCCCTTTGACCTGGTCCTGCTCGACCCGCCCTATGCTTTTGGCGCCGAGCCGGTCGAGGAGCTGCTGCAAAACCTAGCTCAGCAAGGCTTGCTGGCGCAGGGTGCCTATGCGCTGTTCGAGCACGCTGCCGCCGATGCGGGTGCGCATCCGGCAGGCTTTGAGATCGTGCGCGAGAAGCGTTACGGCATTACCTCGGTCGACCTGCTTCGTTGGGTTGGCAACGGCGAGGATGATGGCAACGATAGCGACGCACCCACGGAGGATGCTCATGAGTGACACCATTAACCGCGTAATCGTCCCGGGCACCTTCGATCCCATCACGTTTGGCCACATCGACGTGATTCGCCGTGCCCGCCGCATCTTCCCCAGCGTGATCGTGGCCGTTGCCGAGTCGCAGGGTAAAAACGGTGTGGGCACCACGTTTATGCTCGATGAGCGCGTGGCGCTGGCTCGCGAGGCGCTCGGTGATATCGACGGCGTCGAGGTCCTGCCCTTTACCGGCCTCTTGGTCGACTTCGCTCGCGAGCAGGGTGCGGGGGCCGTGGTCAAGGGCCTGCGCGCTATGACCGACTTTGAGTACGAGCTGCAGCAGGCAGACCTCAACTATCGCTTGGATAACGAGCTGGAGTCCATCTTTGTCATGAGTGCGCCGCAGTACGGCTATATCTCGAGCTCGGTCGTTCGCCAGATCGCCTCGCTCGGTAGCGATGTATCGACGTTTGTCCCGCCCAACGTGGTCGAAGCGCTCAGACATCGCTTTTCGTGACGTTTTTTATTGCCTGGTGGCATGTGGTAAACTAGCACGATGATATGTTATCTATGAAAGGAGACCGGATGCCGGGCGAGAATTTTCCTGGCGATAGGATCGTCAGCTTGGTCGATGAGCTCGAAGGGCTGATCGAGGAAGCCAAGCCGCCTTTCGGCAAGAACGCTCAGTTCAAGGTCATCGACGCCGACGTGTTCTTCAACATCCTCGACGAGATCCGCATGAGCTATCCCGAGGAGTGGCAGAAGTCCCGCCGTATCCTTAAGGAGCGCGAGGAGCTTATGGCTTCCGCCGCCGCTCAGGCCGATTCCATCATCGCCGACGCTCAGCAGCAGGCCCTCACCATTGCCGGTGAGCAGGAGATCGTCCGCTTGGCACAGCAGCAGGCCGACGACATCCGCGATCGTGCCCAGCAGTACGAGCGCGAGACGCGTTATGCTGCCGAGGACTACGCAGAGCAGGTCTTTACGCACCTGGAGGAGAACCTCAAGAGCCTGACCGGCACCGTTACCCGTTGCCGTCAGCAGCTCAACGAGGGTGCCGCCCAACAGAATGGTCAGTGGTAATGGCTGAGTTCCCGAGCGTTACTGTCGATCTTTCCGAGCAGCTCGAGTTCCCTGGTGATTCGTATCCGCTGACCGGTAAGGTTGATGTCGCCACCTACATGGTGGGCGAGAAGGAGTATCAGCTACAGGACGGCATCGACTATGACGTTGTCTTTACCAATGCCGGTACCGGTGTCTTGCTCACGGGCATTGTTCGCGCGCACGCCACCGGCGAGTGCGACCGTTGTCTGGAGCCCGCCTCGTTTGATATCGCCGGCGAGATCGAGGAGTTCTACCTCTTTGAGGAGCCCGAGGATCCCGAGGCCTACGAGGACGGCTACGAGCTCCTGGGTGAGGATCGCATCGTGGATCTGGGTGAGCCCATCAACGATGCGGTCGTCATGGACACGCCGTTTGTGGTGCTCTGTAAGCCCGATTGCCGCGGTCTGTGTCCCACCTGCGGTTGCAATCTCAACGTCGAGCAATGCGATTGCGCCGCACAGGCAGAGGCAGAATGGGCCGCTGCCACGGAAAATCCATTTGCAGCATTGAAGAATCTCAAGCTCGATGAGTAAAACTGTGGTAGTATCGCTACTTGCGCGTAATCGCCACACTGGATAGTTCATAAGGAAGGTCACTATGCCCGTACCTAAACAAAAGCAGGGTCGTATCCGCACTCACACCCGCCGTTCCGCCAACATGAAGATCTCGGCTGCGGCTCAGTCCACTTGCCCCCGTTGCGGCGCTGTCAAGCTCCCGCACCACGTGTGCCCCAGCTGCGGTTTCTACAAGGACCGCGAGGTTATCGTTACCGAGTAACTGTATACTCTGGATGCGATGCCGTTCCAACTGGAACCACAATGGCCGGCTCAATGAGTCGGCCATTTTTGTATAAGGAGCATGTATATGAGTAACGTTCGCGTTTGTGTAGACGTTGTGGGCGGAGACGAGAAACCTCAGGTTGTTCTCGATGGTATCGAGGCTGCGCTTGCCGCCGATCCCGATATCGAGGTCTTGGCAGCTGGCCCCTCTGAAATCGTCAATCCCTTTGCTGCTTCCCATGCACGTGTTGAGGCCCTTGAGGCACCCGACGTTATCGCCATGGATGACGATCCTATTCGCGCCGTGATGACCAAGCGCAAGTCCTCGATCGTGCTTGCCTGCCGCGCCATCAAAAAGGGCAACGCGGACGCGTTCTTCTCCGCCGGCTCCACCGGCGCCATGACCGCCGCTGCTACCGCATACGTGACGCCGTTTAGGTATCAGGCCGAAGGCAAGAAGCAGCCGGTGCGCCCCTGTCTGACCAATGCGTTGCCCAATCGCGCCGGCGGTCTGACGGTGCTGTGCGATATGGGCGCCAACCCCGATGTCGAGGTCGATGACATGGTGCGTTTTGCCCAGATGGGTAGCGCCTATGCCCGCGTCGTCCTGGGCATCGAACATCCTCGCGTGGGCCTGCTTGGTAACGGCACCGAGGACGAGAAGGGTTCTAACTTTACCAAGGCCTGCTTCCCTGCTATGAAGGCCGCAGTTCCGGGCTTTGTGGGCAACTGCGAAGGCACCGACCTCACCTCGGGCAATTTCGATGTCGTTGTTGCCGACGGCATGTCGGGCAATATCGCTCTCAAGGCTACCGAGGGCGCTGCCAAGTTTTTGCTGCAGGAGCTCAAGGGCGCCTTTATGGCCTCGCTCGGCACCAAGATCGCCGCGCTGCTCATCAAAAAGCAGATGCGCGAGATTAAGGCCAAGCTCTCTGGTGATGCCAAGGGCGGCGCGATTCTTTTGGGCCTGCGTGGCGTGGTCCTGATCGGCCATGGCGCCACCTCGGTCGAGGCTGTTAAAAACGGTACGCTTGCGGCGGCCGAAGCCGTGCGCGCGGGGCTGGTCGAGAACGTCGCCAACTCCATGGACGGCATCGTTTTGTAAGAGCGAGTTAGAGCGCTGTTATGCGCCTCGCGGCCTGCTTCGTGGGGTAGAATCAGAACCGTGTCTTGGTACCGCCCGGGCGGTACCATTCTTTTGGTATTCATGCACTATGAGAGGAAGCGCTATGGACCGCTCCGAAATCTTCGACAAGATCGCCGAGGTCGCTGCTGACGTTCTGGGCGTCGATGTTGCCGAAATTAGCGATGAGACCACCTTTGACGACCTCGATGCCAACTCGCTCGAGCGCCTGCAACTGGTTACGGCTATCGAGGACGAGTTCAATCTCGAGATCGATGACGAGACCCTGCTCTCGCTCAACTCTGTCGCCGACGCCGTCGACGCGATCGAAAACGCCAGGGAGGCTTAGGTCTTGGCTTTATCCGAACGACTTACGCGCGCCCAGGAGATTCTTGGCCACGAGTTCAATGACAAGGTGCTGCTGCGCGCGGCGCTTACGCATCCCTCGGCCGTCGAGGGCCAGCCGGTTTCTGCCAGCTATGAGCGCCTTGAGTTCTTGGGCGATTCCATTTTGGGCGCCGTCGTCGCCCGTTCGCTCTTTGAGTCCTATCCGGAGTTTGACGAGGGCAAGCTTACGCGCCTGAAGGTGTCGCTCGTCTCGGGTGCCACGCTGTCCGAGGTATCCCATGAGCTGGGCATCGACGACATCATCATCTTTGGTGCCTCCGAGACCGGTACCGGCGCGCGCGGCCTGCACTCGGCGCTCGAGAACGTCTATGAGTCGCTCGTGGGTGCGCTGTATCTGGATGCTGGCTGGGATGCGGCGGCGGAGTTCATCCACCGTACGCTTAAGCCCCATTTGGCCTCCGAGCGTGCCGAGCATCCTGCGAACCCCAAGTCGTTTTTGCAGGAGTGCGTGCAAGCCGACGGCCACGAGCCTCCGGCGTACAAGCTCGTTGGCTCTGAAGGCCCGGCGCATGCACCGACCTTTACCGCCGTGGTGCTCATCGACGGTATTCGCCAGGGCCGCGGCACCGGTTCCTCCAAGAAGGAGGCCGAGGGAGCCGCTGCGCTCGAGGCGCTCGACCGCATGGGTTACACCACTAACGGCGTGATTCTCAACAAGAAGCCTGTTTAAGCGAGGAACCGTGTATCTCAAGTCCCTCACGCTCAAAGGGTTCAAGTCGTTTGCCGACCGCGCCCATATGACGTTTGAGCCGGGCCTAACCGTCATCGTCGGTCCCAACGGCTCGGGAAAATCGAACATCTCCGACTCGATTCTGTGGGTCCTGGGCGAGCAGAGCGCCAAGCAGCTGCGCGGCCAGGCCATGGAGGACGTCATCTTCTCGGGCTCGTCGGCGCGCAAGCCGGTGGGTGTGGCCGAGGTCACGCTGGTGCTCGATAATTCGGACCATATGCTGCCTGTCGACTTTGACGAGGTGGCTATCACCCGCCGCATGTATCGCTCGGGCGAAAGCGAGTACCTCATCAACTCGAGCCCGTGCCGCCTGATGGACATCCAGGACATCCTGCACGATTCGGGACTGGGCAAGGATACGCATTCCATCATCAGCCAGGGCAAGCTCGATGCCATTTTGCAGAGCCGCCCCGAGGAGCGCCGTGCCCTCATCGAGGAGGCCGCCGGCATCTCCAAGCACAAGCGTCGTAAGGAACGTGCGCTCAAAAAGATTAAATCGATGGACGAGCACCTGACCCGTGCCCGCGACATCAATAAGGAAATCGCCCGCCAGCTGCGGCCGCTGGAGCGTCAGGTCGATCGCGCGCGCAAGTACAAAGAGCTGTCCTCGCGCGCGAACGAGCTTACGCAGATGCTGGCCGTCGACGAGCTTCGTTCGCTGCAGTTGCAGTGGAACGACCTGGAAAGCCGCTCCAAGGAGGGTTCTGCCGAGCTTGAGCTTGCGCAGTACCGCCTGGGTGAAAAGGAGCGCGAGCTCGAAAAGCTTCAGGTCATGCTCGAGGAAAAGGGCCTGTTTGTGGGCGACTTGGGTGAGCAGCGCCGCCATATGCAAGACGCGGTCGGTCGCATTAACTCCGACATGCGTCTGCTCGAGGAAAAGGGCCACAACATGGTGTCGCGCCTGTCCGACATGCGCGGCCAGATCTCGAGCTCCGAGCATCAGCGTCGTCGCGTGGTCGAGGAGCTCGAGGATGCGCGTGCCCAGCTCGAGGAAGTGACCGGCGCGCATATGCAGGCCCAGGACGACGTTGACGCCGCCGGCCCTGCCGCCGCCGAGCTCCACGAGCGTCGCGTTGCGCTTGACAATCAGATTTCGCAGCTCACGCGCGAGCAGCGTGATGTCCAGCGTGTGGCCGATAACGCCGCGCTCGAGCTCGCCAAGGTGAAGGACTCGCTGAGCAATTCCGAGGTCGAGGACAACATGTATGCCTCGCGCCTGGAGCAGATCGATGAACAGCTCGAGGAGGTCACAGCATCGCTTGAGAGCCGCCGCGACCGTGCTGAGGAGCTTGAGAGCGCCCTTGAGGCGGCTCGTCAGGCCCAGAGCGATGCGCGCGAGGCCACCGAGACGGCACGTGCTGCCCTCAAGGACCTGCGTGCCCGCGAGAGCGAGGCGCGCAACAAGCTGTCCGAGGTTCGCTCGGAGCTTGCCAGCCAAAAGAAGCTCGATGCCCGCATGGCAGACAGCTCACCGCTCGTGAGCCGTCTGGTGGGCGCGCTGGGCGACGATGTTTCGGGCCGTCTGGGCGACGCGCTCGAAGCCCCTCGCGATCTCGAGGGCCTGGTTGAGCAGCTGCTTGCCGGCGATATCGATGCCCTGTTGTTCGATAACGCTGTCGCACTCGAGCGCGCCGGTCGCGCTGCCCTGGATCAGAAGAAGGCCTCGGGCGAGGCGCTGCTGGTGACGCGCAGCGTGAGTGGCTCTGCGGCTGCCGAGGGTGCCGCCGGTAGCCGTCTTGTTGACCATCTGTCCGTGCGTGCGGGCTACGGTCCGGTCGTCGAGGCATTGCTCGGCGGCTATTACGTGGTCGATGACTTGGCTGCCGCGTTGGCGGCGCCGGTTGTGGATGGCGTGACCTATGTGACCCCCGATGGCGCCCGCGTTGCCTGCGGCGGCCTGGTTCGCGTGGGGCTCGATGCCGGCGAGGCTTCGGGTGCCTTGGAGCGTAAGCGTCGTATCCGCGAGCTGGAAGGCCTGGAGCCCGATCTTGCTGCTGTGTTTGAGCATGTTTCGGACCAGGTCGTCGAGGCCAACACTGCCGTTGAGGAGGCCCGTGCTGCCGAGGGCGATGCTGCCGGCGAGATCGCCCGCCTTGAGGGCGAGCGTCGCTCCCTGCTGTCCGAGATCGGCCGCCTGGAGCAGAGTGCCAACAATGCCGAGGTCGAGCGCGTGCGCATTACCAAGCGCCGTGAGCAGGCCGCCGAGGCCGTCCGTGCCGCTCGTCCACGCGTGGATGAACTTACTCGCTCGCGTGACGAAGCTCGTGCGCATGCGAGCGACCTAGGTCTCCAGATTGCCGAGGCCAACGATGAGCTCGATCGCGTTCGGCGCGATGACTCCGAGGCCGCCGGTAAGCTCGCCGACGCTAAGGTGCGCCTGGCTCAGACGAGCGAGCGCCTTCGTTCGCTGAAGGGCCGCGTGCCCGATCTTGAGCATCGCCTGGAGGGTATCGACCGTCGTATCCGCGGGACGCGTCAGGCCTCGCGCTCGCTCGAGCTGCTGCGTCTTCGCGTCGATCCCATGCACGAGCGCTATTCTGCCCTGTTGGAGCGTGCCTCGGACTGGGCTGCCCGCCTGCGCGACCAGGCAACGCTTGAGGAGGCGGACTCGGCTTCGCTTAAGAAGACCATCGAGGACGCCAAGGCCGAGGTCGCCCGCGCCAAAGAGAAGGTTGATGTTGCCGCCACGACGCAAAATGAGTTCAAGGTGGCGCGCGGCAAGCTCGAGGTGCAGGTCGAGGCTGCCATTAAGGCCATCACTGCCGACGGTACCACGGTGCTTGAGGAAGCGCTCATGCTGCCGGCACCCACCGATCGCGACGCCGCCGAGCGCGAGCTTAACCAACTTGTGCGCCAGATCAACAACCTGGGTCCTGTGAACCAGGTCGCCATGGAGGAGTACGAGCAGCTCAAGCGCCGCGCCGATTACATCGAGGAGCAGCTGGCCGATCTGGAGAGCGCGCGCAAGGCGCTCACCAAGATCACCGTGGCAATCGATCGCAAGATGCGCAAGGCGTTCCTGGTGACGTTTGAGAAGGTTGATGCGAATTTCCGCGAGATCTTCGCCATGCTTTTCCCAGGCGGTCAGGCTCACCTGGAGATGACCGATCCCGAGCATCCGGCCGAGACGGGCATCGAGGTCGTGGCGCAGCCGCGCGGCAAGCGCATCACCAAGATGATGCTCATGTCGGGTGGCGAGAAGAGCCTGACGGCGCTCGCCCTGCTCTTTGCCGTGTACCGTACGCGCACAGTGCCGTTCTATGTGCTGGACGAGGTCGAGGCTGCGCTCGACGACGCCAACCTGTCCAAGCTCATCGGCGCCCTCGATGTGCTGCGTTCCGATACGCAGCTCTTGGTAATCTCGCATCAGCGCCGTACTATGGAGGATGCTGACGTTCTCTACGGCGTCTCGATGCAAGCCGACGGCGTCAGTCGCGTCGTCTCGCAAAAACTCGATCGCGAAACCGGAAAGGTCGTGAATGCATAATGGGATTCTTTGACGCACTCTCGCGCGGACTTGAGCGCAGCCGCGAGGCCCTCAACGAGGTCTTCTACTTTGGCGGCGAGGTCGACGAGGATTTTTGGGAGGACCTTGAGGACACCCTCGTCATGGGTGACATGGGTGCCGAGGTCGCTATTCAGGTCTCCGATGACCTGCGTGACGCCGCGGCCAAGAAGAACCTCAAGACCGCCCCGCAGCTTCGCCGCGCCCTGGCCGAGCAGCTCGAGGGCCATTTTGTGCCTGTTGAGCGCGATCCGTTTTCCGATACGCCGAGCTGCGTGCTGTTTGTCGGCATCAACGGCGCCGGCAAGACCACCACGGTCGGCAAGATTGCAAGCGCCATGGCCGCCCGCGGCAAGAACGTGGTGATCGGTTCGGCCGACACCTTCCGCGCCGCCGCCATCGAGCAGCTCGATGTGTGGGGCCAGCGTGCCGGCGTACCGGTTATCAAGCGTGACCGCGGCTCCGATCCGGCAAGCGTGTGCTATGACGTGCTCGACGAGGCCGATAAGCGCGGCAGCGACCTGGTGCTCATCGATACCGCCGGCCGTCTGCACACGAGCCCCGAGCTCATGCGCGAGCTCGCCAAGGTGGTCAACGTGACGCGTAAGCGCGCCGCCAATATGGCCGCCGGCCCCATGCCCGTCTCGGTTGTCCTCGTGATCGATGCCGCCACTGGTCAGAACGGTCTGAACCAGGCGCTCGAGTTTAACGAGGCGCTGGGCCTGGACGGTATTATCATGACTAAGCTCGACGGCACGGCTAAGGGCGGTATCGCCATGGCCGTGGCCGAAAAACTCAAGCTCCCGATCCTGCGCATCGGCGTGGGCGAGCAGGTCGATGACCTGCAGGAGTTTAACGCCAAAGATTTCTGCCGCGCCCTGGTGGGCGAGTCCAACTAAGGAGTGACTAGTGTTTGATTCTCTGAGCGATCGCCTCAACGACACATTTGACCGCCTGCGCGGCAAGGGTAAGCTGACCGAGGCCGATATTACTTCGGCCATGCGCGACATTCGCATGGCGCTGCTCGAGGCCGACGTTAACTTCAAGGTCGTCAAGGAGTTCGTTGCCAAGACCAAAGAGCGCTGCATGACCGCCGAGGTCATGGAGTCGCTGTCGCCGGCGCAAAACGTCGTCAAGATCGTGCTCGACGAGCTCACCGAGATGCTCGGCTCAACCGAGAGCAAACTCGTCTTTAGCAACCGCATTCCCAATGTCATCATGCTCGTGGGCCTGCAGGGCTCCGGTAAGACCACGGCGGCCGTGAAACTGGCCTACCTGCTCAAGAAGCAGGGCCGCTCGCCGCTGCTCGCCGCGTGCGACGTCTACCGTCCCGCCGCTGCCGACCAGCTGGCCACGCTCGGTGGCGAGATCGGCGTGCCGGTCTTCCGCGGTGACGGAGCGCACCCGATCGACATCGCAAAGGGCGCCATCCAGGAGGCCGTCGACCACCTGCGTGACGTGGTCATCGTCGATACCGCCGGTCGTCTGCAGATCGACGAGCAGATGATGCAGGAGGCCGTCGACATTAAGAAGGCCGTCAAGCCCGACCAGGTGCTGATGGTCGTCGATGCCATGACCGGCCAGGATATCGTCAACGTCGTCTCGACCTTCGCCGATCGCACCGACTTTGACGGCGTGATTATCTCCAAGCTCGACGGTGACGCCCGTGGCGGTGGCGCACTTTCGGTGCGCCAGGTGACCGGCAAGCCCATCAAGTTCGTGAGCATGGGCGAGAAGCCCGACTCGCTTGAGCCGTTTTACCCGGACCGCATGGCCAAGCGCATCTTGGGCATGGGCGATGTCGTCGGCATCATCGAGAAGGCCCAGGAGGCAGCCGATGCCGAACAGCTCGAGGCTGCCGAGCGTATGCTGCGCGAGGGCTTTACCATGAACGATATGCTCGACCAGATGAAAGCCGTCAAGAAGATGGGCGGCATGAAGGGTATCCTGGGCATGCTCCCCGGTGGCCAGCGTGCACTAAACCAGATGGGCGGCAACCTGGACGAGGGCATCTTCGATAAGAACGAGGCCATTATCATGTCGATGACCAAGGAGGAGCGCCTGCGTCCCTCCATCATCAACGGCCAGCGTCGCGCCCGCATTGCCAAGGGAGCTGGCGTAACCCCCACCGAGGTCAATAGCCTTATGAAGCAGTGGGGCGAGATGAACAAGATGATGGGCCGCATGCGCACGATGGCCAATCAGGCACAGGCTGGCGGCAAAAAGGGCAAAAAGGGAAAGAAGGGCAAGAAGATGCGCATGCCCAATATCCCTGGCCTGGACGCTATGGGTCTGGGCGGCATGGGCGGCCTGGGTACGGGCGGTCCCAAGTCCGATATGGAGCTGCTGCGCCAGATGGAAGCGCAGATGCGCAATAAGAAATAGAGCTGTAATTCCAGCTTGATATGGCAAAGGCCACTCGGAAGCTACCGGGTGGCCTTTGTTGTTGGCTTTGATTGTTGGGTTGCGTTCGGCTTCGCGCCCCGAGCTCGCGGTGCCGTGCCGCTAGTGGCAGCCGCAGCTCTCGCGGCCCTCGTGCTCGTGATGGCCGTGGCAGCCGCAGGAATCGCCATGCTCGTGGTCGTGGCCGTGGCAACCGCACGTGGCCTCGCCGTTCTGTGCGAGCGTGCCGGCGATAAGGGCCTCGACGCAAGCGTCGCAGCTGCCTTGGGCACCTGCGTATACCGTGATGCCGGCTTGGGCAAGCGCGTTGATGGCGCCACCGCCGATGCCGCCGCAGATGAGCGTGTCCACGCCGCCGTTGGCGAGCAGGCCCGCAAGGGCACCGTGGCCGGTGCCGCCGGTGCCCACGACCTGCTCGTTGAGTACCTTGCCGTCCTGAATGTCGTAGATCTTGAACTGCTCGCTGCGGCCAAAGTGCATAAAGATGTTGCCGTTGTCGTACGTGGTTGCCACCCTCATGGTGCCGATCTCCTTTGCTGGCCATACGGCCGTTGCCGTGGTAATGGGGGAGTACGCGATATTGCCGCCTTCGATGACGATTGCCCGTCCATTGACCAACGCGTTTGCCACCTTGCGATGCGCTCGGCTGCAAATAGCCGCCACCGTGGCGCGCGCGATGCCCATCTGCTGTGCGGCTGCCTCTTGGTTAAGGCCTTCCAGGTCGCACAGCCGCAGGACTTCGAGTTCGTCGACCGTCATGTCGATGGCGTCTCCGCTGGCTAGGCCGTCAGGGGTAAAGCCGCGGTATTCGGGGATGATCCCGACGCGGCGCAGTTTCTCGCGTCTTCCTGCCATGCGCCCTCCTTATCTGACATATGTCAACAATAGAATAGCGAACGCGCTGATTTGCGCAAGGAATTTCTGGCATATGCCAGAAAATGAGGGCTTATGTTTGGGCTGTGGGGCCGCATGTGCCTGGGCTACAATGAATCTCGCTTATAGGCGACTGACAGGAGGGTCAATGAGCAAGGCTGATCAACAGTTTGTAACCATGTGCCGCGATATTCTGGACCATGGCACCACCACCGAGGGCCAAAAGGTCCGCCCGGTGTGGGAGGATGGCACCCCTGCCTATACCATTAAAAACTTTGGTGTCACGGCACGCTATGACCTGCGTGAGGAGTTTCCGGCGCTTACCCTGCGTCGTACGGCCCTCAAATCTGCCATGGATGAGATCCTATGGATCTATCAAAAGAAGTCCAATAACGTGCATGATCTCAACAGTCATATTTGGGATGAGTGGGCCGACGAGACTGGCTCCATCGGCAAGGCCTACGGGTATCAGATTGGTCAGAAGAGCCATTATACCGAGGGTGACTTCGATCAGATGGACCGTGTGCTGTACGACCTTAAGAACACGCCGTACAGCCGCCGCATTATGACGAATACCTACGTGTTTAGCGACCTGTCCGAGATGCACCTGTATCCGTGCGCCTACAGCGTGACGTATAACGTGACGCAGCGCCCGCAGGATGATAAACCGACGCTCAACATGATTCTCAACCAGCGCAGCCAGGACATTTTGGCTGCGAACAACTGGAATGTGTGCCAGTACGCCATTTTGCTGATGATGGTCGCGCAGTCGGTCGATATGATTCCCGGCGAGTTGCTGCATGTGATCGCCGATGCCCACATTTACGACCGTCATGTCGATATCGTCCGCGAGCTTATCGAGCGTCCGCAGTTTGCCGCGCCTAAGGTATCGCTTAACCCCGATGTGCATGACTTCTATGCGTTTACGACCGACGACCTGATTGTCGAGGGCTATGAGCACGGCCCGCAGGTCAAGAACATCCCCATTGCGGTGTAGGTGACGCGCATGACGTGTAAGCTTTCTGCCATTGTCGCCGTGTGCGATGACTGGGGTATTGGGTGCGAGGGCGACATGGTGGTGTCCAACCGTGCCGACATGCGTCATTTTGTGGCATGCACCAAGGGTTGCCCGGTCATTATGGGACGCAAGACGCTGCTGAGTTTTCCCGGCGGGCGTCCGCTCAAGAACCGTCGTAATATCGTGCTCACGCGCGATGAGGACTTTGCTCCCGAGGGTGTCGACGTGGTGCATAGCGTCGACGAAGCGCTCGCCGCGGTAGCCGATGAGCCCGTTGCGTGGGTGATCGGTGGCGGCGAGGTGTATCGGCAGTTTTTGCCGTATTGCGCCGAGGCCGAGGTTACGCATAACCATTGCGTGCATGACGTGGATACGTACTTTCCCGATCTGGATGCCGATCCCGCGTGGGAGATTGCGCGGCGTGGCGGTGTTGCCACGATTGCCTCGGGCGAGGGCGACGAGGGTGTCGATTATGAGTTCGTAACGTATCGTCGCGTTGAGGCGTAAATCGTCCGGTGTGAACGGTATCATCGGATTGTTTGAATGCATGGGGCGGCGCTTAGCGTCGCCTCGTTTGGTATAGATGTGCTGTAAAGAAGGGTGCGGGCTGGCTGCTATGACTGATGCCGTTGAGGTGCTGCGAATCGATTCGCTCGAGGACGAGCGGCTCGATGCCTACGTGCGACTGACCGATCGCGAGCTGCGCTGCGTGCTGGAGCCGCAAAAGGGCATCTTTATCGCCGAGAGTGCCAAGGTTATCGAGCGCGCGGTGCGCGCCGGATACGAGCCGGTGAGCTTTCTTTTGGGCGAACGCTGGCTCGATCAGATGATGCCGCTGTTTGAGCGCCTGGTTGTGCGCGAGGACGCGGGTCCGGTTCCCGTGTTCGTGGCCTCGATGGAGCTTATGGAGCGGCTGACGGGCTTTAACGTGACGCGCGGTGCGCTCGCGGCATTTCGTCGCCCTCGACAGATTCCGGTTGATGAGTTCTTGGGCGGCGTCGTCGAGGCGGCGGGGGAGCGCCCGGTGCGCGTGTGCGTGCTCGAGGGCATTGTCGACCACACCAACGTCGGTGCGATTTTCCGCTCGGCGGCTGCGCTGAACGTCGACGGTATTTTGGTGAGCCCCACTTGCTGTGACCCGCTGTACCGTCGCTCGGCCCGCGTGAGCATGGGCACGGTGTTCCAGGTGCCCTGGACGCGCATTGGCAGCAAGGCGCGCGTATGGCCGCATGATGGGCTGGCGGCGCTGCACGATGCCGGCTTTTCGTGTGCCGCCATGGCGTTGACGGATGATTCGGTGTCGCTGGACGATTCCGCGCTGCAGGAGATTGACCGTCTGGCAATCTTTATGGGCACCGAGGGTGCCGGCTTGGGCACCAAGACCATTGCGGGCTGCGACCGCGCCGTGCGTATTCCAATGGCGCATGGGGTCGATTCGCTCAACGTGGCCGCTGCGAGTGCCGTCGCCTTTTGGCAGCTGTGCCCGCATGTGAGCAACGAGTACCACTACCAGCCGGGGCTGTATCACTAGGCAATTATTTCGTACTGGGCTCTGGTTCGGGGTGTTTCGGCCGATACCGGTCGGTGCTAAGCTGGTATTGGCTTTGGTTTTAAAGTGCCGTTTTATTGTTTGACGTACGCTGGCGGGGAGGGCGTGTGGCTAAGAAATCTACGGCTATCGATGTAACGCAGGGCGTTATTTGGCAGCAGCTGCTTTCGCTGTGCGTTCCCATCTTCTTTAGCTCGTTTTTTCAGCAGGCTTACACGCTTATCGGTACCTATATCGTCGGCCAGTTTGGCGGCAAGCTCGCGCTGGGTGGCATTCAGGCCACGATGGTGCTCACGGAGCTCTGCATTGGTTTTTGCGTCGGTGTGGGTGCTGGCTGTGCGGTCATTACGGGCCAGTTTTTTGGCCAGCACGATGACGAGCGCTTGAGCCGATCGGTCCATACGGCCATGACGCTCGCGCTGGTGGGCGGCATTGTCATTTCCATTCTGGGCATGGTGTTTGTCGAGCCGATGCTTGTGCTGATGAATACACCGCATGAGCTGCTGGCCGAGGGTGTGGCGTATGCCCGTTGCTACTTTGCCGCCATGTTTGCAGCGCTGCTGCTCAATATGGGGACGGCGTTGTTGCGCGCCGTGGGCGACACGCGCGGTCCGGCGGTCATTATTGCCTCCGGCTGCTTCGTCAACGTGGCGCTCGACATTCTCTTTGTCGCCGTGCTGCACATGGAAGCGCTGGGCTGCGGCATCGCGGTGGCGCTGACTATCTGCACCAATGCCACGATGATTTTGATCCGCATGATGCGCGCTCCGGGGGCGTGGCGGTTGTCGCTATCCAAGCTCGGTATTGATCGCGGCATTTGCAAGAGCATGCTTTCGTGCGGTTTGCCGCTGGGCGTTCAGTCTGCGGCGTATTCGATTTCCAACGTTTTGATTCAGGTGTCGGTCAACTCGTTTGGAGCCGATGTCACGACCGCTTGGGGCCTTTCCGGGCGCCTGGACGGCATTATCTGGATGGTGACCGAGGCGCTTGGTGTGTCGATTACTACGTTCTCGGCGCAGAACTTTGGTGCGCGCAATTACGATCGCATGCGAAAGGGATATCACACGTCGCTCGTGCTTTCATTTGTTCTTATCGGTGGCCTGTCTGCCGTGCTGCTGGTATTTTCGGGCCCGCTTTCGCGTCTGTTTATCGACGATGCCGCAATTTCGGCCTACACCACGACGATTCTTCATTT
This sequence comes from uncultured Collinsella sp., assembly GCA_959606405.1. Lineage (GTDB taxonomy): Bacteria > Actinomycetota > Coriobacteriia > Coriobacteriales > Coriobacteriaceae > Collinsella. The sequence goes on along the minus strand of CAUHIY010000029.1, from coordinate 135 downwards.
CATCGCGCCGTTCTACGCGATCTTCTCGATTATCGAAAATGCGTCCGGCTCCATCCGCGGCGCCGGCGTGAGTTTCCAGCCTATGATGCTCACGATCTTCGGCACGGTCGTGCTCCGTGTGGCGTGGGGGTTCGC
>CAUHIY010000028.1:0-17647 GCA_959606405.1 uncultured Collinsella sp. | reverse complement strand
TAGCCCCATGCGCGCAGCAGCTCGCGCTCTTCGTCCTTGGTAAAGCCGACCTCCATAAGGGGTGAGCGTACGCCGAGCTCTTCTGCCGCACGCATGCCGGGGCGGTAGTCACCGCGATCGCTTGCATTGCTGCCATCGATGACGGTGGGAAAGCCGAGCGACTTGGCGTGGTTGACGATGGCGGTAAAGCCAGCGTGCTTGCAGTGGTAGCAGCGATTGGCATCGTTGCAGGCTACTTGGGGGAGCTGCAGCTGATCGACCGAAAGATTGAGCACGGGGAGCTTAAAATGCGCCCCTTCATTGGCTTGTCCATCAACGGACCGCTCAAACGAGGCCTGTTCGGGCGTGCCGATGAGCGGCGTAGTGAGATGGACGAGGAGGGTATTGGTTGGCATGATGCGGGCGCATACGGCGGCCAAAAAGCTGCTGTCGACGCCACCGGAAAACCCGATAGCCACGCGCCCGTATGCCAAAAGCAGCTGTTCGAGCGCCGATAGCTTGTCTTGAAGCTCCTCTGCGGGTGCCGTGGTGTCTAAAATCATGAAACGATCCTTACCATTGAGTACTCGGTCGAAAACTATAATCCTAATGCGTTACTTGCCATAAGTCTTCTATCTATGTAACGAAAGTGCAATATGCTATATACGTTATATACAAGTTTGTAAGTGCGGTAGAGTGGTAGTAACACAATCCGGTGAGGGGGCCGATATGATCAAGGCTGTTATTTTTGACATGGACGGAACGCTGGTCGACACCGAGCGTTTGGGGATTAAGGCCTGGAAGGCGGGCGCCGCTGAGCTGGGGCTCGCGATTGATGAAGCGCTGATCCATCAGTTTATCGGCCGCACGCTGCCCGATGTCATGGACATCCTCGATAAGCATTACGGCAGCCACGAAACCACCGAGGCGGTCTATGTCCGCCACAAGGAGATTCGCGACGAGATGGTCAAGACCGAACTGGAACTTAAGGCCGGCGCCGCCGAATGCCTAGAAGAGCTGCTGGCTGCGGGCTATCACGTGGGTCTAGCGACGTCGTCGCGCCTCGTTACGGCCGAGCGCAACCTTAAGATGGTTGGCCTCTTTGACAAGTTTGAAACGGTAACGTGTGGCGAGGACGTCGTGCACGGCAAGCCCGACCCCGAGATGTATCTGCTCGCCTGCGAGCGCGCGGGCTTTGCTCCCGAGGAATGTGCCGTGGTCGAGGATTCGCGCAACGGTTGCGTCTCGGGCATTACGGCCGGCTGCCATGTCTTTGCCGTCCCCGATATTGTGCCGTTGCCGCAGGACGTGGTGGATGGCTGCGAGGCCGTGCTCGATACGCTGTTCGATCTGGCGGCGGCGGTCAAGGCCGTGCGCTAGACAATTGCGGCGTTGAAACGAGCAATTGCCCACGTTTGCGCTCAAGCAAAAGGGGTCCGGCAATGGTCGGGCCCCTTTTGCTTGAGCGGCGACTTAGCATACTTGCGGGCGTGCTATAGATACGCACCGAGGTTGATGGCCGTGGCGTCGGTCTGGCTGCTTGCCTGGCTGCTGGCGCGTTCCAGCAGGAACGGCCGCACGAGTTCTTGGCGGTTGATGTCCTCGATGGCCGTGACCGCGGTGACGGTGCGCGCTGCAGAGCCGATGTGGACGTGCTTGGTCTTTGCTGGGGCCTTGTTCTCAATTTGCTCCATGAGCAATTGAACGCCCTTGCGGCCAATCTCGTAGCCTGGGGGCGCTACCGTAGTGAGCGGGACCGATCCGCTCCAAGCGAGTGGGTTGCCATCGCAACCTGCTACGCGTACTTGCCCGGGGACGGCGATGTCTTTGTCGACCAGCGCCGAGATGACGCCCGAGGCCAGCACGTCGGTCAGGCCGACGACAAAATCGGGACGTTCGTCCGCGGGGCGCTCGGCGATTTGGGCACCGATGCCGTAGCCGTCGGCAGCGGTATTCCATTCGCCGGCGTCGATGACTTCGATCTTGATATCGGGGCGTAGAGCGAGCGCTTTATGAATGCCAAGGACGCGCAGGGTGAGTTGCATAAATGCTGCTCGGCCGACGACGACAATATGGTGCGCGCCGCGGGCGATGGCAAGCTCGGCAATGATGCGACCCTGGGCCTCGTTGTCGGCCGCTACGTAGTAGCCGGGCTCGGAGCAATGGATGTCCAGATGGACGATCGGCACGGGCATCTTGGTCATGGCGGGGTGCCAGTCGGGGGATGCCATGGGCTGAACCATGACGCCGGACATCTGGGTGCCCATAAAGTAGCGCAGGTAATGGTCCTCGAGAATATCGTCGTTATCGGCGTTGGCGATGAGCAGATCGTAGCCGTGCTTGCGGGCCTCGTTGTGGGCGCCGCTGGCGATTTGGAGCGAAAAGCCGTGATCGAGACGGGGGAGCACCAGGCCAAAGGACTTGGTGGCGCCGCCCGCGAGCTGACGGGCGCTTTGATTGGGCAGGTAGCCAAGGCGATTGATGGTCTCGTTGATGAGCTTGAGGGTCTCGGGGCGCAGCTTTTCGGGGTGGTTGAGCGCGTTGGAGACCGTGCCCAACGAAACTCCGGCCTCGCGCGCGACGTCGCTGATTTTTACCTTTGCCATAGCGGCCCCTTTGATGCGTTTCAAGTACAAGCCAGATTGTAGCATCCCAAACCTACCAAAAAGGGACAGGTTTATTTTGGCAGGTTTTATCTGGGGAAACGCTGTTGCCAATGCGACCACCACGAAGGGGACGGGCACCTTTGTGGTGGTTTAGACCGGCTGGACGTGTGTACATCGGGTGGTATCTAAGTTGAGATACCACTTCTGGTATATTAGCTTGCGCTTGCGTGAGTACAATACTCGAACGTTGTACGTCTCAGCGCCCCCTGTGCGTGGACGTCTTGCAGTCACGCGAACGAAGGGATTTATCTTATGTGCGGAATCGTCGGCTACACCGGCTCTGATATTGCAAAGAACATCCTGGTCACGGGCCTCAAGCGTATGGAGTATCGCGGCTATGACTCCTCGGGCGTCGCGCTCGAGGTGGGCGAGGGCGCCGCGGCGCACCTCGACGTCATCCGCCGCGTGGGCAAGGTCGCGGGCCTGGAGAGCGAGCTTTCCAACATCGACAGCGACGCTACCTGCGGTATCGGCCACACCCGTTGGGCCACCCACGGCAAGCCCTCCGTCGTTAACGCTCACCCCCACACCAGCTGCGACGGTCGTATCGCCATCGTCCACAACGGCATCATCGAGAACTTCGCCGAGCTGCGCGAAGAGCTGGAGGGTCGCGGCCACCACTTTAAGAGCGAGACCGATACCGAGGTCTTCGCGCATCTGATCGAAGAGGCTTATGCCGAGACGCACGACCTGATGGCCTCCGTGCGCGAGGCTTGCACCCACGTGGTCGGTGCCTATGGTCTGGCCGCCGTGTGCGCTGACGAGCCCGGCGTGATCGCCGTGGCCCGCAAGGATTCCCCGATCGTGGTCGGCGCGGGCGAGACCGGCGCCTATGTCGCCTCCGATGTCATCGCGCTCATCGACGCCACCCGCGATGTCGTGGTGCTCGAGGACGGTCAGTTTGCCAAGCTCACGCCCGCAGGCGTCGAGTACACCGACGAGGCCGGCAACGTTATCGAGCCCAAGGTCACCCACATCGACTGGGACCTGGATATGGCAGAAAAGGGCGGTTATCCCGACTTTATGCTCAAGGAGATTCACGAGCAGCCGCGCGTCGTGCGCGACACGCTGGTTGGTCGTATGACGCCGGCCGGCGAGCTCGACATCGACGAGCTGGGCCTTTCGCTCGAGGAACTCAACGACATCGACCGCGTCTACGTGATCGCTTGCGGCACCAGCTATCACGCTGGCCTCATTGCCAAGAATCTCATTGAGGGCTGGGCTCGCATCCCCACCGAGGTGGAGGCGGCCAGCGAGTTTCGCTATCGCAACCCCATCATCACGCCGACGACGCTCGTCGTGGCCGTGTCCCAGTCGGGCGAGACGGCCGATACCCTTGCCGCCATTCGCGATGCGCGCATCAAGGGTGCCAAGGTCTTCGGCATCACCAACGTGGTGGGCAGCCCCGTGGCGCGTGAGAGCGACGGCGTCATCTACACCAAGGCCAACAAGGAGATCGCGGTCGCCTCGACCAAGAGCTTCATCGGCCAGGTCGTGAGCCTTACGCTTTTGGCCCTGCTGCTGGCGCAGGTCAAGTACCGCTTGACCACCAAGCAGGCGCGCATGCTGTTCCGCGAGCTTTCCGATACGGCCGAGCAGATCCAGTGGATTTTGGATACCCAGACCGAGGCCGTTCATGAAGCCGCCCTGCTGTGCAAGGACGCGCAGTCCGCACTGTTCGTGGGCCGTGGCATGGGTGCCGCCATTTCCTACGAGGGTGCGCTCAAGCTCAAAGAGGTCAGCTACCTGCACGCCGAGGCATATGCCGCCGGTGAGATGAAGCACGGCCCTATTGCCCTGATCGACCCGGGCTTCCCTGTCATCGCCGTGGCCACCAAGAGTGCCACCTACGACAAGACCGTGTCGAACCTTATGGAGTGCAAGGCGCGCGGCGCCAAGGTCATCGTCGTTGCCACCGAGGGCGACGAGGAGATCAACAAGATCGCCGACTGCATCATCCGCGTGCCGGCAGTCCGCGACGTGTTCAGCCCCATTACGGCGAGCGTTCCACTGCAGCTGCTCGCCCGCGAGGTCGCCATCCTGCGCGGCTGCGACGTCGACCAGCCCCGAAACCTCGCCAAGAGCGTGACCGTGGAATAACTAATATTCCGCCGTCCTAACGACTAAGGCCCGGCTCCGCATCAAGACGGAGCCGGGCCTTTTCTGCATTTGCCCAGATAAAACCTGCCAAAATGAACCTGTCCCTTTTTGGCAGGTTAGCGGAGCTTGCTGGTCTCGAAGTACTCGGGGAACTGGTCCAGAACCTCGGTCTGGTTGCGGAACATCATATGCAGGTGCTTGCTAACCAAAAAGCTCGCTTCGATGGGGTCGCGACCGGCGATAGCGCGGCGAATCTGCTTGTGTTCGTTCACGATGTCCTGATTGTCGAGAACCTGCGTGGCAGCGCGCAGCCAGCGGAAGCGCTCCAAGTCGGCATTGGTCTCTTCGAGCCACGACCACACGGTGCTGCGACATGCGATGCTAAAAATCATGTGATGCATGAGGTTGTCGCTCAAAAAGAAGCCGATGCGATCCTCTTCGGCCATGGCCTTTTCCTGCAGCGCGATGGCGCGGTCGAGCTGCTCGATGCCGGCCGACGTGGCGCGCGCACAGCACTCCACGATCACCTGCTTTTCCAGATGTTCGCGGATGTAGCAGGCACTCTCGGCAAGGGTGAGGTTGATGGGTGAGACGTAGGTGCCGCTCTGGGGCACGGTGCGCACCAGGCCTTCCTGCGCCAAGCGAACCAAAGCCTCGCGCACGGGCGTGCGACCCATATCCAGGTCGTCGCAAAGTTGCTTGACGCCCAGCTTTTCGCCCGGCTTGTAGTCCAGGTAGACGATTTTGCGTCGAATGGTGTGGTAGGACTGGTCCTGTAGGCTCGTTTCCTGCTCGCCGACGTGCATCGATTCTTCCATAGCGCCTCGCAACTGTTCTATCAAACTCATATGTCAGTTGTTAATTATGCCGCGAATCAGCTCTCCGCGGTGGGTAATTCGGCTGTTGCCTGAGAACTATTGCGGCATCTTAGTCTGTGTTTGCGCAAGGCTGCGCTCAATGTTGCCGTATCATAAGCCGTCGCAAACGTGAAATAGAAAGAAGGAATCCCATATGCAACTGGCAAATTTCGTACGCGAGCGCTGGAAAGGCGTCTTGTTCTGCCTGATCATCGCCATTCCCGCGACGTTGCTCGGCAAACAAATTGAGGTGGTCGGCGGTCCGGTATTCGCCATCCTCTTTGGCATGGTCCTGGCGCTCGTCTTTCCCAAGAATCGTCGCGAACAGCTCGCCGCCGGCGTCACCTATACGTCCAAAAAAGTCTTGCAGTACGCGGTTATCCTGCTTGGCTTTGGCATGAACCTCTCCCAGATTCTGTCCAAGGGCGCCCAGTCGCTACCGATTATCGTGGCGACAATCTCGACCTCGCTTGTCATCGCCTTTGTGCTCTGCCGCGTTATGAACGTGCCGGGCAAGATCGCGACGCTTGTGGGTGTGGGTTCGTCGATTTGCGGCGGTTCTGCCATCGCTGCGACCGCACCCGTCATCGATGCCGACGATCGCGAGATTGCCCAGGCCATTTCGGTCATCTTCCTGTTTAACGTTATCGCGGCGCTCGTGTTTCCGACGCTCGGCGGCATGCTCGGGCTGACCAACGAGGGCTTTGGCCTGTTTGCCGGCACCGCCATCAACGACACCTCGTCCGTAACGGCTGCGGCGAGCGCCTGGGACAGCATGCATCCCGGCGCCAATGTGCTCGAGAGCGCCACGGTGGTCAAGCTCACCAGGACGCTGGCCATTATCCCCATCACGTTGGTCCTCGCATGCTGGCAGATGCATCTGGCGCGCAAGGCCGGCGGCGACGCCAAAAGCACGTTCTCCCTCAAACGCGCGTTTCCCATGTTTGTGCTGTTCTTTGTGCTGGCGAGCGTAATCACCACGGTGCTTCAGCTTCCCGCGCCCATTACGGCGCCCATCAAGGAGCTATCGAAGTTCTTTATTGTGATGGCCATGGCGGCTATTGGTTTTAATACCGATATCGTCGAGCTGGTCAAAAAGGGCGGCAAGCCCATCGCGCTGGGCTTTTGCTGCTGGATTGGCATCGCGTGCATGAGTTTGGGAATGCAGCACGTGCTGGGAATCTGGTAGAGAAGTAGCTTATTTTCGTGCTGCGTGCTGGTGAGCGCATTCTCACGGTGGAGCGATAGGAGCTCTTGCGGGTATGGCTTGTCCGCAGGTTTATAAGTCCCGAAGAGCTCTTATCGCCCCGCCAGGATGGCGATGCGGGGCAACACCTATACTCGCAGGACGGCGCTTTCTGCCCTATAGTGTTTGGTGAGCAATATTGTTCAATTTTGAAACACTCGGTCGTGCGACCGTCGGCGGCTGCATGTCGCCGCGGACAGGGGCAAATCATGGATAGCGATGCCAAACTGAACATCTTGACCGATGCCCTAGCTGCCGCCGGGGCCTCGGCATTGGCAATCGATGCGCATGGGGACATCGCGATCTCGACCATGAATGACGCGGCGCTTGAGCGGGATGTGGCGGTTTTTGTCGCTGAGCGTCTCGACCGTATAGGAGACGGCGCGCGTCTGGTTATGGGGCGTGAGGGTACGCGCCTGAGCCTGACCGTTCGCCCCACCGACAAAGAGGGCGGGGGGCTTTGGGTCGTCGTGGTCCGCGAGGTGCGCGGCGCCGCGGCGCATGCGGGCATCGAGTGGCTCAACGCCGACGAGGTTGAGGCCCGCTACGAATCGAGCGCGTACGGCATCGTTGAGGGTGCCGCTGCGGTAGCTGCACCGGTTGCCGGGAGCTATGCGCGCGGGGTGCCCCTTATGCTCGAGGGCGAGCTGGGAGCGGGTCAGGTCGAGATCGCCAAGCGCCTCTATCTGGACGGTCCTTTTGCCGATCAACCCTTTGTTGCCGTTGCGCTCGATGAGCTTACCGATCGCGGTTGGCGCCACGTGCTCAAAAGCGCCGAATCGCCGTTGTTCCAAACAGGGCTGACCCTTTGCATTGAGGGCTGGAACGCGGTTGGCCCCCAGCGCCTCCGCGAGCTGGTCTCCACGATGGCCGACACCGCGTTGGCGACGCGCTGCCATGTGGTGCTGACGGCGAATGACATGCCGGGCGGCAGCGAAAGTGATCAAGCCGCCTTTGTGACCGAGCGCTTCGCCTGTGCGGTGAGCGTGGCGCCGGCAATCGCCGAGCAGGGAGCCGCGTCGACGAAGGTTGCGCGCTATTTGGAATATCTCGCTGATGCATTTGGGACGGCAACGCCCGCGCTGTCTGCCGCGGCGACGAAGACGCTCGATGCTTACCGCTGGCCGCGCAACTATCTGCAGCTCCGCGAGGTCTCGGAACGACTGTATATATTGGTGGGGGCGGGCACGGTGGACCGCGCTGTGGCGGAGGAAGTGCTCGCCCAAGAGGACGTGATTAAGACCGCAACCTTTGGCGCCCCGACACTCGAAAGCGACCTGTATATCCTGCGACCGCTGGCCGATACCGAGCGAGATATCGCGCATCTGGTTGTAGACCATCTCCACGGCAACCGGACCCGTGCGGCGGAGGTGCTGGGCATAAGCCGTACAACGCTGTGGCGCTTGCTGAAGGACGATGACCGTTGAGCGAGGCGCCCGTGACCGCGCGCGACGCGTGTGCTACAGTCCAAAGCGTTATTGTTTCGATTTGGTTACGGCGTGCGAGGGCATATGGCTGAGACTTCAAAACCGAGCCGCAGAAGGCGGAGTGCCGCGCCGGTCAACCGACGCACGACATCGGTGACGTGGGGTAAACACGCCTCGGGGTTTGATGGCTCGTTCAAGCGCACTAAATACGGCTATCCTTCGGCAAGCGCCCGCTTGGCAATGCAGGCAGAGTCCTCACTGTGGGGCCGCAAACGCGTGGTGGGCTCAAAGCTCAAGCACGACGGAACGCTCGGTTATATTAGCCGCGGGGCGGCTCGCCGCAGCGGACTCAATCCGGCTGGTTGGCACCGTTATGTTCCGATCGCGGTCGTCGTTGCAGTGATCGTCATCGCACTCGCTGCGCTTGGCTACGCCGGCGGTGGCGCCAACTTGGACGCAGTGTTTAAATCGCCCGAGCTCGCGCATGCAGGCACAGAAGTTGTCGAGGGCGCGCAGACCCAGACAGGCGTCGCGCCCCAGCGCGGCATCGTCGCGGCGGCCTCCACCATCGCCGATGCGCAAAAGGACGAGGACGAACAAGGCGACGGTGCCGAAACGACTCACACGAACGAAACGACGACAACGGCGACGTCAATATAAGTTGCGAGTGGGGTAGCTAAAATAGCCCCGTCCAAAATTAGCTACCCCCGCTGACGCTCCTGGGTTACCTTACGTAGACGACGTTGTCGCGGCGCGGCTTTGCCTCGGGTAGCGTGTCCTCGGCGTAGCCCAGAATGCAGTGACCGACACCGCGCAGGCTGCCGTCGGCGGGCAGGCCCCAGCTGGCCAGCAGCTCCAGGCCCTCGGGCGAGTCAAAGACCTCATGCGCGCGGTGAATCCAGCACGAATCGACACCCAGCGCATAAGCGGCGTTGAGCAAGTTGCCCATGGCGAGCGAGCCGTCTTCCAGATGTGTGGGCACGCTGCGGTCAACCAGCACCACCACAACGGTCTTGGCGCCATAGAAGGGGTCGCTGTTGCTGCCCATGACTTGCGCGTTGAGCTGCGAGAGACGCTCGACGGTCGCGGGGTCGGTGACGGCGACAAACGTCACCGGCTGGCGGCCCATGCCGCTCGGTGCATATTGGCCGGCTTCGATAATACGTGCAAGCTTTTCGGCCTCGACGGGACGATCGCTGTAGTTGCGGCAGCTGCGGCGGTGAATGAGTGCTTCGATAGTCTCCATGGTGTCTCCTTGCGGTGGCGTTGCAGATGCCCCGTTCATACCCGTCGGGCTCAAACGATAGACGGTCAATTGCCCGGCCAAAAGGATAGATTCCAATTGGGAAAGTAGGTTTGCATAAAAGTACCTTCAGAATGTGACAAACAAATGGGATGGTTAAACGTTTTATCCCGTCTACCCTGCGGTTTTTTACCACTTGCCTAAATGACGAACGCATAACCTCTGATAAAGGTTTTACTAAAGGAGTACCAACGTTTATCAATGCGCCGTGGTGGCGCCGGGCCAGGAGGTAACATCATGTTCCAGGCTGGAGATGTCGTCGAGACCGATTTCGAAGGATTTCTGAAGCTGCTGCGTTCCAAGACGCGCGCTTTCGTGTCGATCAACGACCACGAGTACTACATCACGCACACCGATGGCTATTGGCGTGTTCAGGATTGCGAGGCCCTCAACGACAAGGGCCACTTTACTGACTGTTCTGAGTTGGTCAACACGGTCTGCGAGGTCGTCGAGCTGCCGTGGATTGCCGGCAAGAGCCTGCATGACAGCTTCTCGGGCGCTACGGTCTATGAGGCCGTCGCCGCCTAACAGGCAATAAAACCCGATTTTCACGTGACCGCTGGCGCCGCCCCCGCGCCGGCGGTCTTTTTCTGTCGATAGGCCATAAAAGTGCACGCATTTGCGGAGAGGCTGTTGACGATAGTCAAAACTCGGACTAATCTAGAGACATAAAATTGGTCAAAAATCGGACAATCGAATGGTGGGATAGATGAATGGTGCGGTTAAACTGGTCGACTTCGACCGGTTGCTCAATGGACTCGACCATATCTATTCGGAGTTCTCGCGTGCCTGCGGCCTTTCGGACTGCGCTTACTGGATGCTCGTCGATACCAGCACGGCGGGCGGCAGTATTGCCGTAAGCCGTCTGACAAGCGAATGGTTCTACAGCAAGCAGACCATCAACTCGGCAATTAAAACCTTGACGGCGCGGGGCTTCGCAACGTTGGAGTTTGCCGAAGGCAGTCGTAAGAACAAGGTTGTGAGCCTGACCGAAGAGGGCAGGCGATTTGCCGAGCGTTATGCGCTGCCGGCACTCAAGGCCGAGCAGCGAGCCTTTGGCGCGCTTGAGCCATGTGAGCAGCGCGAGATTATGCGCTTGATCGGCAAATTCTCTCAGGTGCTCGGCGACGAGTGCGAGACATTTAAACAGCAGGTGGCAGCCGCAAGCCAGATGCAAGATCGACGTGAGGGGGAGTCGTGCGACTGTTAATGAGGTTTCTAAAGCCATATCGAGGGCTTGTCGCAGTGACACTGCTGGTGCTGCTGGTGGATAACGTCGGTACGCTGTTGGTGCCCACGATGCTGGCGAACATGGTCAACACCGGTATTACCACGGGCGATGTCGACTACATTTTACGCAACGGCCTATACATGTTTATCGCGACCAGCATGGCTAGCGGCGGCACGGTGCTGGGCTGCTATCTTTCGGCGCGCCTGGCCGCCAACGTGGCTTGCGATATCCGCAATGCCGTGTACGACAAATCGCTCGAGCTCGCGGCCAGCGATTTTGAGCGCTTTGGCACCGGATCGATGATCACGCGCTCGCTCAACGACATCAACGTGATTCAGCAGGCGATTCTGCAGACGATTCAGCTGGTGCTGCCCGTGCCGTTTTTGGCTGTGGCGGGCATCATCTTCGCCTGGTTTATCGATCCCGCCATGGGCACGCTTCTGGGCGTAGTCGTTGCGATCGTGCTCGTAGCGGCGGTCTTTACGGTGGCTAACGCCGCGCCGATCTTTATGCGCTTGCAGAGCTTTATCGACCGCATGAACGTGGTGCTGCGCGAAAACATCGTGGGCGTGCGCGTCATCCGTGCGTTTAACAAGGAGCGTCACGAGGAGCGGCGCCTGGACGAGGTGTTTAGCGAATACGCCGCCAACGCCATCAAAGTCAACCACCTGTTTGTGGGCCTCGACAGCTCAAGCTTCTTTTTGATGAACATCGCCGAGGTGGCGGTGCTGTGGGTGGGCGGCAACCGCGTAGGCGCCCACGCCATGCAGATTGCGAGTATCTCGGCGGTGCTGGAGTATGCAATTCTGATCCTGTTCTTTGTGATGATGGCGCAGATGGTGGTGCTGACGCTTCCGCGTGCTGCCGCGTGCCTGAACCGTGCGCAGCAGGTGTTGGAGATTGAGCCGAGCATCGTCGATGGCGAGCGCACGCTGGATGACGGGGCGCGCGAGCCCCAAGACGAAGCCGATGCGGTGGCCGTGTTCGACCACATGTCGTTTCGCTTTGACGATGCCGACGAGGACACCCTGTGCGACCTGAGCTTTGCCTGCCGTCGCGGTCAGACGACTGCGATCGTTGGCTCGACGGGCTCGGGCAAGTCGACGGTGGCAAAGCTTCTGTTGCGCTTCCACGATGCCACGAAGGGTGCCATTCGCTTGAGCGGCGTCGATTTGCGCGAGCTTTCGCAAGGTGAGATTCGCGGGCGCATCGCCTACGTGCCGCAGAAGGCGTGGCTGTTCTCGGGCACCGTGGCAAGCAACCTGCGCTTTGGCAACGAAGACGCGACCGAGGCGGACATGCTTCATGCGCTGCAGGTTGCCCAGAGCACCTTTGTGCTCGATCAGCCGCAGGGGCTCGATACCCCGGTGGTGCAGGGCGGTACGAACTTTTCGGGCGGCCAGCGCCAACGTCTGGCCATCGCCCGTGCGCTCATGAAGCATGCCGATCTATATATCTTCGACGATAGTTTTTCGGCCCTGGACTTTAAGACCGATGCGGCCCTGCGCCATGCGCTGCAGGACGAGACGCGCGACGCCGCGGTGCTCATCATCGCGCAGCGCATCTCGACGATTCTGCACGCCGACCAGATTGTCGTGCTCAAGGATGGCGAGGTCGTGGGCCTGGGCACGCATGGCGAGCTTATGGAAACCTGCGAGGTGTACCGCGCCATCGCGGAATCGCAGATGAAGGGAGGTGAGTAGCATGACCGAGGAGCTCGAGAAGCAGGGCGGCGTTGATGACGCCGTTGCCGCGGGGCTGGTCGAGGAAACGGCTGTCACGTCGACCGAGCTGGATGACGCCGCCAAGGCTGCAGTCGAGCGCGAGGCTCGCCGCCAAGCGCTCTACGAGGAAAACGAGCGTGCCGAGGACGAGCGTGCCCGCGCCGAGGCAGAGCGTATGCGCGACGTGGACGACGAAGAAGAGGGCGAGACGCCCCGGGATACCTGGGCGACGGTGCGCCGCCTGTGGAGCGAGGCCGTCGGCGACCATTGGCGCTTCTACATCGTGTTTGCGAGCATTGTGTTCTATGTTATCTTTAACACCGCTGCACCGGCATATAGCGCCCGCGTGATCGATGAGCTGTGGGGCCACATTCAGGTGGCGTTTGCCAACGGAACCACCTTCAACATCACCTGGGAGAACTGCGGCAAGACCATCTTCGTCTACTTTATGATCTGGACTGCCGCTGCCTCGTTCTATGCGCTCCAGAGCTTTTTGATGTCGAGCGTGGCCGAACGCCTCAACCTGCGTCTACGCAACCGCATCGCACAAAAGCTCAACCGTCTGCCGCTTGCCTTCTTTGACGCGCATCGTCCCGGTGAGGTCGTCAGCCGTGCGACCAACGACTTGGACAAGATGTCCGAGAGCATGCAGCGCGGATTGCTGCAGCTGCTTGTGTCGATCGGCACCGTGGTGGGCGCCGTGGGCGTGATGTTCGTGTTTAGCGTGCCGCTTACGCTAGTCTTTTTGTTCTTTACGGCGTTGTCGCTGCTGGTGACCAAGGTGGTTTCGCGCCGTACGCATGATGTGACGGGCGAGCGTCAGGAGTGGGTGTCCAAAATCACGAGCGCGGTCGAGGAAGGCTATTCGGGCCGTTTGGTGATTCGCGCATTCAACCGCGAGCACCAGAGCTCTGCCGAGGTGCACGAGGCCTCGGGCGAGCTGGCGCGCGTGAGCACCAAGGCCGACTTTATGATTAACGCCGTCGGACCCGCGGTTCGCTTTATCGGTCGCCTGGCGCAGATTGTGATTGCGCTCGTGGGCTGCAGCATGCTGGTCGCCGGTCACATGACCGTCGGCGTGTTCCAGGCGTTCTTCCAGTTTATCTACGAGGCGTCCGAACCCATGACGCAGCTGTCGTTCACTTTTAACTCGCTGCAGAGCGCGCTGGCGAGTGCGGAGCGCGTGTTCGACCTGCTTGATGAGCCCGAGATGGAGGCCGATCCGCTGCCGGACGAGGCCGCCAAGCTGCCGGGTCGCATTGAGGGCCGCGTCGCTTTTGAGCACGTGCGCTTTGGCTATGCGCCCGACAAGCCGCTCATGCGCGACGTGTCGTTTACCGCCGAGCCGGGCCAGAAGATTGCCGTGGTGGGAACCACGGGCGCAGGCAAGACGACGCTCATCAACCTGCTCATGCGCTTCTACGAGATTGACGGCGGGCGTATTACGCTCGACGGCGTGGATACGAGCCGCATGGATCGCGGCGAGTTGCGACAGCAGTTTGGCATGGTGCTGCAAGACGCCTGGCTGTTCGACGGCACGATTGCCGAGAACATCGCCTACGGCTGCCCCGAGGCAACGCGCGAGGAGATTGTTGCGGCTGCGCGCGCCGCCCAGGTTGACTTCTTTGTGCGCACCATGCCTCAGGGCTACGACACGCGCGTAGCCAACGATGCCGAAAGCATCAGCCAGGGCCAGCGTCAGCTGCTGACCATCGCACGCGTGCTGCTCAACAACCCGGCGATTCTCATCCTGGACGAGGCGACCTCAAGCGTGGACACGCGTACCGAGCTTGCCATCGGCCGTGCCATGGACGCGCTTATGCGCGGGCGCACGAGCTTTGTGATCGCGCACCGTTTGTCGACGATCGTCGATGCCGACCTGATCTTGGTCATGGACCACGGCAATATCATCGAGCAGGGTACGCATAAGGAGCTGCTGGCTGCCGAGGGTGCCTACGCCGACCTCTATCTGAGTCAGTTCGCATAATGTGACAAAGGGACAGTCCCGCATGTCACATCAAAAGGAATGGCGCGCCGGGGATTGATTCCCTGGCGCGCCTTTTGCGTCGGTGCCGATGTCGTTTTGTGCCGCTTGCGTTCCTAACGTTCGTCCACGAGCTTGGCGACGAGGGCCTTGAGCTCGGCCACCTCTCGCTCGAGTTCCTTGACGCGGCGGGCATTCTCGGTGATGCCCTGGCGGTTGAGGGCGGACTGCTCGGCGGCGTCATCGGGCATGTACTCGCGATGCTGCTTGGCGTCGAAACTCTCCTCGAACACACGGCAACCGTTGCGCTTGATGATACGTCCCGGCACGCCCACGACGGTGCAGTTGTCGGGGACGTCCTTAACGACGACCGAGTTGCCGCCGATCTTGACGTTGTTGCCGATGCGGATGTTGCCGAGCACCTTGGCGCCCGTGCCCACCGTGACATTGTTGCCCAGGGTGGGGTGACGCTTGCCGGTCTCGTTGCCGGTGCCGCCGAGCGTGACGCCCTGGTAGAGCACACAGTTGTCGCCCACAATGGTGGTCTCGCCGATGACGACGCCCATGGCGTGGTCGATAAAGAAGTGCTTGCCAATCTGCGCGGCAGGGTGAATCTCGACGCCGGTGATGTGGCGGGTGATTTGCGAGAGCACGCGGGCGAGCGAGCGATGACCGTGCTCCCACAGCCAGTGCTCGGGCACGTGGTTCCACTTGGCGTGCAGGCCAGGATAGGAAAGGAAGATGACCAGACCGTTTTGCGCGGCGGGGTCCTGCGCCTGGACGGTCTTGATGTCCTCGCGAATGGTATTGATAAAGCTCACCGGCCGCCCTCCCTTAGCGCCATGGCAATGCGATTCAATAAAGTATAGCGATTCGCTAGGGATTAGGAAGAATAATCTTGGCGGCATTGCGCAACAGGTGTCAGTTATGCAAACTTGCTGGTAATGGAGTCATGCTTTTGTGGGGTTGCGCACGAGGGGGCGCCGCAACCGTATACTGGTCAACTTGGACGTATCCGCGCCCACAACTGAGAGGTTTTACTTCATGGGTTTCATCAATTTTATCGCCGAGCTGCTCAAAGACCCGCGCACCGCGATTGCCAGCTGGATCGCCGCCGGCCCGCTTATGGCCTACGGCTGCGTGTTCCTGATCATTTTTATCGAGACGGGCGTGGTGTTCTTCCCGTTCCTTCCCGGCGATTCGCTGCTGTTCGCCTCGGGCTTCTTTGCCCACAACGGTGGCTTTAACATCGTGGCCCTGCTGGCCGTCGCATGGGCTGCTGCCATCCTGGGTGACCAGTGCAACTTTATGATCGGTCACTTCTTTGGCAAAAAGATTATCGCTTCGGGCAAGGTCAAGGCTATGACGCCCGAGCGCATCAAAAAGTCCGAGGATTTCTTGGACAAGTGGGGTCACCTGGCTATTTTCCTGGGCCGCTTCTTCCCGTTTATCCGCACCTTTGTGCCCTTTATCGCCGGCATGGGCGGCATGCACTGGCGCAATTTTGTCATCTTTAACGTGCTGGGTGGCATTACCTGGTCGACGGTCTTTACGCTGTTGGGCTACTTCTTTGGCGGCATCCCCTTTGTGCAGGAGCACTTTGAGCTGCTGATCGTCGGCATCGTTGCCGTATCGATCATCCCGACCGTGGTCGGTCTGGTTAAGGCTAAGCTGGGCAAAAAGAACGCGTAGCTCGAGCCAGCGCGCAAACCGTGCAGTTGAGGCCCGTCACCGCTTACGGTGGCGGGCCTCTTCAGCTTCGGTCAAATGAAAATACTTTACTTAGTTAAAGAAAAGCGTTTTATCAGACGCGTACGGGGAGTACAATCTCCTGCATGCGAATCGACGTGCCATGGGCTTTGGTGTTGCCCGCGTGTCCCGTCCGGCTCTACGCTCCGGGCGTGCGACGTTGCGACGCGGTCGGCCTCGGTCCTTGCGTGCGAGTTCGCGAGTTTGCAACTGTGTATGTAAGGAGCGACACATGACTGTCGAGAAGAAGGATATCGATTGGGGTAGCCTCGGCTTTGGCTACATGAAGACCGATTACAGCTACGAGGCCCATTGGAAGGACGGCGAGTGGGACGAGGGCGGCCTGACCACCGACCACACCCTGCACGTCTCCGAGTGCGGTGGCATCTTCCACTACTGCCAGGAGGTCTTTGAGGGCCTGAAAGCTTACACCGCCGAGGACGGCAGCATCGTCTGCTTCCGTCCCGACATGAATGCTGAGCGTATGTATAACTCTGCCCAGCGCCTCGAGATGCCCCCGTTCCCCAAGGACAAGTTCGTTGAGGCCGTCAAGCAGGTTGTTTCTGCCAACGCCGCTTGGGTTCCGCCCTTCGGTTCCGGCGCGACCCTGTATGTGCGTCCGTTTATGATCGGCTCCGGTGACGTGATCGGCGTGGCTCCCGCTCCTGAGTACACGTTCCGTATTCTCGTGACCCCGGTCGGTCCGTACTTTAAGGGTGGCCTCAAGCCCGTCAAGCTGCGCGTTTCCGAGTATGACCGTGCAGCACCGCACGGCACCGGCAACATCAAGGCCGGCCTCAACTACGCCATGTCCCTCAAGCCCACGATGGAGGCTCATCGCGAGGGCTATGCCGAGAACCTGTATCTCGACTCCGAGTCCCGCACCTATGTCGAGGAGACCGGTGGCGCTAACGTCCTGTTCGTGAAGGAGGATGGCACCCTCGTCGTTCCGCAGTCGCACACTGACTCCATCCTGCCCTCCATCACCCGTCGCTCGCTCGTTCAGGTTGCTCAGGACCTGGGCATAACCGTCGACCAGCGCCCCGTCGAGTGGGCCGAGGTCAAGGCCGGTACCTTTGTCGAGTGCGGCCTGTGCGGCACCGCTGCCGTCATCTCCCCGGTTGGCGAGATCGACAACAAGGTTTACGGCGCCGACGAGACCGTGACCTTCCCGGCCGGTTACACCGAGATCGGCCCTGTGATGAAGAAGCTCCGCGAGACCCTGACTGGTATCCAGTCCGGTGCTGTTGAAGATAAGCACAACTGGGTTTACACCGTGGCGTAAGCTGCCATAGCTGTTCGGCCCGAGGGCAACCTTCCTTTTCGGCGCGTCCTCGGACATGAAAGAACCCCCGCTGCGCACTTCGTGCGGCGGGGGTTC
>CAUHIY010000027.1:0-18064 GCA_959606405.1 uncultured Collinsella sp. | reverse complement strand
TGCCGTCTTTGTCGACCAGTTGCCACCGATGGTTATCCTCTTCAAGAAAGGCCAGGGTTTCCCGACTCGTCTTGTCATCCCGATAGTAACCGTCAATGGCAAACCCTTCGGAAGCGCACTCCTGCATATAGGACGTTTCTCGGCTTATAGCAAACAGCCCTGTAGCGCCCAGGAGCACAGCCAGGCAGACCACTGCAAGGGTTATCGAAATAGCACGGCGACCCATGTTAGCCCAACCGATAGTTGTTTAACGGAGCGTGAAACATACCCGGAACCTCCGATATCAGGGGGAACGTCGCCAGCAGGCTGGCGACAACTATATATTTCTGACATCAAACCATATGGCTGCCACTCGCGGAGGGGGCATCGGCGAACGGCGTGTTTTCATACTCCATTGGTCAAACCTAAGCGCGGCCCTACAGCTCGTACTTGTACACGCGGTAGATGTACTTCTCGGCTTCCATCTCGTAGGTGGCGATGGGCAGTCCGCAGCGATCGTACTCGGTAAAGGTCTTGGCCTGGCCCGATGCCACGAGCATGCTGCTCGAATTGCCGACGCGCTGAGTGCTGCTGACGTAGCCCGAGAACGGCACCGCGATCTGGTCTTCGAGCTCGTAGGTGCGCGCGATCTCATCCACCGTAAAGATGCGCCCAAACGAATGCGTTCCCTTACTGTAGTCGGTCACCACCGCGGCGCCCAGCTGGCCCCAATCGAACTTGGGGTAGCTCTCGGCCGCACCAAAGTTGTTGTCGTATAACAGCACTTGGTAGCGACCAATCACGGTCGTCTCGTCGTTTGGCAGATAGGTCACACTGTGCTGG
Organism: uncultured Collinsella sp.; assembly: GCA_959606405.1. Classification (GTDB taxonomy): domain Bacteria; phylum Actinomycetota; class Coriobacteriia; order Coriobacteriales; family Coriobacteriaceae; genus Collinsella. The sequence goes on along the minus strand of CAUHIY010000027.1, from coordinate 17,242 downwards.
CCTGCGTTGAGCGAAAAATCGCCTTGGGCCTGCAGCAACTTGTCCTCAAAGCCCGAGCCGGCCCATTGCCACTCCTTTCTATTTCTGGGTCCATCTTCTCACTGTTGGCGGCCGGAAATGATCCGTTTTCCTCCGACCCCGAGGGATCATTTTTAGTACTTGAAGAAGCCCTCGCCCGAGCTTTCGCCCAGCTTACCTTCGTCGAGCATTTTCTTGAGGACGGACGCCATGGCCTTAAAGTTGTAGGGCATCATCATCTTCTTGAGCAGCGGGCTCACCAGGCCCGGGACCTTCTGATACTGCATAACGATGTTGTACGCCGTCTGGATGCCCACGGTGTCGAATACGCGGAACGGGCCCTTGGGAGCGCCGGTACCACGCGTCCACGCGAGGTCGATGCTCTTGGGATCGCTCACGCCCGAGACGTACAGATCAAGGCCCGAGAGCAGCCATGGCACCAACATGGAGTTGAGCAGGTAGCCGTTCTTTTCCTTGTTGACGGGCAGGGCAAGCATACGGATATCGTTAGCAAAGTCGACGAGCTCATCGAAATAGCGCTTGTCGGTCTGGTCCTGAGCCATGACCTCGGTCATGTTGTTCTTCCAGATGGAATTGGCAAAGTGCAGCGACAGGTACTTCTCGGGGCGGCCGGTGTACTTGGCAAAGGTACTCGGCAGCAGCGTGGAGGAGTTGGTCACGATGGCGGTCTTTTGCGGGAGAACCGGGGCGAGCTTCTTGTAGAAGTCGATCTTTGCCTGGGTGTCCTCAGCCATAGACTCGATGACCAGGTCGGCGTCGGCCACTGCCTTGGCAAGATCGAGCTCCAGCTTGAGTGTGGAGTAGGCACGCTCAACGGCGGCGAGTGCCGCTTCCTTGTCGAAGGGCTGGCCGCCATCGGCGATACCGGAGCACCACTCGCCCGTGCCGTCCGCCATACCCTCGATTGCCGCGATGTACTCCTCGCGCACATGATCGATCTTGGGCTGGGTGCGGCCGATGCTGCCCTCGCTGCGCAGCCAAATCGTTACATCAAAGCCGCAGTAGGCAGCCTGAAAGGCAATCTGGCTTCCCAGCACGCCACCGCCGGCGACGCAAACGGTCTTGTAGCTCATGGGACGGTCCTCTCTTACGTAATTCCATAGATGTGTATTTATTCAACCGTAAGGAGGCCGCGAGCCGGGGGTGGGTTCTATAAACGGACGGTATTTCGCGGCGAACGGCTACATTTGTTCATTAACTCTCGATTTTGAGGCCATTTTTTGGCGCTGCTGAACCGCTGTTTTCGGAAGTGCGGGGAAAAATCGGAATTCGCCGACCAGATCGGCTTTTTTGGCAACAAAACCGCAGGTCGCGGGAGTCTAAAAAGGCAGTGTGCTCGGGAGGTTCGCGTTTTTCACCGCACTTCTGAAATACGAGCCCACGGAAGGCTGCAGCGAGATCATTTGCGCAACATATGTCCAGTAAAAACGGGTGGTAGCCGGTACGGCTACCACCCGTTTGTCTAATATCCGGCTCGAAGTAGGCCAACTACTTCTTAATGCCGCGTCCCAGACGATTGGCGACCGATGCAACGGCCTCCTCGCTGGCCGGTCCACAGCTCACGCAGCCGTCATGGGCACGCATCTGGCCGGTGACCTCGTCCATCGCGAGCGGCGCCACCTTCTCGAGCTTAAAGCCCTTACCGGCGCGCATGTTTTCCTTGGCCACGCTAATCATGAGCTTAATACGGTTGAGCTGGTTGACCTCGGACGCACCGGGGTCGTAGTCCACCGCGACGATATTGCTCTCGGGGTGCTGGCGGCGCAGCTCCTTGATCACGGCCTTGCCCACCACGTGGTTGGGCAGGCACGCGAAGGGCTGCGTGCAGATGATGTTTGGTGCGCCATGGTCAATCAGATCGAGCATCTCGGCCGTGAGGAGCCACCCCTCGCCCATGTTGTTGCACACCGACAGCACCGTGCGGGCCTTATCAGCCATGGTGCCGATGCGCTCGGGCGCCTCAAAGCGGCGGGACTTCTCGAGCATCTCCTCCACCGGCGTGCGCATCCAGTCCACCAGCTTGATGAGCGCCTGCATGCCCGCACGCGTAGTGGCAGAGCTTCCCAGCTCGTCCTTCTGCAGCTCGGCGTTGCTCATGGAGTACAGGAAGAAGTCGAGCAGGCCCGGCACCACGGCCTCGCAGCCCTCGCGCTCGATGACATCGACCACGTGGTTGTTGGCCGTCGGATGGAACTTGACCAGAATCTCGCCGACCACGCCCACGCGCGGCTTGGTGCCCTCGCCCACGAGCGGCATGGTATCGAACGCGCGGATGGCCTCGCGGCACAGCTTGGTGTAGTTGTGGCGATTGAACTTAGGCGCCAGCTTGCGGGCGCGCGCCATGTACTCCTCGTAGAGTGCGGTGGCGGCACCGGGCGTGGCCTCGTACGGGCGGCAGCGATAGAGCATCTGCATCATCACGTCGCCAAAGAGTACCGCGTAGACTGCCTGCTTAAGCAGCGCCGGCGTAATCTTAAAGCCGGGGTTGTCCTCGCCCAGCGCCACGGCCGAAAGCGAGATCACCGGAATCTCGGGGTGGCCGCTCTCACGCAGAGCCTTGCGGATGAGCGCGATGTAGTTGGTGGCACGGCAGCCGCCGCCGGTCTGGCTGATAACCACGGCCGTCTTGGACAGGTCGTACCGACCACTCTCGATGGCCTCCATGATCTGGCCCGTCACCAGGATCGACGGATAGCAGATGTCGTTGTTCACGTAGCGCAGGCCGGCCTCGACGGCATCGTGGTCAGTCGAGGGCAGCAGCTCCAGGTTGTAGCCGGCACCGCGGAATACCTCTTTGACCAGGTCAAAGTGGATCGGCGCCATCTGCGGGCACAGGATGGTATAGCCCTCCTCGCGCATCTGCTCGGTAAAGGGCACCTTGGACCACGCGGTCGATGCGCTCTCACGCTGCGCTTCGAACGTGTACTTGCGGCTCGCGAACGCGGGGGCATCCGTGGAGGGCGCCACCGGCGCGGCGTCGCCCTGCTCGTAGGCCTCGCCCGCGGCCGTGGCCTCGGCCAGGCGCTCGGCCTCCTGGTCCTTAAGCGCGGCCATGAGCGAGCGGATGCGGATGCGCGCGGCGCCCAGGTTGGACACCTCGTCGATCTTGAGCACGGTGTAGATCTTGCCGCTGGCCTCCAGAATCTCCTGCACCTGGTCGGTAGTCAGGGCATCAAGACCACAGCCGAAAGAGTTGAGCTGGATCAGGTCCAGGTCGTTGCGCATCGTCACAAAACGGGCGACGGCGTACAGGCGGCTGTGGTACATCCACTGATCGACGACGCGGATGGGACGCTCGGGCTTCACCAGGTGCGCAAGCGAATCCTCGGTAAAGACCGCAAAGCCAAAGCTCGAGATAAGCTCAGGCAGGGCATGGTTGATCTCGGGGTCGTTATGGTAGGGACGGCCGGCGAGTACGATGCCGTGGCCGCCGTGGTCCTCGACCCACTTAAGGGCCTCCTCGCCCATGGTCTGGATGTCCTCGTGGAAGCGCGCATCGGCCTCAAAAGCAGCGTTGACGGCGGCATCGACCTCGGAGCGCGTGATCTTGGGACCACGCACGCGACCGCGACCGGCTTGCGCATCGGCCACACGGTCGACGGCGAGCACCTGGTACAGACGGCGCTTGAGCTCGGTCTTATCGTGATAGGGCACAAACGGGTACAGGAACTCGATGTTCTGCTCGCGGATCTCGTCGATATTGAGCGCCAGCGCCGTGGGGTAGCTCATGACGATGGGGCAGTTGTAGCAGTTACCGGCGGTCGGATCCTCCTTGCGCTCCCAGCGCACGCACGGCATCCAAATGAAGTCGACATCGCGGTCGATAAGGTTCATCACATGGCCGTGGCTCATCTTGGCCGGGTAGCACACGCTCTCGGACGGCATGGACTCGATGCCCGCCTGGTAGGTCTTTTTGCCCGACTGGTCGGACAGCTGCACGCTAAAGCCCAGGCGCGTAAAGAACGCGTGCCAGAAGGGATAGTTCTCGTACATGTTGAGTGCGCGCGGGATGCCGACGGTGCCGCGCGGGGCCTCGTCGGGGCTCAGCACCTCGCGGTTAAAGAGCAGCTCGTTTTTCTTTTTGAAAAGGTTGGGGGCCTCGGTCTTCTGCTTTTTGTGGCCGGCGCCCTTCTCGCAGCGGTTGCCGGTAATGAAGCGCCTACCGCCGCCAAAGTCGTTGACGGTAAGCTGGCAGTTGTTGGAGCAGCGACCGCAACGGACATGCTTTTGCGTCACGGTGAGGTGCGCGATGTCCTCGGCCGAAAGGATGGTCGAGGTGCCGTCGGCGCCGGCGCGATCGCGGGCGAGCAGGGCAGCACCATAGGCACCCATGCAGCCGGCGATGTCGGGACGTACGGCGTGGACGCCGGTGAGCTGCTCAAACGCGCGCAACGTGGCGTCGGACATAAAGGTGCCGCCCTGAACGATCACCTGGCTGCCGATCTCCTTGGGATCGCGCAGCTTAATGACTTTGAACAGGGCATTCTTGATGACGGAATAGGACAGGCCGGCCGCGATGTCGCCCACCGTGGCGCCTTCCTTTTGCGCCTGCTTGACGCGCGAGTTCATAAAGACCGTGCAGCGGCTGCCCAGGTCGACCGGGGCCTTGGCATGGATAGCGGCGTCGGCGAACGCGCGAACGTCCATGTTCATAGACACGGCGAAACTCTCGATAAAGCTACCGCAACCCGACGAGCAGGCCTCGTTGAGCATGATGTGCTCGATGACGCCGTCCTTGACGCGCAGGCACTTCATGTCCTGGCCGCCGATGTCCAGAATGAACTCGACGCCGGGCAGGAACGCCTTGGCGCCGCGCAGATGCGCGACGGTCTCGATCTCGCCGGAATCGGCCTTGAGGGCCTCGATGAGCAGCGCCTCGCCGTAGCCCGTGGTGGTCACGTGGCCGATGGTGCAGCCGGCGGGGATGTGATTGTAGAAATCGGCCATGATGACCTTGGCCGTGCCCAGGATGTCACCGTTGTTGTTGCCGTACCAGGTGTGCAACAGCTGGCCGTCCTCGCCCACGAGTGCGGCCTTCATGGTAGTGGAACCGGCGTCGATGCCGATGAACACGCGGCCGGTGTAGCCGTCGAGCTTGCCCTTGGGAACGACTTCCTGGTCGTGGCGGGTTTTGAACTCGGCGAAGTCCTCGTCGGTGGCAAAGAGCGGATCCAGGCGCTCGACCTCGGCACCCTGCGTATCACCCAGGGCATCGATGGCATCGATGAGCTGCGGGAACGTGCTGAGCTTGTTGGACTCGTGCGCCATGGCGGCGCCGCTCGCCACAAACAGGTGAGCGTTTTGGGGCACGATACGGTGCTCCTCGTCCAGGTTGAGCGTGAGGTAGAAGCGGTGGCGCAGCTCGGAGAGATACTGCAGCGGGCCGCCCAAGAAGGCGACGTTACCGCGGATGGGGCGACCGCATGCCAAGCCCGAGATGGTCTGGGTCACGACGGCCTGGAAGATGGAGGCGGCCACGTCCTCGGGGCGGGCGCCCTCGTTGAGCAGCGGCTGCACGTCGGTCTTGGCAAAGACGCCGCAGCGGCTGGCGATGGGATAGATGGTGGTGGCGTTGGCCGCGAGCTCGTTGAGGCCGCTCGCGTCGGTGTGCAGCAGAGTGGCCATCTGGTCGATGAACGCGCCCGTGCCGCCAGCGCAGGTGCCGTTCATGCGCTGCTCGATGCCGTTGTCGAAGTAGATGATCTTGGCGTCTTCGCCGCCCAGCTCGATGGCGACATCGGTGGCCGGGATAAGGGTCTCGACGGCGCGCTTGCTGGCGATGACTTCCTGGACAAACTCCAAGTCGAGCCACTGGGACAGCAGCAGGCCGCCCGAGCCGGTAATGGCGCAGGTCATCTGGGCCGTCGGCAGCACGGTCGCAGCGCCCTCGAACAGGTCGCGGGCGCAGGCACGGACGTCGGTGTGATGGCGCTGGTACTTGGCGTAGACGATCTGGTTGTCGTCGTTGAGCACAGCGAGCTTAACGGTGGTGGAGCCCACGTCGATGCCCAGGTGCAGGTTGCCGCGGGCGGCCTCGGGGTTGAAAATCGCGCCTTCGGGGGCGTGGGCGGCGGCTACGGGCTCGGCGGACGTGGCGGGCTCGCTAGCGACGGACGTCTCCCCTGCCGCGTTCTTGGCATCGGCAACTGCCTCGGCAACTTTCTCGGCAGCCGCGGCCGCAGCCTTCTGCGCGGCGTCCACCACGGTGGGCGCGGCCTCACGCGCGACAGCGACCATACGGTCCTTGATGCCCTCGACGAGTTTGCTCATTGTCTCTCCTCTTAGTTGTTGGACTCGACGGTTGCGGCGGTGTCGGCCGCGTCCTCGAGCTGCAGGTTCAATAGCTTCAAGCCGTATTCCGGCACGTTGATATCGATGGGTTGGCCATATAGGTCGCCGGGACGCACAAAGGCGATAACCGTCATAATTCGCGCCATGGCCTCGGGCGATTCGGTGAGCCCACGCTCAAACCAGCGCTGAATCAGGCCGACCTCGGCACTCACGACATAGGTAACGTAGTAGTCGAAGAACGTGCCCAGCGCCAAGCCCAAAATGCCCGTCTGTGCACGCGGCACCACGGCCTCGCGTGCGGTATCGATAATCCTTTTAATGAAGGCCTGGTCGCCGCCCGGACCCAGCAGCGCACCGATTAAGTCGCGGTTGGCCGCAAGATAACGCAGCAGCTCAACCGAACCGGGCGCCGGCTCGAGCTCATCGATGTTGTGATAGAGATCGGGCAGCTGAGCTGCAGTGATGAGCTCAATGCGCTCACGGATCTCAGCCAGCAAGCCCTCCTCGATTTGATTGATAAAGTCGGGGATATCGCGGTAATGCGAATAGAACGTACGGCGCGTAAGGCCGGCGCGCTCGGTGAGCGACGCGACGTTAATGCGCGAAAGGTCGCCGCTTTCGGCAAGCTCGCTGGCAAGTGCCTGGCGAAGGGCACGCTGCGAGCGAAGGGACCGGCGATCGCATTTCTCGAGCTGGGACAAGCGTCCTCCTTGTTACTCAGCCTGTGCGCTATTGCACAGTGCGAGTATTATTGCACACCGTGTGCATCAACACGTAAAGGCAATATTTTGGATGTGACGAAGGGGCAGTCCCTTTGTCACATCCCACCTGGCTTTTGAAGCGGCATTACCAATTGTCCAAAATGTCATTCGTGGGTAGAATAGTGTCGACGGCAGCCCAAGTTGTAGCTAGCTGGGCAGCGCCGTTGTTTGCATTAGGGGGTCAACGCCTTAGCGGCGGCGACCCCTTCTGTTGCGCTTCGAACGCTGCTTGAGTGCCTCGGAAAGGCCGACAAGCGCCGTGAAGAACGAGACCAAAGCAGTCAGAAGCCTCACGAAATCAATCAAATCGGTCATGGGCATCACCTCCCATCAGATGGAGGGCGCTGCCCGGCACATGGAACTGCCGCCAACAGTATCAATTCTATCAAAGCGCAGTTAGATATGCGAATGTTTGTTCGTATTTCAAGTGACCAGCGTCACCTGTGACAAAGGGGCTGTCCCTTTGTCACATTATTCGATTACGGTGCAGGAATTCTGCTTGTGCATGGTGGCAAGCATGTGTTTGGGAACGGCGTGGGCCATGCAGCTACCGATAGTCGCGCTTGCGGCGGCCTTGGCCGCGTCACTGCCGTTTTTGGTCGCGTAGCTGTGGCGGAAGCGTTTGAGCATGGCAATGTCGTTGCCGCCGTCGCCGTAGACCGCGACCTCGTCCTCGGCAATGCCGTAGTAGCCCGCCAGCCAGGCCACGCTCTCGCCCTTGTTGCATGCCACATCCGTGATCTCAAACATCACCGGGTCAAACGGCGCGTTGACCACGCGGTCCGAGCGCTCGGCCAAATACGCCTTAAGGTCGCGCTCCAGCTCGGGCGAGATCACACGGCAGTTGATCTTGCACACATCGTGGCGCAGAATGTCACCGATCGACTGGTCGAAATACTGTTCCTCGTGATACCCGCCACGTGCACGCATGCCGCGCATCACGATGCGCTTGATAGGACTGTCCTTTTTAAAGCCCGCCTGATGCATCTCGAACGAGCCGCTCGAGAACATGCCATCGGGCGTGGAGCAATCAAAGCAAATGTCCGGGAACTCCTTGAGCAGCTCCTCGGTGATCTGCGGATCGATGGTCCAGGTCTTGAGCACCTCGCCATGACTGTCGCGCACGATGGAGCCGTTAGAGCAGCAGGCATCGAGCGCCAGGCCCGTAAAGCCATGCTCGCCGACCGGCAGCGTCGAGCGCCCGGTCGCGGGAACCACATGCAGGCCAGCCTCGGTCAGCTCGCGAATGGCACGGCGGATGGTCCCATCCGCTTCGTGCAGGGCGTTCAGCAGCGTTCCGTCTAAATCACTCGCGAACATCTTGATCATGGGCATGCCTCTCCTTCGTCTGCACGATATTGTAGACGAAGGAGAGGCATGCCCAAACAATGCCGTCACGGCGCGACGCGCCACTGCCTCCACAAATTCACGGTGCCCCAGCGCCTTAAGACATTCGCCATATGCGACTTTTCAGCCGATAAAACAGCGCCGTCGTCAACGTCAGCACCGCAAACATGCCTGCGAATACAATCGCCGGTGTCCATCGATCATATGCGAGCCCGTAAACCAATTGGCCAAGAGGCGTTGCACAGGAAAGCATCATATAAACGAGTGCCAGCACTTTTCCGCAGAGTTCCTTTGGCGCTGACCGCTGAACAAATGAAACAATTTCGACCGATGCAATGCTTGCCCACGCCATGACCCATGCCGAGCCGGCCGCAAGCGCGGCAAACGCTAATTCATCAGGACCGCTCAGTAGCGTGACAATAATCGGTACGACTCCAAAACAAATCATCGCAACATATCGACATATGCCCTTGAAGGAAAAACGATGCGGCCAAATACCGACCAAACCACTGCCGACAAGACCGCCTAAGCCCATAGCCATCTCAATAATCCCAACAAAGGATGATTGCATTCCGAGATGCTTTGCAACAATAACGGGAGCACCAATCGTTAACCCAACTAACGCAAGGTTCAAAATAGCCGCAAGCAAAAACACAACGAGCAATGATGCGTTTTGAAACAGGTACCGAATCGACTCCCGAAAATCGCTTCGGCATGTCGAGCAAGTCGTACTGTCCCCTGTCATTCCAGATGAGGCATTTTGCTTGAGTGCGCCCCCGAACAGTAGGGCTGACATCGCAAACGTCAACGCCGCGGTTTCGCATAGAGCATCGATACCAAAGCACCCATAGACTGCCGTCCCGACTACAGGCCCCAAGATATTGCTCGCCATGGTTATCTGCGAGACCAACGCAGTGGCACGCTCAACCTTTTCTGGGCCCGTCATGCGCACCGTCTCAATTTGAAGCATCGGTTTCAGCAGCGATTGGATGCCATATTGGACGCAAAGCATTGCTACCACGACAACGGCAAGAGGCAGCGAACGCTTCATGGGGATAAACAACAGTGATGCAGCCATCAGAACAATGCCGAGCACCACAAGGGCCCCGCGATGACTTCCGCGATCCGCCAAGATTCCGCCAGCCGGAGTCGCAAGCACGCCCGGCACGAACGCTATCGCCGCGACGGCACCATATAACGTTGATGAGCCGCTGCAGTCGAACAAGTAAAGCGGGCACGCAAAGCACAGTGCCGACAACATCGAATACGCGCACAGCTGTGCAACAAGAAGACCGAAAAGCCTGATAGATTGCACTGTTTTTTGCGTCAACGAGACACTACTCCTCCGCATTCCAGCCATAAGCCTGCCCCCTATACATACCATTAGTATGTATTTAATGACTTGAAAAGGGCAGCCGTGGCTACCCTTACAAATCAATTACATACCGTCAGTATCTATATTACCACCCAGCACGGTTCCATACGTCCCATATCTGAGCCGTTGTCTGGAGCACTTCATTACCCAAATCGAGCCCCACCGCGGCCGCCATCTGCGCCAAACATTGCGCGCGAGCGAGCATTCGACCCTTGTTCTCAAGCGGACGGAACAGCGGCAACAGCCAAAGATTCGCCAACAACGATACCGCCTCCGCCGCTTCGCGTGGGCATGCACACGCAATGGAGCCGTCGGCGATGCCCTCCTCGATCACTGGCAGGAGATAGCCATCGGCCGACTCGTCAAACGAACCTTGGTACTGCATCGCCAGCAGCCGCGAGCTTTTTACCGGATCTGCCGCAGGATGCATGCGAGCCCATAGATCGATTTGCGGAACGACGGACTCGGGCGCATAAAGTCGTTTGAGCTTTTGGGCTCCCGTCATATTGCCAGCACCGAGTGTCGCGCGGCGGCGCTCAACAATCGGAGCCATTGCCCGATCAAATGCGGCGTTGAAAATCTCTTCTTTGCTCTTAAAGTGATGATAGATAGCACCCTTGGTCATGCCATCGAGGCGGTCAACGATATCTTGAATGCTCGTCCCCTCATAACCCTGTGCGCAGAATAGCTCCAGCGCCGCGTCGAGAATCTTCGCGACCGTCTCCTCGGGATATTTATTACGACCCATAATCCGTCCATCCGCAACGCAAGTCTTGTGCCTCATTGCAGCATTTTAACGTTGCGGATGACAGGTGGTCGATCCTACACCGCGGCGGGGCCGTGCTCGCCGGTACGGATGCGGATGACTTCTTCGACCGGCTCGACCCAAATCTTGCCGTCACCGACGGCACCGGTGCGGGCGGCGTTGCAGATGATGTCGACAATGCCGTCAACATGCTCATCGGCACAAATGAGCGTGAACTGCACCTTAGGGATCGTGTTGACAAGCAACTCGTTGCCGCGCACGTATTCCTTCCAGCCATGCTGCGCGCCGCAGCCCTGCACTTGGTTGATAGTCATGCCACGAACATCGGCAGCAAACAGCGCGTCTTTAAGAACCTCAAGCTTTTCGGCACGAACGATCGCCGTAATTTTCTTCATAGTGAATTCCTCTCTTATAAGAGTTGGTCTGACAGAACGTTAGAAACCGCTAGTCCAGACCACTAAACGAAGGATACGCGCTCTCGCCGTGCTGACTCGCATCCAGGCCCAGCGCCTCGTCGGCCTCGTCCACGCGCAGGCTGCCGTGGAACAGCGCCTTGACCACCGCGGCGATCACCAAGTCGAGCACCAGTACAATAGCGACCGTCACCACAATGCCCAAAATCTGCGAGATGAGCAGCGAGACATCGCCCGTGTAGAACAGGCCGCCCTTCCCGGTCCACGAGAGCTCCGGCACGCAGAACAGGCCCGTGAGCACCCCGCCCAAGATGCCGCCGATGCCGTGGCAACCGAACGCGTCGAGTGCATCGTCGTAGCCGAACTTGGTCTTGAGATGGCTGATAGCCCGGTAGCAGACGGGCGAGACGATCAGCCCCATGACCAGCGCCGCCCACGGCTCGACAAAGCCCGCGCCCGGCGTGACCACCACAAGGCCCGCAACCAAACCGGTGCTGGCACCCACCAGCGTGGGGCGACCGGTGTGCACGCGCTCGACGGCAAGCCACGAGACCATGCCCGCCGCGCTAGCCGTCACGGTGTTGAGGATGGCGAGTGCCGCCACGGCGTCAGCCTTAAACTCGCTGCCGCCGTTAAAGCCAAACCAGCCAAACCAAAGCAGCCCGGCGCCCAGCGCCACAAACGGCACGTTATGCGGGCGATAGCTCACCATGCCAAAGCCGCGACGACGGCCGAGCATCAGGCAGAGAATCAGGCCCGTCAGACCGGACGAAATGTGCACCACGTCGCCGCCGGCAAAGTCGAGTGCGCCGATGATGTCGCCGATAAAGGAGCCATCACCGCCCCAGACCATGTGGGCGAGCGGCGCATAGACCACGAGCAGCCAAATGCCCAGGAAGGCCGTCATGGCACCAAACTTGACGCGGCCGGCCAGGCTGCCCGTGACGATAGCAGCCGTGATCATGGCAAACGCCATCTGGAAGGCGATGTTGATGATCTGAGGGTAGACGGCACCGTCCGCGGCATTGCCCTCGGCCGCCTGCAGCATCTGGTTGAGTACCGGCAGGCACAGCAGCTGTTCAAGGCCTCCAATAAACGGGCTGGAACCGTCGCCGCCATAGGCCAGAGACCAGCCGGCAACAATCCACAGCACACCAACCAGGCCAATGGCGCCAAAGCACATAAGCATGGTGTTGATGACATTTTTGCGCCTGGACAGGCCGCCATAGAAAAACGCCAAGCCCGGTGTCATTAAAAACACGAGCATGGTGCAGACGAGCATAAACGTTGTCGATCCCGTATCGTACATTCGCTCTCCCTTGGTCGCATGAACGTTGTCGGCGCCCATAATGCGGCCGAGGGGCAACTGGTGTAGACCAGATACGGCGTTGTTAAACGCGGCGTTGTCGAATGGAAACGGTGCCGCAATCTTGGAAACGGCGCGGCAACGGACGCGAAACGAACGGGAAATACGCGAGCAAGGAAGCCGTGAGCGCGCCCGTCCCGGCTAGCGGCGGAACAGCTCGCGGGCTCGGTCGCGGAGGTCGGTAGCTCGGATGACGCCCTCGTAGCGGTTGATGCGCAAGCGCGGGAAGGCATTGAAGAAGCGCAGGTCGCGTCGGCTGAGCGACACGCTTGGCACCGGACGGCTCATGCGCTTGCCGGCAAGGCGACGACTGAGCGACGGACGCGGCATGTTCGGCGCGGCATCGGCCACGCGGCGGGCGGCAAGCGCCAGGCCGCGAGCACCATCCGCGATAAACGTCGGCATCGAAGCCTTCTCGCGCAGGGCATCGAGCGCGGCGTCGCCCAGCTCGGCCAGCCACGCGTTAACGGCACGGCTACGGATGTGCGTCTGTGCCACCGAGTCAATCGTAGAATCGGGAATGCGCTCGAGCATTGAGTCGGACGCGTCGGCAAGCGACTCGTTGATGCGGTCGGCAAGGTCGGCCCGGACGCGCTCCAGCTGATCAGACAGACGCCGCCAGCTCGCCAATGAGCACAACGCGTCGACCATCATCGCGACCGCGACGATAAAGGCGGACAACCGCACAATCAGCACCGGCAGATGGCCAAGCAGCCCCAGCAATGCCGGCTCCACTAAACGGCAAATGCACAACGCACCCAGGCCAAACGCGCAGGCCCAGTACAGACAGATACGTCCGTGCAGGTTAAACGGCAGATGCGAATAGTCCCAAAAGCGAGCGCCCGTTGTTTTTTCCAACAGCACGCCTACGCTGTACTCAATCACGCTGCATACGAGCGCTGCAGCGACAAACTGGCTCGGGGCATCCGGAATCCCGCGCAACAGCAGCCAGCAGGCAATGCCGCCCGCGCCATAGATAGGGCAACACGGTCCCAGCAAAAAGCCGCTGTTGGCAAAGCGTCCGTGGTTGAGCATGGCGCAGACTGTCGATTCCCATGCCCAGCCGCAAAAACCGTAGAAGGCAAACGAGAGCACCAGTGCCGAAAGCGGGCAGGCGGCAAGCGTCGCGCCGTCAAAGGACATGTCGATCGCGGTCCCCACCGTCTACCCTCTCCTCTTTTCACTCGATGCTTTACTCACGCTATCGTCCGTCTCGTCCTTGCGCGGCAGGCGGCCGGCGACCGTCTCACGCAGAGCACACCATTTATCCGCCAGACAAACAATCCACGCCTCGCGATACGTCGGCGGCACCGGCACCAGCGGAAACATATGCCGCACGATAATATTCCGCTCTCGCGGCGTCAGCTCAAAATCTTCCTCGGCACGCGCCAGGGCAAAAAACGGATGTCGAAATCCGTGCAGGCGATGACTCGGGTTGGGGTCGTGCCAATCGTAGAGAAAGTAATCGTGTAACAAGGCTCCGCGCAGCAGCGAGGCACGGTCGATCGAAATGCCAGCACGGCCCAAGTGCTCGGCAAAGGACAGACTTGCCCGTGCCACCGAGGTCACATGTGCATAGACCGTCACGCCGCCATGCTGGATAAACTCGCGCGTCAGGTCCAAGCGGCCCACCTGGGCGAGCTGGCGGGCGGCATCGTCGACCTCGTGCGCGATTTTCTCGGCACGAACGGCATCGGACATGCTGCCTCCTTCCAGCGGCTCACGGCGGCAAGCCACGGCCTGTGCACAATCGATAAAAACATCATTGAACACATCAGTATGGCATCGGACAAAACGTTTTGCCCCACCAGTTGGCGAATTACCGCGCCGCCGTCACATATCAAACGCCAAAATGTGCGAGACTGTCTTGTGCAATTGTGTCGGCCGAGGGAGCGCCGACGCTCGATTCGCATGGAGTAACCCACAACGATGCTGCTTACGCAAACGACAACGCCCGAGGACGTCAAGGCTCTTAATCGTGCCGAGCTCCCGCAGCTCTGCGACGAGATTCGCCACGCCATCATCGAAAGCTCCGCCGCCGTCGGCGGGCACGTTGCCCCCAACCTGGGCGTCGTTGAGCTTACGGTCGCGCTCCATCGCGTGTTTAACTCCCCTATCGACAAGATTGTCTTTGACGTTTCGCACCAGACCTACGCCCACAAGGCGTTGACTGGGCGCGCATACACTTATATCGATCCGAAGCGCTTTGGCGAGGCCTCTGGCTTTGCCAATCCCGACGAGTCCGAGCATGACCTGTTCGCCATGGGGCATACCTCGACCTCGGTGAGCTTGGGCTGCGGCCTTGCCCACGCGCGCGACCTGGCGGGCGATGCGTACAACGTCATCACCATCATTGGCGACGGCTCGCTTTCGGGCGGCCTGGCGTTTGAGGGCTTTAACAATGCCGCCGAACTCGATAGCAACCTGATCATCATCGTCAACGATAACGATCAGTCCATTGCCGAGAACCATGGCGGCCTGTATCGCAATCTGGCCGAGCTGCGCGCCAGCAACGGCACCTGCGAGCGCAACGTTTTCCGCGCGATGGGGCTCGACTACCGCTATCTGGACGCCGGTAACGATGTGTTGGCCCTAGTCGACGCGCTGCAGGAACTGCGCAATATCGATCATCCCATCGTGCTGCACGTCTCCACCGCCAAGGGCAAGGGCTTTGAGCCAGCCCAGAGCGACCCCGAACGCTGGCACCACGTGGGTCCGTTTGACATGGCGACTGGGCGCAAGCTTTGCCCGGGCCATCCGAGCGAGCCCGCGCCGCGCACCTATGCCGACATTACGGGCGAGACGCTCAGCGCCGCCATCGAGCGCGATCCGCAGGTCGTTGGCATCACGGCCGCCACGTCCTACATTATGGGCTTTACACCCGAGCTTCGCGCTGCCGCCGGCAAACAGTTCGTCGACGTGGGCATTGCCGAGGAGCACGCCGTGACCTTTGCCACCGCGCTTGCGCGCTCGGGCGCCAAGCCAGTCTTTGGTGTGTACGGTACGTTTTTGCAGCGCGCCTACGACGAGCTGTGGCACGACCTGTGCCTCAACGACGCCCCCGCAACCATTTTGGTGTTTGGTGCGTCAATCTTTGGCACCACGTCCGAGACGCACCTTTCGTTCTTTGATATTTCCATGCTGGGCGGTCTTCCCAACATGCGCTACTTGGCGCCGGCCTGCATGGAGGAATACCTGTCCATGCTGAGCTGGTCGCTCGACCACCGCGAGCATCCCGTGGCGATCCGCGTACCGGGCATTGGCCTGGTAAGCCGCCCCGATCTGGCGCCCGCCGAGGACACCGATTACAGCGCCGTTCGCTATAACGTGGTGCGTCAGGGCCGCGACGTTGCCGTGCTCGCACTTGGCGATTTCTTTGAGCTGGGCGAGCGCGTGGCAAACCGTCTGACTGCCGAGTACGGCATCGAGGCCACGCTCGTCAACCCGCGCTTTGCAACCGAGCTCGACCGCGAGTTCCTCGACAGTCTTGCCGCCGAGCATCGCGTTGTCGTCACCCTCGAGGACGGCGTCTTGGACGGCGGCTGGGGCGAGCGCGTGGCATGTTATCTGGCATGCACGCCGTTGCGCACGCGCACCTTCGGCATCGCCAAGGGCTTCCCCGACCGCTACGACCCCAACGAACTGCTCGCTCAGAACGGCATGACGGTCGAGAACATGGCCGCCGAAGCCGTAAGGCTACTCAACGAGTAAAAAACCTCCGCAAGGGAAGCACCCCCTGCGGAGGTTTTTATTTTCGCGGCGCGAATATCTCGATCCGTAACATCTATGGCCCGAATTCCCGTCTAACTGTTACAGATCTAGATAAGACGTCTTAGTCCCTGACCTTTGTCTCAATCTGTAACAGATAGAGACCTTTTGTCCGTCCAGATGTTACAGATCGAGACATTCGAATTCCCCTGAAGAGAAAATCTCAATCTGTAACAGTTACTCGGCAAAAATGGCTGCAGATGTTACAGATTGAGACAAAACAGCGAGACAGGCCACCACATCTGCAAGAACCGCCACAAAGGCGCCTGTCCCTTTTTGGTAGGTAGAATTACCCATAAGGTAAGTATGTTTCTGAGTTATTTCGTGTTGACCCATTTGAGCGCGATAGGGTATAACTCTACTCAACCGCTAGGGATTTTATTGAGAAAGGTGTTCTACCATGAGCAAGAACCTCTCCCAGCAGGTCGTTCTCGACCGCCGCGGCTTCGTTGCCGCCACCTTCGCAACCGTCGCCGGCCTTGGTCTTGCCGGCTGCTCCGACACCAGTGCCGAGGCCGACAAGGGTTCCGCCGCCGGCTCCTCCAAGGGCTCCGAGGATACCGAGGTTTCCGCTACGCTCGATGCCAAGGCATTCGACAAGCTCGTCGACAACGGCCCCAAAGCCGACGACGATGCCATCGCCGCCAGCACCTGGGCCACGGCCGTCAAGGACGCCGGCGTCTTTAAGATCGGTGGCGTTCAGACCTCCACGCTCTTCTCCCTCCTCAACGAGAAAGACGGTCAGACCCGCGGCTTCGATGCCGGTATCGCACAGCTCCTGTCCAACTACATTCTGGGCGAGAACAAGGTCGAGATCACCCAGGTGACCTCGGACACGCGCGAGTCTGTCCTGCAGAACGGCCAGGTCGACGCCGTCTTTGCCACCTACACCATCACTGACGAGCGCAAGAAGCTCGTCTCCTTCGCCGGCCCCTACTACTACACGCAGCAGGCCATCCTGGTGCTCGCCGATAACGACGACATCAAGAGCGTCGACGACCTGGCCGACAAGAACGTCGCCGTCCAGTCCGGCTCCAACGGCCCCGCCATCCTGGAGGAGTTCGCTCCCAAGGCCAGCCAGCAGGAGTTCAAGACCGACGAGGAGGCCCGTCAGGC
>CAUHIY010000026.1:0-18186 GCA_959606405.1 uncultured Collinsella sp. | reverse complement strand
GCTCACGTGCCGCCTCGGCTGCCTGCTGCTGAGCGATAGCCTCCTGCTCGGCAGCCTCGCGTGCGGCAGCGCGCTTCTCCTCGAAATCGTCGACAAATTTCTTGCCCTTTGCAAACGCACCCTTAAAGAAGTTGGAAGCGCTGGCGCCAATCGACGAGAACGCGGATGCAATGTCGGCATGCGGCGTTGCCGCGGGAATCTCGGCCGAGAAATCAGTATCGCTCTCGTAAGACACGCGCCTCGGTTGTTCAACGTAATCGTCGTCAGACTCGTCCGCAACGTCTTGCGCCGGTGCGGCGGGAGCCAAAATGTCCAGTCCTGCCGCGGGATCGAACGCGGACACCGCCTCGGGATCGGCAACGGCAGCGGTAACCGCGGCAGACTCATCATCCGCAGCGACAACGGGCGCAGGCGCAGCCACGACGGGGGCAGGCTCGGGCTCAAACGTTGGCTCCTCGCCCTCCTCGTAATCGAGCGTGCAGGACTCGGGAAGCATTCCGAGCGCACGGATGGCATCCGAACCAAAGCGGATGTTGCCGGCGGCGTTGCGATAGAGCTTGGGCTCGGGCTCGGCAGACTCCTCCGCCGGCTCGGCAGCGGGAACCTCGTCATTGAACTCTTCGGCTTGGGCAGCCTGATTCTGATCCTCGGGCACGATAGCGCCGATCAGCGTCTCGTCGGCAGACGCACCCTCAAAGCCCTCGATTTGCTCGTCGAAAGCCTCACCCTGTTCGGGCTCGGTCTGAGCGTCGGGAGCAATCGGCTGACCGAATTCGTCCTCGGCGTAGGTAGGCTCTTCATACTCGATGGTGTTGCCGTAGTCGTTTTGCTGCTGGGCCGCGGCATATTCCGCCGCTGCGCGCGCCATTTCCTCGGCACGACGCTTCTGCTCCCCAAAATAGGTATCGAACGGAACATCGTCGGGAAACTCGTTTTCGCCCTGGAAGGGAGCAACGTTGTCCATAACGCCGAGCATAGCGGCGACAGAAGACTTGTTGCACACCGCGCCAGACGTATAGGGAAGAATGTGGCGGTTAGAGATGATGTTTACCGCGTTGGCGAGTGCAACGAGGGAAGCGAGGATCGCGACAATCCACAGCAGAACCTTGAGCGCGCCGGGGAGCGGCAGAATACGCAGGATGGCAACGGCAGCGGGGGCAACCGTGGCAACGGGCAACAGCTTGGCGATGAGCGCACGATACGAAGCATAAGGCTCGCGGGCGAGCAGCTCAGCACGGGGAGAGTCGTAGTGTGCGACAACGACCACCGGGCGGTTACGCGGGGACGCGAGCGGGCCCGAGGCCTTGTGGTAGGCGATGACATTTTGGCTCACGCCCGTCTTGCCCAGGCGCGAAACCACGGGGTGGCCCGTGCGCTCGAGCACGTAAAGAACGGCGCCGACAATGGCCAGCAAGGTGCCGACCAAGCCGATACCGCCGCCGATGCCCATCAGCAGGGCGCCGGCAAACGCAAGAATACCGGTAACGGCAAATGCCAACCTACTGGGCGCCGGGGCATTGAACTCCTGAACCTCGGGGTCAAAGCCGTGGTTGCGGAAGATCTGAGCGATATCTTCGGCAGCCAAGCGCTCTTCTTCGCTGCATGCCGGCGTAATGCCGGTGTTCTGCAGCAGGTGGTTAATATAGTTCTGGGTGTTCGCCATGTGCGCTCCACATCCATAATCCGACAAATAGGCCCAATGCATGCACATTAGAACCGTATATAGTCGAAAGTATACCCCGAGCGAGCGCAAACGACCGAATTCGGGCCATCTTAACGCCCCGAGCGGACAAGGATATAGCCTAATCTCCATATCGGACTAAAATCATGGCAGCAAACCACTTCTCATGCGAGGACTCTATGACGGCAAGCGACACGACCGAGACAATTAAAAAGGGAAATTCGGAGCCCAGTTTCGATAAAACGGCTCAGCGCATCCTCAATCTTTTCTTTGTGCTCAATAGCTCCCCCGAACCGCTGACGACCGAGCAGATCGTCTTGGATTCTGACCTGGGATATGGCTCGGGCAATATCGACTCGGATAAGCGCAAGTTTCGACGCGATCGTGACAAGCTGCTCGAACGCGGCATCTTAATCAAGGAGGTTCGCCCCACCGGCGCGCAGGAGACCGAGGAAAGCTCGTGGACAATCGACCGCGAGCACACGTTTGCGGCAGGCGGCCTCATTACCGCAGACGACGCCGATATCCTGCTCAACGCCATCGACCAGACACTAGCGGCCGGCTCATCCACTTTTGCCGCACCGCTTGCCGATATTCGCTCCAAGATTGCCTATCTCACCGGCAGGACGACGGTAGACGAGGCGCCGATCAGCCGCTCTCCCACCGTCGATGCGGTTTGGAGCGCCTTTGCCGAGCGATGCGCGCTGCGATTTTTATATCAGAACGGACGCGGCGAGCAGAGAGAACGTACCGTCTGCGTCTACGGCATGTTCGAGCGCGAGGGCGTGGCTTACTTCTGCGGCCTCGACAACGTCACCGACGACATCAGGACATTCCGCTGCGACCGTATCGTTCGCGCTTGGCGTCCTTCGAAGGCCTACGTCATCCCCGCGGACTTCAACCTCAGCGACTACCTGTTCTTTGAATTCGATTTTGCCGACCGACCGCCCGTTGCAGCCACGTTCTCATTCGCCCCTCAGACGCAGATCGATATGATCAACGGTCTCACGCGTGGGCGAGGTGAGCTCGTACACACCGATGTGGGATGGACCTGGACCGTTGACGTGCGCGATCTTGAAGCCGGCGCCTCATTTTGCATGGCCCACGCCATGGACGGCATGAGGCCCGTGGCCCCCAAATCGCTCAAACAGGCGTGGAACCACCTCATTGAAAGGACGGTGCACGAGTATGCCCGTGCGTAAACTCACCAGCGAGCAGAGACTCTCGCGCGCCATCGACATCATGGAGGCCCTCTACGCCGCCGGCGAGAGCGGCATGACACGGACCGAGATTTGCAGTCGCTTTGACATCACGGGGGTATCGCTCGACGAGATTCTCGAGATCGTCTCGACGCTCGCGGACCGAGAATCGGGCGCGCGCATCATCTGCGAATGCCGCGGCGAGCGTGTGGTCCTCACCGGTGACGCCGGGCGTGTGCTACCGCTGCGCTTGAGTGCCGCCGAGGGCGCTGTGCTCAACCATGAACTTGAATCGTTGGGGATCGAGCCGCATACGGCAGCTCGGATTCGACATGCCCTTCTACCCGAAGAGCTCGGCTATAACCAGCGCGTCTTTGACACCGTCAACCACGGGTCGCACTGGCAGCAGCTGAGCTGCGCCATTCAGGACGGTGTTCGCTGCCGCATCTCGTATCGCTCGATGGACGATGCACGGCCACGTGAGCGTCTGGTCGACCCCTTGCGCATTACGGCAAACGGCGACCAAACATACCTGATTGCCTGGGACATCGCGGTCGATGAGCAGCGCACCTATCGCATGGATAAAATCGAGGGACTCGCCTTGACGGAAGACTCCGTCGTGCCTCATGCACCGGACGTCACATCCCTCCACGATTCCCTTGCTCGGACGCAGCGTAGCGCAAAGCTCTTGATGCCATTCGATATGGCGGAGCATCTGGACTGGGCCGGCATCACCCTAATCGAGCGCAGCGGGGCAGACATGGCAACGGTAACCGTGCATTATGGCTCCGAGCGTTGGCTACTGAGCCAGGTAATCGCAGCGGGCGGAGCCATCCGCATCTTGGATGACCCCGCCCTGTCAAAGCGTCTGTGCGATATGGCAAAAACCCTCGTCTGTCCGCTTTAGCGCCGCCGCTCGTGGCGTGCACGCCACAGTTGCAGATAGTGCCCAATCTGTGCCGATTCGATGCGCTGGTAGGAGCTCGTGGGCAGCGACGTTAAGAACTTCTTTCCGTAGCCCTTCGTCACCAGGCGCGGGTCGGCCAGAATCAGCACGCCGCAATCGGTCGACGAGCGGATAAGGCGGCCGGCCGCCTGCTTGACCTCGAGCACCGCCTCGGGCAGCGAATAGCGCGCCCAAGCGCGGTCTTCACGCAGGTTGCGCTCGCACGAGAGCGGGTCCGTGGGGCTCGAGAACGGCAGCTTGGGAATGATGACGCAGCGCAGCGTCTCGCCGCTGGCGTCGAATCCCTCCCAGAAGGCCTTAAGCGCAAAAAGCGATGAAGTCGGCTCGCTGATAAACCGGTCGCGCAGGCGACGAGGAGATGAGTTGCGCTGCTGGCAGTTGAGTTCCAGACCCGCACGGGCCATCTTGGGCTCAACGCGGGCGTACAGGTCTTCCATGTCGCGCCGATTGGTGAACAGTGTGAGCACCGATCCGCCCATGGCAAGATGGGCGTCGACCAGCACGCGCTCGAGCGCCGTAAGATAGCTCTCACGATCGCGCGGATCGGGGATATCACCCGCAACGACTACAGCCATGTTCGAATCGAAGTCGTAGCTCGAGTCCAAGTGCAACGATGAGGATGTTGAAGCACCGATGCGATCGAGGCCGACCGCGTGGTTAAAGTGTTCAAAGCTTTTGGACACCGTCATGGTCGCCGAGGCAAAGATAGCCGTGTGAACCTCGGGCAGCCACTCGGTTGCCAAGGCCTCGCCAATGTCGATGCGCTCTGCGGTCATTGACTCTCCGCCGGCACGCAACCTGCGATTGACCTGCAGCGAATACACGTAGTGTTCATCGGTGCCGTCAATGATGAGTTTGAGGTTCTCGGCCAGCTCGTGCAAGCGGCGCGAGATATCACCCAGGTCGACAACAACCTCGGGCTTGTCGGCGGCGACGGCTTGCACCAGCGCGTCGACGCTCTTGTCAGCCTGTTCCAACGCGTCGATGGCAGCGTAGGCCGACTGTAAGAAATCATGCCAGTCGTCAGATTCGCGCAGTTCGGGGCCAATCCATAGATTGGCATTGTCATAACCCCCACGGGCACGGCGGCCGAGCTCGCGAACGCCATCGAACACGTCGGCGATTGCCATGCTCGCGCGCGCAACCGTCGACGTCGCCTTGGCAGTAAGGCCCAGATAGAGCGTAGAGCCCTCGGAGGTTGCCAAATCACGGGAAACCTGGCTTAGCGCGCCGGTGCTCGAGCCACCCAGGCGCTCAAACAGAACGCGTGACTCGTCCGCCGACACCACGCGCGCCCACTGGCGGCGCGCCTCGCGCTCGATGGAATGGGCCTCGTCGATTACCCAATGACGAATCGGAGGCAAAATCCTGCCCTCGGCCGCAACGTTGCGGAACAGCAGGGAATGGTTGGTGACCACCACATCGGCATGCGCCGCACGACGGCGAGCGCCGTGGACCAAACATTTATCAGGGAAAAACGGGCAGAGGCGACGAGCACACTCGCGCGAGGCCGTCGTAAAGTCGGGGCGGTTGACGCTGCGCCACCGAATGCCAAGTGAGTCGAGGTCGCCATCGGCTGATTGGCAGACGTACGCCATAATGACCGCGACCGCCGTGAGCGTGTCCGCCGGATCGCGCTTGGTGGTAATCTCGGCCTGGCCGCGGCTCATGCGCTCAAGCTTGCGCAGGCACGGATAGTGGTCATACCCCTTGAGAGCGCAAAATGACAGACCACCGTCCAGTTGCTCGGCAAGTTTTGGCAGCTCATGGTACATGAGCTGGTCGGCGAGATTGTTCGATTTGGTCGCAATACCAACCGTGATGTTGTTACGGCGTGCTGCCTCGGCAAAAGGCACCAGATAGGCCATCGATTTGCCGACGCCCGTGCCCGCCTCAATTACACGATGAGTGCCCGTGACCAGCGCATCGCGGACCTCGAGCGCCATCGCAATCTGCTCATCACGCGGCTCGTAGGTGGGGTACATGCGATTGACCAGGCCACCTGGCGCATAGTCTGCCTCAATCTCCTCACGACTCGGCATCTTGAGGACCGGCAGTTCGTCGGCGTCCACCCGATCGTCGGCGCGATCGGCCTTGAGAACGTCAGCACGAGCGGCGCTGAGAGAGAAGATAGAACCAGGGTTCTGCCCTGCCAAGAATGAGAAGATAGGACGATAGGACCAAGGCACGTCCGGATGCATGTCGGCTAGGCGCGCCATGAGGCCCTGGGGCAAGTCGGTGAGCGCCACGAGCAACACGCGCCATACGCCACACAGGGCGTCGACGTCGGCATTGGCACGGTGTGATACCGAGTCGCAGCCAAACAGATCGGCCATAAAAGACAGCTTGTGCGAGGCCAGGCGCGGAAGCGCGATTCGCGACAGCGCCAGCGAATCGATCCAAATATCGCTCACGTTGACGCCGCCTTTGACCGACTCGATAAACGAGCGGTCGAACGTGGCGTTATGTGCGATCACCAGGCAACCACCGACAAAATCGGCGAGAGCGGCGACGGCCTCAACGGCCGACGGGGCATCTGCCACATCGGCATTTGTAATGCTCGTGAGCTCGGTAATCTCGGCGGGAATCAGTTGCTTGGGATGCACGAAGGTATCGAAGCGGTCGACGACCTCGCGGCCCGAAAGGCGGGCCGCCGAGATCTCGATCAGCTCATTGTCCTGCACCGAAAGACCCGTGGTCTCGGTATCGAGGACGATCACATCTTCCTCGATAAGGCCGAAGGACTGCGTTTTGGCGCGCTCGGCAAGCGTGGCATAGGAGTCGATGACAAACTGCGGCGTTCCTGACGAAACCGCGTCCTCGATTAGCATGCAATGCCCGCTCGACGAAGGCCCATACGGATCAGGCTGTCACAGACCTGCGGGAACGTCATATCGTCGGTGTGGCGAATCTCATCCGGATACAGCGACGTATCGGTCATGCCGGGAATGGTGTTGGTCTCGAGGATGACGGGGCCGTCCTCGCTCACGATAAAATCGCTGCGCGAGATGCCCAGGCAACCGAGGGCCTTGTGAGCAGCACAGGCAAGCTCCTGAGCGCGAGCGTAATTCTCGGGTGAAATCTGCGCCGGAATACGATGGATGTCCGTAGGGTCGACATACTTCACGTCCAGATCGTAGAACTCACAGTCCTCGGGCTTGCGAATCTCGACAATCGGTAGGGCGCGCACGTCGTCCTCGCCGTACACGCCGACGGTGATTTCGGTACCCTCGATGCACTTCTCGACCAGCACTTTGTCGCCGTACTCAAACGCCTTGGCAATTGCCGCGGGCAGCTCGGAGGGCTCATGGACCAGGGAAATGCCATAGCTGGAACCGTTGACGGCCGGCTTCACAAAGCTGCGCTCGCCACAAACCTCGACGATATGATCGATATCGACTTCATCGCCCACCTCGAGCGCAAGGCCGGGGGCAACGGGAATGCCCGCCTTGGCGTACAGGAGCTTAGAGACCTCTTTGTCGGCACCGCAGGCGCTAGCAAGCACGCCCGAGGCCGTGTAGGGGATACCCAGGGTCTCCATGGCGCCCTGCATGGCACCATCCTCGCCGCCGGCACCGTGCATGGCGATAAACGCCACGTCAAAGCCGCCGGTCGCCATGGTTACCATAAAGTCATCAGCGGCCGTATCGAGCAGCTCCACCGAGGTGTAGCCGGCTTCCTTCAGTGCCACCACAACGTTCTTTCCCGAATTGAGCGAGATCTCGCGCTCAGCGGAATGACCGCCCGCCAAGACCGCTACGTGCATGTTCTCTAGGCTTTTACCCGGCATGGGCAGACTCCTCCTCTATAATTTCTGCAGCTGATACCATATTGTAGCGATACCCTCTACGTTTCCCCAAAATCGAAAGGCTTCCATGAATCCCAGGACTAAATCTCAGGACATTCGCGACTTGAGCCAAAACGATATTCGCGAGCTCGTGGCCGAACTTGGCCAGCCCGCCTTCCGCGCGAAGCAGCTCATCGAATGGGTCTTCGAGAAGAACGTTTGTTCGTTTGACGATATGACCAACCTTCCCAAGGCTTTCCGCGAGCAGCTTAAAGAGGCTTTTGCCTTTGACACGCCCACTGAACTCACCAAGCAAGTTTCCAAAGATGGCTCGCGCAAGTATCTGCTCGAGTACCACGACGGCGTTTCCGTCGAGACTGTCGGCATGCCCCGTCGTAACAAGCTTTCCGTCTGCGTTTCCACCCAGGCAGGCTGCGGCATGGGCTGTGCCTTTTGCGCTACCGGTCTCAACGGCCTCAAGCGCTCTCTGACCGCTCAAGAGATCGTCGACCAAGTACTTCATGTATCCAACGACTTTGGCGAGCGCGCCACGAGCGTTGTCTTCATGGGCCAGGGCGAGCCGTTTGCCAACTACGACGAGGTTCTCAAGGCGCTGCGAATCCTCAACGACCCCGACGGCATCGGTATCGGCGCTCGTCACCTCACCGTCTCTACCAGTGGCGTTATTCCCGGTATTCGCAAATTTGCCGACATCCCCGAGCAATTCACGCTTGCCGTTTCCCTGCATTCCGCCATCCAGTCGACGCGCAATAAGCTCATGCCCGGTGTTAAGAAGTACACGCTGCTTCGCCTTCACGAAGCGCTTCAGCTCTACACCGAGAAGACTGGCCGCCGCCCGACCTATGAGTATGCCATGATCGAAGGCGTCAACGATACGAATCCCGAGATGCAGGCGCTCTGTGACTTCTGCGAGGGAACGCTGTGCCACGTTAACCTCATTCAGCTTAACGACATCGAGGGTAGCCCGCTCAAGCCGTCGCCGATTCATAAGGTTGAGGATCTTCAGCGCCGCCTTGAGTCTCGCGGCATCGAGACTACAATCCGTAATTCTCGCGGCAATGATATTGATGCCGCCTGCGGTCAGCTGAAGCAGCGCTTCAAAGTTCAGAAGAACGCATAGGGGAGTCGCACCTCAAAACGTTTCATGTGAAACATCGAACGGCCCCGGTTGTAGAATATGCAACCGGGGCCGTTTCATTTATTGACTTCGATTTTAACTCAGCTGCTACCTGTCCCATTTTTTACGGCCAAAATAAGGGGTCCTTGCCTCGTGAATCAGACAAGGACCCCTCAAAATATGCTAAGTAATTGTTAGGTACCTAATAGCCTACATTTTCCCATTGGTTACTAACCCAACCTTGATTAATCTTGGGATTCTTCGTTACCTGAGCCGTACGCATGGCAACATCTTCTGTCATAACATCCATTTTCTTCTTGGATGTATCGACAATATCTTGCGCACTACGAAGCAAACGACCTCGAAGTTCATCGTCTGTCGCGATCTTATAGCCAGCAAAGGCACCAGCCGCGACAGTCGTCGCCAATGCAATCGCAGTTAAAATCCTATTCCTCATCTTGGCCTCCTTGATCAAACTGAATCATTTCGCCAAGAATACGAGAGAGCTCTTCCTCGTCTTTAAACTCAATCTCAATCTTATTCTTTCCACGCGAGCTCTTAACACGCACGTTGGTATTAAAAACCTGACGAAGCACGCGGGCAGCCTTTTTAAAAGACTGAGGCGTTGCAGGCCTCGGCGTCTTAGGTGTCTCTCCGGCAGAAAACAACGGAGCAAGATTTTCTGTCGCTCTTACGGAAAGGCTCTCTGCAACAACCTTCTCTGCAAGTCGAATTCGAGCGTCCTCATAGGGAACTGCAAGAATCGCACGTGCATGACCAGCAGTAAGTTTGCCCTCAAAAATCATCTGCTGAACAACTTCAGGGAGATCGAGAAGGCGCAGCGAGTTTGTAATTGCAGAGCGTGACTTGCTGACTGCCTTCGACAATGCCTCCTGGGTCATACCGCTGGCATCGATAAGCTGGCGATAGCCCTTAGCCTCTTCGACGGGATTCAGATCAGAACGCTGAAGGTTTTCGATCAGAGCAAGAGCCAGCATCTCTTCATCATTAACATCTTTAATGATGACAGGCAGCTCCTCAAGACCAGCAAGCTTTGACGCTTGGTAACGACGCTCACCAGCGATGATCTCATAGCCGTTTCCATGCTTGCGAACCAAAAGCGGCTGCAAGACGCCATGTTCTTGGATTGATTCGCTCAACTCACGAAGTTCAGTTTCGTTAAAGTGAATTCGCGGCTGATTAGGGTTGGGAACGATATCCTCAATAGGTAGTTTTGTTTCAGATGCGGCATTCGAAGCCGATGAAGCCGAACCACCGGTCTCATACTCGGCCTCTGAGACCAAAGCATTGAGTCCACGTCCCAATCCGCCACGTTTCTTTACACTAGGCACGCTTGATCACCTCTTTTGCAAGGTTCATATATGCTTTTGCACCCTTATTTTGAGGTGCATAGGTAATTACCGGTTCCCCAAAAGACGGAGCTTCGGAGATTTTAACCGTACGGGGGATCAACGTCTTAAATGCCTTATCACCAAAGTACGATTGAACCTCCTCAACAACCTGATTCGATAGAGAAGTACGCGAGTCATACATGGTCATAAGCACACCGTAGGTGTCTAAGCCCTTGTTCAGACGAGATTTGACCATCTTCATTGACTCAAGCAGCTTCGTAACGCCCTCGAGTGCGTAATACTCGCATTGGATCGGAATCAAAACGCTGTCTGCTGCGGTCAAAGCGTTGATAGTAAGCAGGCCGAGCGAAGGAGGGCAGTCAATGAAAATAAAATCGAACTCGTCCTGAATCGGCTCAAGCAAATCTTTGAGACGGGTTTCACGAGCAATTGCGCTTACGAGTTCAATTTCCGCGCCTGCAAGCTGAATTGTAGCCGGAATTACGAATACCTTTTTGCAATTTGTATCAAGAACAAGCGATTCTGCCGGCACATCATTCAGCAATGCATCATAGATGCAGTGATCAAGGTCTTCTTTTTCAATTCCGAATCCACTGGTGCTGTTTCCCTGCGGATCAAAATCAACAATCAGTGTCTTACGACCCTGCTCACCCAGTGCTGCTGCAAGGTTTACAGCCGTCGTTGACTTACCGACGCCGCCTTTTTGATTGATGATTGCAATGATACGCGTGTCTTTTGCGCTCTTAGAACGCTTAACGTCGCGAAATCCCACGGTCCCTCCTGGTGTGTATTAAAGCTGTCAAACGGAGGATGTTTCACGTGAAACATTCCGAATCGATAGCAACTGCTATGTTTCACGTGAAACACTGCAAGCTGTTAGTAACCATTATGTTTCACGTGAAACATCTAGGCAAGCGGATTCTTCTTTGCCATGCCATTTGCACGAGGCAATGAAACGGATGCTGAATGACTCTTCTTAAGAACAATGAACTCCCTGTGACCCAAGCCTTCAGGCAAATCAATTGCGTCATTCAGAAGCAAAGTGAAGCCGCAAATCTTAGCTGCTGACATGCCGGAAGCAAGCTCCTCATCCGAAGGATTGCCCTTGGTGATAACAAATAGCCCTCCATCCTTCAGGTACGGAGCCGCATACTCAACAAGAATCGGTAGAGGGGCCAGTGCGCGGGCGGTTACAACGGAGAACTGCTTCTTATGGCTTCGAGCATATTCTTCAAGACGATCATGAACCGCATGAGCATGTTTCAATCCAAGAGCATGGACAAAGGAATTAACCGCATCAACCTTCTTGCCAACAGAGTCAATATAAGTAGCTTTACGATGCGTGGTTATGGTTAATGGAATACCAGGGAAGCCCGCACCTGTTCCCATATCGAGCAAAGCTCCCTCAGGAGCCTTATTGATATAGGGGAGCAAAACAAGTGAGTCGAGGATATGAAGTACGGCAGCATCTTCTACGTTAAGAATACGGGTGAGATTGGTTGTCTTATTTGTTTCTAGAACCAAATCCAAATGCTGGATACATTTCCTCAGCTCAATATCAGTTACGCTCAAGGAATATTCTTTGCAATAGGAAGTTAGGCGACTCAACATCTCGTCAGCCTGCTGATCGGTAAGTACAAACAACAGAAGCTCCTTTCTGACAAAAATCAGCGTATCGAGAACTTTTGACAAAAAAAGGGGACGTGGAAACCACGTCCCCCTAGCATAAGCTCGAGTAGATTATCGAGCAACAATCACCACATGGCGATCAGGGTCAGAACCCTCAGAATGAGTATCGACTGCATCGTTGCCACGAAGTGCAATGTGAACCAGTCGGCGCTCGTAGGCATTCATGGGCGGAAGCGAAACACTCTTATGAGTGCGGATGGCACGCTCGGCAGCAGACTGAGCCATGGAGGCGACCTTATCCTGACGGCGACTCTTGTATCCCTCGACGTCCACTACAACCGGATACCTAAAGCCAAGCTTGCGGCTCACCAGCAAAGAGAACATAACCTGAAGAGCATCAAGAGTGCGACCATGACGGCCAATGAGAACAGCAAGGTCGGGAGCCGTTACATCCAAAATCAGCTCACCCTCGTCGCCCTCATACTCATCGATAGGAGAGTTGGCGGCATCGAAGTGCGAAAGGATGGAACGCAGGATGGAAATCGCAACATCGGCAATGGTGTCGAGCTCCTCATCGGTCAGCTCTTCACCAGCCTTGTAGCGCTGTGCAATCTCGGGATAATCGCCCGCGACCTGCGGGGCAACCTCCTCAAGCATATCCTCGATGATCTCTTCAGACATAACGTACTCCAAAAGTTAGGTACCTAAATAAGATTGATATCCCACTACTTCTTCTTGTGCGGGCGCGGCTTCTTCTCGCGACGAGTGACCTCAACCTGCAGCGGAGCGTTCTTAAGACGCTCCTCCTCATCGGCCTTCGCCTTGTCGATGACCTTCTGCGTCACAAAAATCTGCTGGATAACCTGCCAAGCAGACGAGACGTCGTAGTACAGCAGAACACCAACGGGAAGGCTCCAGCCCATCCAAAGCATCATGACCGTCATGACAACGGCCATCATACGCATGCTCTGAGCCTGCTGGCCGGTCTGGTTGCGCGACATATAGAGCTGCGGAATCAGGGTCAGGACGGCAAACAGGATCAGGCAAACCAGCGCAGGCAGTGCAACCATAAAGCCATCGGCAAAGGAAGCGCTCGGCGTGGTGGTCAGGTCGGGCAGGATGTTGAAGAACGAGAACGTGCCGTTGTTAAAGTACTGCGGCAGGTTGCGCAGCAATGTAAACAGGGCGAACAGGATAGGCATCTGAATCAGCAGCGGCAGACAGCCAGCCATGGGGTTGAACTTGTTCTCGCTGTAGAACTTCTGCATCTCCTCGGCCTGACGCTGGGGATCGTCGGCATAGCGCTCCTGGATCTCGAGCATCTTGGGCTGCAGCACCTGCATGCGAGCCGTCGACTTGGTCGACTTGAGCATAAGCGGCGTCAGCAGCAGACGGATGATGACCACCAGGATGATGATGGACAGGCCCCAGTCGACCGCAAAGGTCTGGATGAGCTTGAGCAGCTCGAAAAGGATGTTAACGATCCAATCCCACATGTAAGTTTTCCTCCGATAGCGAGTGCCCGCTAGGGCACAGGGTCATAACCGCCGACGTGCAGGGGATTGCAGCGAGCGATGCGCCTCACGGCAAGCCAGCAGCCTCTCAAAACACCGTGCTTCTCAATCGCCTGGATGGCGTATTGCGAGCACGTTGGGTAATAAATGCAGGCGTCAGGCAATAAGGGCGAAATAACCTGTTGATATATGCGAATAGGAGCGATGGCAACACGTCGCAAAACGTGATTGCTCATCGCTCCTCCCCGGCAACGCCGGCGCGCTTCATAAGCGAACGCAACGCCTTGTCCATCTCCTGCGGCGAGGAAACCCTCGTCTTGGGAGTTGCAAACAAGATGATGTCATAACCCGCAACGGGAAATCCGCAGCTGCGGGCGGCCTCGCGCATCACACGCTTAGATCGGTTGCGCACGACGGCACAACCGAGTCGCTTAGCACCAACGAAGGCGACCCTTCCGGAGTCGCCTTCGCCAACCGATTCACATATGGTCATTCGAATCAGAGGGTGATTGAAACGACGCCCCTGACTGAACACATGCTCGAAATCTTGCCGAGACTTAATAGTCTTCATGCGAGATGTGTGTATCGCTGCTAGACAGTGAGACGCTTGCGGCCCTTGGCGCGACGACGGGCGAGCACGGCACGACCACCCTTAGTGGCCATACGGGCACGGAAGCCATGGGTCTTGGCACGCTTACGCTTATTAGGCTGATACGTACGCTTCATCTTAAGTTCCTCCTGCTGCATTTCGAGTGTCCGCGGGGACGCGGACGCAGATATAGACACGTGAGCTTGAAGATTGTAGGGAAATCAATGTTCAAATGTCAAGAAATCAAAGGTAAAAGGTTGCGCAGTTCACACGGTTCCCCCATAAGCCAAGCTCGATTTAGCGGTGCATGGCAACTTTTCATGATATTTCATCGAGTTTTCAACAGGTCATGTTGGCAATGTTGAGAACTTTTCGTCCATTTTCCAAAGTTTTCAACAGGTTTTGAAAGTTTGTCGAAAGATGAGAAACATTGCACGGTGAGCTACTATTTGTTCGAAACCTTTTGGAAGATTGCGAGCGGCATGTCTGACGACTTTTACACCATGGTCGATTCCGGAGACCCGGCACCCGACAACGAGCACATCACCGGCGTGCGCGAAGAGCGTGACGAAGGTGAACAGACGACAACGCAGGCGCCAAAAGCCATGTACGCCGCGCGCATCGCCGTCTATGACGACATGCTGTCGACACCGCGTGTGATCGTCATCGATCCGCAAGATGTCCGCACGTATTTGGAAGAGACGACCAACACCGTCTACCAGTGCATGAAAGAACAAGGTGGCCATATCTCGCTCATGGTCATCCGCGAGATTGTCGAAAACTTTATCCACGCACACTTTGCAGAGCCCATCATCTCGATTCTGGACGGCGGAGACACCATCCGCTTTGCTGACCAAGGACCCGGCATCGACGACAAGGAACGCGCTTTCGACTTTGGCGTTACCAGCGCAAACAGCAAGATGAAGCGCTATATCCGTGGAACCGGAGCAGGGTTTCCCATGGTGCAGGAGTATTTGGAAAACGCCGGCGGTGCCGTATCCATCGAGGACAACATGGGCAACGGCACCGTGGTTACGGTAAGCCTGAACCCTAAACGCGTGCAGGAAATCGAGCGTGCCGGCGGACGCGGTGCTGCCGTGCGGCCCGAGACGGAGCAGCCCACATATCCCCTGCCGGGAGCTTTTGCGCAGCAGCCCATGGCAACGCAGCAGATGCAGCCCCCCGTGGGGCAGATGCAGCAGCCCGGAATGCTTCCCACACAAGAGCCCCAGGCGGCATCTATGTCGATGACGCCAAACATGCCAGAGGCCATGCCGCTGGCAGATCAGGATGCAGCAGCAATGCAGCAGGCGACGGGGGCACCGGGTGGCCAGCAAATGGGCTATCAGCCGTACCAA
The DNA here is from genome assembly GCA_959606405.1 of uncultured Collinsella sp. Classification (GTDB taxonomy): domain Bacteria; phylum Actinomycetota; class Coriobacteriia; order Coriobacteriales; family Coriobacteriaceae; genus Collinsella. Next base: position 2,951 of record CAUHIY010000026.1, on the reverse strand, counting down.
CGGGGATATCCATATCAGCAGATGCCGCCACTGGGGTATGGCCAGCAGTTCCCGCAGCAGTACCAGCAGGGATATCAGCAGCCGTACCAGCAGATGCCGCAGCAGCAGTACAACCCCTGGGCCCAACAGATGCCTCTGCAGCCTTACCAACAGTGGCCTCAAAGTTTTCAACAGCAAATGCCGCCGATGCAGAGTTCTCAACAACCAGCAGCTCAAATGATGTATCCTAATGCAGCAAATCAGTATGCGCAGCCACAACCGGACGTGTTCGTAAGCGATCGCGGCAACGCCGCGCTGGGCTATCTGGCGCAAAATCAAGCGTGCGGTGCAACCGATCTGGCGAGGGCGTTTGGAAACTCGGCCCCCACTTGGTCACGCACGCTCAATGACTTGGCGCAGGCCGGCTTGGTCATCAAGCATGGCCAGAAATACCATCTGACCGAACTCGGCGCCGCTCGCGTGCGAGCTCAGAGCTAAAGAACGGGAGAGACAGTGGACGAGGAAGCAAGCATCATCCTGGGGGATGCCATCGCCTTTTGCCAGCGCGACGGCCAAGATGCACGCCTCATCAACATGCTGGGGCAATCGCGGGCCATAAGCCTGACCGAAGATACGCTCACGATCGAGGCCCCCTCGCGCTTTGCCATCGCGCAGCTCAAAAAGCATCAGCCGACTATTGAGGCCTATCTGGAAGAAATCGCCTTTGCACCGATCGCGCTCGACATCGTGGCACCGCAAGGCGCCGCAACGGAATCCGCTGCCGCGACGGCGCCCGCCACGGCTCCCGCCGCTTCCCCGGCGGCACCGACCTCCGCAGGCGACGTGCCGACAATCGAGCACCAGCACAGCGATGTTTCCCGTGAAACCATGGCACCGTTGCCGACCGCGGCGGCGACGTCAACGAACGCACCCGTCACGCACATGCCTATCGCTCACGACGCAGCGGCGGGCGCGGATTCGGGCATTGCAATCAAGAACACGCTCTCGGCCGATGATTTTCGTCGCATGATGAACCAGATGAAGGGCGGAGCGCCGACTAAATCCACGCAAGCTGCGACCCCCGCTTCACCCATACCGGCGCCGACCGTGCCGGCCGAGCAGAATACGGATGGAGCCCCGCTCGCCGCGAACTCAAAATTTACCTTTGAGAACTTTGTCTACGGCCCCGAAAACAGCCATGCCTATCGCTCGGCACTCAAGTTTGCCGCCCTCGCGGACGAGCGCGGCACATGCACATCACTGTTCATCTACGGCAAATCGGGCCTGGGCAAGACGCACCTGCTGCTTGCCATCAAAAACGAGCTCGCCGAGAAGTCGCCCGAGATCAAGGTCAAGTATGCCAACTCCCAGGCATATCTGGACGACCTGATGACCGAGTTCGACCGCCAAAAGAAGAGCAACGCCCCCATCATGCAGGCGTACCACGGCGTGGACGTGCTCATCATCGATGACATCCAAAACATCATCGGCAAGCGCGCGAGCGTGGACTACTTTTTCCAGCTCATGGACGAGTTCATCCGCAACAACAAGAAGGTCGTCATCGCGGCAGACCGTGCCCCCAAGGACCTGAGCATGGACGAGCGTCTGACCAGCCGCTTCAACGCCGGCATGCTCTGCCTGGTCGCAGAGCCCAGCTACGAGATGAAATACAAGATCTTGCAGCGCTATTACGAGAACACCATCGTCGCCGCTCCCGAGGCAGGCGACGACTCGCTGCTGGCGGCCTATGGGGGCGACGGCGGACACCTGACCGACGAGCACTTTAAACACATGGCCGAGGTCTCGGGCACCAACATCCGCGAACTCGAGAGCTTTTGCGAGCGCTGCGCCGGCGAGGCGGGCGACCGCGAGCGCGAGGGCGGGGAGCTCACCTTTGACGATATCGACGCCATCGCCAGCCAGTACTTCGACACATCGGCCAAAAAGATCAACGTCCAGACGGTTCAGTCCGTCATCGAAGAGCAGTACGGCGTGACGCACGAGGAGCTCATCGGCCCGCGTCGCAACGCCAATATCGCCAAAGCACGCCATATCGCTATCTACCTGGCCATCGAGATGTGCGAGATGACGACCACGGCGGTGGGCGCCGAATTTGGCAACCGCAACCACTCGACCGTCAGCACGAGCTACAAAAAGGTCCAGAAGATGATCCAGGAAGACCGTACCGTCACCGAAGACCTCAAATCGCTGCGCGATAAAATTACACTGCGCTCGTAGGGAAATAGAGACACCTGTTGAAAACTTGTCGAAACCATGGGCATAAGGTGTCTAAAACCCAACCCGCGGTGGTGAAAAGTTTTGCGCAGGTTTTGAACGTGGAAAACCACCCCCGTTGCACACAGGTTGCTGTCGATTCTCTTTCTGGGTCTGACCTGCGTCTTTGGGAGTAATCAACAGTTTCGTCAGTGCTATTACTATTATTAAGATATTTATATCTAAAGAAAGGTATTAAAAGATGAAGTTCACCGTCAGCCAGAGCTCGCTTACACAAGCCATCGGCGTCGTTATGAAGGGTGTCGCTTCGGCGTCCACCCTTCCCATCCTGTCGGGCGTGCTCGTCAAGGCGCAAGACGGCATCTTGGAATTCCAGACCTCTAACTACACCATCTCGATCCGTCATCGCATCGCGGCACATGTCGAAGAAGGGGGCGAGATGGTTATCCCTTGTAAGATGCTCTCCAATATCACCAAGACCCTCCCCGATGCCCCGGTCACCTTTGAGCTGTCCGAGCGCCAGGTGCTGATTGGTTGTGAGAAGAGCTCTTTCCGCCTGAACACGCTCGATGCCAATGACTTCCCCGAGTTTCCGGCCTATGCCATCGAGAGCGCCGTGGAACTGCCGACCGATATCTTGTCCGAAATGGTCGGCCGCGTGTGGCGCGTCACCTCGACTGACAAGGCCCGCCCCATCCTGGGTGGCGTGCACATGAAGGTCGAGAACAACACCGTAC
>CAUHIY010000025.1:0-18221 GCA_959606405.1 uncultured Collinsella sp. | reverse complement strand
GGCACAACCTCAACCCCGCACTGCGTCACAATAGAGCGTTAGATGCGAAAACAACTATTTCGAGGATTGGTGGTCAAATGACCCAGGAGACGGTTACGAACGGCGCTGAAGCCCTGTTCACTCGTGAAGGCATGCCTCCCGTTAAGGAAATGATCCCGTGTGCCCTTCAGCACGTACTGGCTTCGTTTGCCGGTATCATCACCCCGGCTGTCATCATGGCCGGCGTCTACGGCTTTAATAGCCAGCAGAGCACCGACATCATCCAGGTCGCGCTCATTCTTTCGGCAATCGACACGGCCCTTCAGGCCTTCGCTCCCTTCCGTCGCATCGGCGGCGGCCTGCCCATCGTCATGGGCGTTTCGTTCGCGTTCCTCCCGGCCCTCCAGGCCATGGGTGCCTCGGGCTTTAGCTTTGGTGCGCTGCTGGGCGGCGAGATCGTCGGCGGCGCCGTCGCGGTCCTCTTTGGTCTGGCTTACAGCAAGATTAAGTGGCTATTCCCGCCCGTCGTGACCGGTACGGTCATCTTCTCCATTGGCGTCTCTCTCTATCCCACGGCTGTCAAGTATATGGCCGGCGGCATGGGCACGCCGCTGTGGGGCACCCCGCAGGCCTGGTGCGTCGCTCTTATCACCTTCGCCGTGGTCTTTGCGCTCGCCAACTTTGGCAAGGGCACGCTCAAGCTGGGATCCGTGTTCTTTGGCATGATCGTTGGCATGATCGTTTCGATCCCCTTCGGCATGATCGACTTCTCCAGCGTCGCCACCGCTCAGGTCTTCGCCCTTCCCAAGCTCATGCCCTACGCGCTCGAGTTTGATCCCGAGGTCTGCATTACCCTCGCTGTCGTGTTCCCCATGGTCGCCATCCAGGTTATCGGTGACGTTTCCGCCGCCTGCCTGGGCTCCATCGACCGTATGCCCACCGAGCGCGAGCTCTCCGGCGCTATCGTGTCCCAGGGCCTCACCTCTATGGTCGGCGGCCTGCTGGGCGGTCTTCCCACCAGCGCCCTTGGCCAGAACGTGGGCATCATCTGCTCCAACAAGGTCGTCAACAAGTGGGTCTTTGTGATCATCGCGGCCGTCTTTGCCATCGCCGGTCTGTTCCCGCAGCTCTCTGCCGTGCTCTCCGCCATCCCGCAGCCTGTCATCGGCGGCGCGACCGTCGGCGTCTTTGGCACCATCACCATGAACGGTGTGCGCATGTTCACCCGCGAGGGCCTCACGCAGCGCACCACCACCATCGTCGGCACCTCGGTCGTCTTTGGCCTGGGTATTTGGATGGCCAGCGGCTGCCTCGCCGGCGAGGGCATGCCCACCTGGGTGTCCACCGTCATCGGCTCCAACGCCGTGACCCCCACCGCCATCATGGCCATTGTCCTTAACCTGATCCTTCCGCAGACGCCGGTCGTGGCTCAGCACATCGATGCCGCCAAGGACGCTGCCGTGGATCTGGTCTTGCCCGAGAGCAAGAAGTAACCAATTCGGTGCTATTCGCCGGCGGACGCATCGCCTCGTCCGCCGGCACCATGCGGCGCCAAGCCGCACTTCAAAGGGCTTGTCCCTTTGGTGAAGCGTTGACGGGAGAGGGCCCGTTTCCGGTGTAGGCCGGCGCTTCGCACTTCCGCCATGTCAGAGGTGTCAAACCCCGCCCCTGATGTTGAAGGGAGCATTTATGCTTCTGGTCGCTAACGGTTCCGTCTTTACCCGCAACGCTCAGACTCCGTTTATTCCCAACGGTGCGGTCGCCATTGACGGAGATACGATCGTCGAAGTGGGCCCCGAGCGCGAGCTCAAGGCCAAGTACCCGGATGCCGAGTACGTCGACGCCCAGGGCAACCTCATCATGCCCGGACTTATCAACTGCCACACCCACATCTACTCGGGTCTGGCCCGCGGCCTTGCCATTAAGGGCTGCAACCCCACCAACTTCCTGGAGAATCTTGAGCAGCAGTGGTGGAAGATTGACGACAACCTGACGCTCGACGGCACCAAGGCCAGCGCCTATGCCACGATTCTGGATTCCATCCGCGACGGCGTCACCACGATCTTCGATCACCACGCGAGCTTCTGCGAGATTCCGGGCAGCCTCTTTACCATTAAGGACGCCGCTCAGGAGCTGGGCATGCGTTCGTGCCTGTGCTACGAGGTTTCCGACCGCCGTGGCCAGGAAAAGTGCGATCAGGCTATTGCCGAGAACGCCGAGTTTGCCCAGTGGGCCGCCAAGGAGCGTCGCGATAACGACAACCACATGATCGCCGCAATGTTTGGCGGTCACGCCACCTTTACGCTGTCGGATGAGACCATGGATAAGATGGCCGAGGCCAACAACGGTCTGACCGGCTTCCACATCCACGTGTGCGAGGGCATGAACGATGTGTGGGATTCCCGCCTCAACCGCGGCGGCATCAGCCCCGTCGAGCGCCTGCTGCAACACAACCTGCTCGGCCCCGACACCATGCTGGGCCACTGCATCCACGTGACGCCCGCCGAGATGGATATCGTCAAGGAGTCCGGCACCTGGCTCGTCAACAACCCCGAATCCAATATGGGCAATGCCGTGGGCTGCGCCCCCGTGCTCGAATTCTTCCGCCGCGGCATCCCCGTGTGCATGGGCACCGACGCCTACACCCACGATATGCTCGAGAGCCTTAAGGTCTTCTTGATCATTCAGCGCCACAACGCCGCCATGCCCAACGTGGGCTGGTGTGAGGCCATGACCATGCTGTTCGAGAACAACGCCAAGATGGCCAGCAAGTACTTCGATCGCAAGCTCGGTGTGCTCGAGCCCGGCGCTGCCGCCGACGTCATCGTCATGGACTACAAGCCCTTTACGCCGCTGAGCGAGGAGAACATCGACGGTCACATGCTCTTTGGCATGATGGGCAAAAACTGCCGCACCACCATCATCAACGGCCGCGTCCTGTACAAGGATCGCGAGTTCGTTGGCATCGATGAGGAAAAGATTAACGCGTGGACCATGGCTGAGTCCAAGAAGCTCTGGAGCACGCTCAACGATCGCGCCTACTAATTACAAGTAGATTCACGCGCGCCGGATGTTTCGCCGCATCCGACGCGCGTATAGGCGACCTCCGCGGGGTCGCCGGCGCTGTGCTAGCGCTACACCGTATTTGCGCCCGCCGCGCGGTCTCGCCGGGCGTTACAGAGAGGAGCTCACTATGAGCGACATCATGAGGCCGATCCCGTTTTCGCAGCTGATGAACTGGATCATCGAGGAGCACAAGACCCAGGGCGCCGTCTTTGGCGTGCGCAAGATGGTCACGACCAACCAGGAGGGCGCGCTTCCCATTTTTGACGAGCGCATCGAGACTCCGTTTGGCCCGGCCGCCGGCCCCAATACGCAGCTGGCCCAGAACATCGTGGCATCCTACGTTGCCGGTTCCCGCTTCTTTGAGCTCAAGACCGTCCAGGTTATGGACGGCGAGGAGCTCTCCAAGTGTGTGAACAAGCCCTGCATCGTGGCGCAGGACGAGTGCTACAACTGCGAGTGGTCGACCGAGCTCGAGGTTCCGCAGGCTTTTGCCGAGTACGTGAAGGCATGGTTCGCCTGCCACCTCATCGCTCGCGAGTACGGCCTGGGCAGCCCGGATGGCTTTGTCTTTAACATGTCCGTGGGCTATGACCTGGAGGGTATCAAGAGCCCCAAGGTCGACGCCTACATCGAGGGCATGAAGGACGCCAGTGGCTCTGACGTCTGGAACGAGTGCCGCGCATGGGCACTCGCCAACCTGGACAAGTTTGAGCATGTCGACGCTGCGTTTGTCGAGTCCATCCCGGCGCGCGTCTCCAACTCCATCACCGAGTCTACCCTGCACGGCTGCCCGCCTGCCGAGATCGAGCGCATCGCGACCTACCTTATCACCGAGAAGGGCCTTAACACCTACATCAAGTGTAACCCCACGCTGTTGGGCTATGAGTTTGCCCGCCAGCGCCTCAACGAGCTGGGCTTTGATTACATCGTCTTTGATGACACGCACTTCCGCGAGGATCTGCAGTGGGCCGATGCCGTGCCCATGTTCGAGCGCCTGATTGCCCTGTGCGCCGAGCGCGGTCTGGAGTTTGGCGTCAAGCTGACCAACACGTTCCCCGTCGACGTGACGAGGAACGAGCTGCCTTCCACCGAGATGTACATGTCCGGCCGTTCGCTGTTCTCGCTGACCATCGAGGCCGCCCGCCGCATTACCGAGCAGTTCGATGGCAAGCTGCGCATCAGCTACTCCGGCGGTGCCACGGTCTACAACATCCGTGCCCTGTATGACGCCGGCATTTGGCCCGTCACCCTGGCGACCGACGTGCTCAAGCCCGGTGGCTACGAGCGCTTTAGCCAGATGGCCGGCGAGTTTACCGATCTGGACGGCAAGCCGTTCGCGGGCGTCTCTCTCGAGGCCGTGACCGCGATCCAGACCGACTCACTCACCAACCCGCTCTACAAGAAGCCGCTGCGTCCGCTGCCCGACCGCAAGGTCGCTGGCAAGAGCCCGCTTTCCGACTGCTTTACCACGCCGTGCCGTACGAGCTGCCCCATCCAGCAGGATATCCCTGCCTATCTGGCGGCTGTTGACGAGGGCCGCTACGAGGACGCGCTCAACATCATCATCGAGCGCAACGCCCTGCCGTTCATTACCGGTACCATCTGCCCGCATCCCTGCGGCCGTGCCTGCGAGCGTGCATTCTACGAGCCCGAGGGCGCCCAGATTCGCGCCAGCAAGCTCAAGGCCGCCCGCGAGGCCATGACCGCCGTGCTGCCCAAGCTGCGCGCCCAGGCCATTGCCAACGACGCCGAGCGCAACGTTGCCGTTATCGGCGGCGGCCCGGCCGGTCTGGCGACGGCGTTCTTCCTGACGCGCGCCGGCGTGCCCGTCACTATCTTCGAGGCCCGCGACTCTCTCGGCGGCGTGGTCCGTCACGTGATCCCCGAGTTCCGTATCGCGAGCGACGATATCTCCCACGATGCCGAGCTCTGTCTGGCCTTTGGCGCCAAGGTGCAGCTCAACGCCCGCGTGGAGTCCATTGACGAGCTCAAGGCCCAGGGCTTTACCGACGTAGTCGTGGCCACTGGTGCCTGGATGCCCGGCTCTGCGGGCCTGGGCGAGGGTGCCGAGCTCGACGTGCTGGAGTTCCTCGAGGCCGCCAAGAAGGGCGAGAAGCTCGAGCTGGGCGAGGACGTCGTGGTCATCGGCGCCGGCAACACCGCCATGGACGCGGCCCGCGTGGCCAAGCGCCTTGCTGGCGTGAAGAACGTGCGCCTGGTGTATCGCCGCACCAAGAAGCAGATGCCCGCCGACGAGGAAGAGCTCGATCTTGCTCTTGCCGACGGCGTTGAGTTCTGCGAGCTGCTGGCGCCCAAGGCGCTCAACGGCGCCGTGCTGACCTGCGACGTCATGGAACTTGGCGAGCCGGATGCAAGCGGCCGTCGCAGCCCCGTCGCCACGGGCGAGACCGTCGAGCTTTCCGCCACCACGGTGATCTGCGCCGTGGGCGAGGGCATCGATGCCAGCCTGTACGACGCCGCGGGCGTCGAGCACGACCGTCGCGGCCGCCTTGCCGCCACCTCCACCGGCGTCGAGGGCGTCTGGGCTGCCGGTGACTGCCGCCGCGGTCCCGCTACCGTGGTCGAGGCTATCGCCGACGCCGCCGAGGTCGCCCGTGCCATTGCCGGCGTGGACTTTAACAAGTACGCCGACTGCAACGAGCAGGCCGGCCGCGAGGACACCTGCTACGAGCGCAAGGGATCGCTGTGCCGCGACAAGCGCAACTGCACCAAGACCCGCTGCCTGGGCTGCGGCTCGGTGTGCGAGGTCTGCTGCGATGTGTGCCCCAACCGCGCCAACGTGGCAATTAAGGTGCCGGGCCTGGCCAAGCATCAGGTCGTCCACATCGACGGCATGTGCAACGAGTGCGGCAACTGCGCCGTGTTCTGCCCCTACCAGGAGGGTCGTCCCTACAAGGACAAGCTCACCCTGTTCTGGAGCGATCAGGACATGGAGAACTCCGAGAACGAGGGCTTCCTGGCCGTGGACGAGGACCACTTTAAGGTCCGCGTCGCCGGCACGGTCCGCACCGTCTCGGTCGATGCCGTCAACACCGGTCTGCCCGAGGCCGTCCGCCTGACCATCAAGGCCGTGCGCGACAGCTATCCGTATCTCCTTAAGAAATAGGCGAGTCTCTTATGGCCAAATCCATTCAACATAACGTGGCCTACGTTGCCTGCGGAAGCGGTTGCGCCTCCGCAGGCGGCGACGCCCGCTGCAGCGAAGGCTGCATTGGCTGTGGCGCCTGTGTCACGGCCTGTCCCCACGGCGCCATTGCACTGATTGATGGCATCGCCCGCGTGGACCGCTCCAAGTGCACGGGCTGTGGCCTGTGCGGCATGGCGTGCCCGCAGCGCGTGATTGCCTTTGTTCCCGGCTACCAGAACATCCTGGTGCGCTGCAACAACACCGATAAGGGCGCCATCGCCCGCAAGATTTGCGACACGAGCTGCATCGGTTGCGGCATGTGCGCCAAAAAATGCCCTGCCGGCGCTATCCGCATCGAGGACAACTGCGCCCATATCGACGGCGCGGACTGCCTGTCGTGCGGCATGTGCGCCGTCGTCTGCCCGCATGGCGCCATCCACGACCGCACCGGCATAGCCGCCGGCGTGTAGAAGGGAATCACCATGGCACAGGAATTCACTTTTACCGTTAACGGCGTCGAGCACACGACGACCCAAAACAAACCGCTGCTGCGCTACCTGCGCGACGACCTGCACATCCATTCCGCCAAGGACGGCTGCTCCGAGGGTGCTTGCGGCACCTGCACCATTCATGTGGACGGTGCGGCCGTCAAGGCCTGCGTGCTGACCACCGCCCTTGCCGCCGGCCGCAACATCGTGACTGTCGAGGGCCTGCCCGAGGACGTGCGCGAGGCCTTTGTGTACGCCTTTGGCGCCGTGGGCGCCGTGCAGTGCGGTTTTTGCATCCCCGGTATGGTCATGGCAGGCGCGGCGCTGATCGCCGAGGACCCCGAGCCCACCGAGGAGCAGATCAAGTACGCCATCCGCGGCAACGTCTGCCGCTGCACCGGCTACAAGAAGATTATTGAGGGCATTTCGCTGGCCGCTGCGGTGCTCCGCGGCGAAAAGCAGATCGACGAGGACCTGGAGCGCGGCGACGACTACGGCGTGGGCAAGCGCGCCTTCCGTATCGACGTGCGCAAGAAGGTACTCGGCGAGGGCAAGTACCCCGATGACATCGACGAGCTCGATCAGCCGGGCCTGACCTATGCCAGCGCCGTGCGCTCCAAGTATCCGCGCGCCCGTGTGCTTTCCATCGACACCTCCAAGGCCGAGGCCCTGCCCGGTGTGGTGGGCATCCTGCGCGCCGAGGATGTGCCGGTCAACCAGGTCGGCCACCTTATCCAGGATTGGGACGTCATGATCGCCCAGGGCGATATCACCCGCTGCGTGGGCGATGCCATTGTGCTGGTGGTTGCCGAGGACGAGGCGACGCTCGAGAAGGCCAAGAAGCTCGTAAAGATCGATTACGAGCCGCTGGAGCCCGTGCGTAACATTGTCGAGGCCAGGGCTGCCGACGCCCCGCGCCTGCACGACAGTTTCTTTGCCTTTGGCAACACGGTGGAGCTCAAGGACAACGTGTGCCAGAGCCGTCACGTGACGCGCGGCGACGCCGCCAAGGCGCTGGCAGAGAGCGCGTTCACCGTGACGCAGCGCTTTACCACGCCCTTTACCGAGCATGCCTTCTTGGAGCCCGAGTGCGCCGTCGCCTTCCCGTACAAGAACGGCGTCAAGGTGCAGTCGACCGACCAGGGTGCCTACGATACGCGCAAAGAGTGCGCCCACATGTTTGGCTGGGATAGCGAACCCGAGCGTGTGGTCGTCGAGACCATGCTCGTGGGTGGCGGCTTTGGCGGTAAGGAGGACGTTTCGGTCCAGCACCTGGCCGCGCTCGCCGCATATAAGTTCCAGCGTCCTGTGAAGTGCAAGCTCACGCGTGCCGAGTCGCTCGCTTTCCATCCCAAGCGCCATGCCATGGACGGTACCTTTACGCTGGGTTGCGACGCCGAGGGCAACTTTACCGGCCTGGATTGCGAGATCAACTTTGACACCGGCGCCTACGCGTCGCTGTGCGGCCCGGTGCTCGAGCGCGCCTGTACGCATGCCGTCGGCCCCTACAAGTACCAGAACACCGACATTCGCGGCTTTGGCTACTACACCAACAACCCGCCCGCCGGCGCGTACCGAGGCTTTGGCGTTTGCCAGTCCGAGTTTGCGCTCGAGAGCCTGATCGACCTGCTGGCAGAGAAGGTTGGCCTGGATCCGTGGGAGATTCGTTACCGAAACGCCATCGAGCCGGGCGAAGTTTTGCCCAACGGCCAGATTGCCGACTGCTCCACGGCGCTTAAGGAGACGCTGCTCGAGGTCAAGGATGCCTACTATGCGCATCCCGGACACGCCGGTATTGCCTGCGCCATGAAGAACGCCGGCGTGGGCGTGGGTCTACCCGATGCCGGTCGCTGCAAGATTCGCGTCGAGGATGGCCGCGCCGTGGTCTATGCCGCCACGTCCGACATCGGCCAGGGCTGCAACACCGTCTTTTTGCAGGACGTTGCCGAGGCGTGCGGTCTGCCGCTGAGCTGCATCGCCAACGGCGAGTGCTCTACCGAGAACGCTCCCGACTCCGGCACCACGTCTGGCTCGCGTCAGACGGTCGTGACCGGCGAGGCCGTGCGCGGCGCCGCCTTCCTGCTGCGCGATGCCATGCTTGGCGTCGAGGCCGGCAAGCCTGCGCCCGATGCTCCTGTGAACGCCCATGGTGATGGCGTCAAGATCGAGTACGACGACGGTCGCGCCTATCAGCTGCGCACACAGGAGCTCGTCGCCGGCCAGGGTATGCATCCTCAGGATCCCGCGACCGCCATCAAGGCGCTCGAGGGATGCGAGTTTGGCTACGTGTACCTGGAGCCGACCGACAAGCTGGGCGCCGACGTTCCCAACCCCAAGAGCCACATCTGCTACGGTTTTGCCACGCATGTGGTCATTTTGGATGACGACGGTCGCGTGAGCGAGATCTATGCCGCGCACGATTCCGGCAAGGTGGTCAACCCCATCTCCATCCAGGGTCAGATCGAAGGCGGCGTGCTCATGGGTATGGGCTATGCGCTTACCGAGGACTGGCCGCTTAAGGACTGCGTACCCCAGGCAAGGTACGGTACGCTCGGACTGTTCCGTGCACCCGAGATTCCGGATATCCACGCTATCTACGTGGAGAAGGACGAGCTGCTGCCCGTGGCATACGGCGGCAAGGGCATCGGCGAGATCGCCACGATCCCCACGGCGCCCGCCGTGCAGAACGCCTACCGCGCGTTTGACGGCAAGCTGCGTCCGGATCTGCCCATGGTGGATACGCCGTACAGCCGCGCCCGTCACCGCGGGTAGGGTAGAGCGCGGGCGGCATTACTGACGGGCTGTCCGCGCTCACCATCAACTGCATATGCTGCGCCTTTGGCCCCGGCTCCATCGCGAGCCGGGGCCTTTTGTTTGGAGCGCCTCCGCATGTGGAAGCTGCGTCCCGGAATCCAGCCTCGGAACGGGATGAACTTTCCCAACGGGGCCGCATGCGGAAACTGCGTCCCGGATTTGGCGCTCAGAATGGGATGCGCTTTCCCTTTGGAGCCCTCGGCGGAAATTACATCCCAGAATTGGCACTCAGAACGGGATGTGCTTTCCTTTTTGGGCCCTCGGCGGAAACTACGTCCCGGAATCCAGTCCCGGAGTGGGATGCGCTATCCGGATCGGCCCTCGAACGGAAGCTGTGTCCCGGAATCATGCCTCAGAATGGGATGCGTTTTCCGCTGGCCGGTCGTTTGGAAAGCGCATCCCAGTTTGAGTGTTTATTCTGGGATGCGGTTTCCGCTGAAGGACTCAACCGGAAAGCGTGTCCCGTTCTAGGCCTTGATTCCGGGACACGGTTTCCGCTAGGCATGCCATCTGGAAAGCGCATCCCGTTTTGAGCACTCAGTCTGGGACATGGTTTCCGCGGGAGCTTCCGACCGGAAAGCGTATCCCGGTTTGGTAGGCAGGCGGGCATAAGCTCAGCGGCCCCTACAGGTCTACCTCGTTGAGCCATGTCGGCAGCGCGGTCTGCCGGATGCCTGCCGTCTGCAGCTTTTTGGCGAGCATTCCTGCCGAGCGGACCTCGTTCATGGTAAAGCGCAGCAGAGGGTGACCGTAGAGCGATAGATGCGCCTCGCGCTGTCGTTCGGCGACGAGCGCCTCGGCAGTGGTGCGTCCGGCCAGCATGGTCTGGTCGGTATATTTGATGAGCCCGTCGAGCTCGCCCAGCGTGAGTTCCCGCGCCTGGCGCTCCCAGGCAAAATCCGTTCGCATGCTTTCGGTCGAATCGAAGGGGTCCGTCAACTCGTATTGAAGCCAGTCGGGCGCAAAGCCCGTCTCGATCATGACGGCTCGGGCGACCGATTCCCCGCCGCTCTCGGCGCGGGCGTCGGCATATCGAAGCGTTGTGAGGGCGGTGCGAATCGCGCGACCATTGCGGGCAGTCGCTCGTTGCTCAACGGCCTCCATCAGCTGTTCCCGTGCAAGGCCGAGCTTTAAAATCGCCGAATCGGCAATGGGCATGCCGTCGGCAAAACCAGTTTGCAGCAGGCAATCTGTGACCGTTTGGATTGGCGGCGTTACCGATATGCCGGCTCTGCGTATTGCTCCGGCCGGCTCAATCTGGTGCCGCTGAATATGTGCGCCCGGACGAGCCGACGGCTTTGTCGAGCTGCAAACATGCACGATGTTCAGGTGTCGCCACGAGACCTCGAGCCCCAGCAGACAGGCGGCCGAAAACGAGCAGAACGTCCAATCGGGGTGGATGATCGCAAGGGCGCGAATAATCTCGCAATGGCGTTGCGCTCGGTTGAGTTCATCCCAGCGCGTTTTTCGCGCGAACAGTCCCGGCATGGGCGAGACGACCGCGCTGCCGATGCGCCGAAGGAGCGCTTTTCGGATCGCCGCGCTCGGGGGAATCAGACAGCGCCTCTCTTGTTCGGCTTGAGTGAGCAGTTGGTCGATGAGTTGGTCATTGCAATGGGTCATGAGCTACCGCCTCCTTTTGGGTAGCAAAAACGTATCAGCCGCAACTTGCCGCTCAACTGACCAAAATCTAACCATGCAGGTAGATGGCCTGTTTTCGGCGACATTTTTACATCCGAATCGGTGGGCGGTAATCGGCGACCTTGAACGGTAGCTAGATATGAAACCTTGGTAAGTTTAGGGACGTGTACTTTTTTGAAAAAGAGCATTCTATCTGCTGTTTTGTGTTTCTGGATCGCATATTTGAAGGCATGTGATAAGGGCTGCGGATCGTCGTCTGTGTCGGCGGAAACCGTGACCCGGAATTGCCGCTCGGAATGGGGCGCGCTTTCCGGGACGCCCCTCAACCGGAAACTGCGTCCCAGACTTCGGCCCCAGAGTGGGATGTATTTTCCGGTAGAAGTTTCAGTGGAAACCGCATCCCAGAATTTAGGCTCAGAACGGGACGCGCTTACCTGATAGCATGCTTGGCGGAAGCTACGGCCCAGTATTTGGCTCCAGAACGGGATGCGTTTGCCGGGACGGTCCGCGTGCGGTGGTGTAACGTCCCTTTTGCGTGGCCCGCTTGTCGAATTACGTTATAGCTAGCTATATTATAGGAAGGTATAATATAGCTAGCTATAACGTAAAGGAAGGATAGCCTATGTTTATCGGAAGAACAGCGGAAATGTCCGAGCTCAATCGACTGTATGGCACGGGCTCCTTTGAGATGCCTGTGATTTACGGCCGCCGTCGCGTAGGTAAAACGCGCCTTATCACGGAGTTCATCCAAGGCAAGAAGGCTATTTACTTTCAAGCACGTCGTACCAATGCAGAGGCAAACCTGCACGGCTTTAGCCAGGCGATACTTGCAGGCTCGGTTGGTGCTGCAGGCGTGTCGTTTCGTAGTTTTGACGAGGCGTTCGATGCATTGGCCACCATGGCCCGCACGGAATGTTTGATTGTCGTGATTGACGAGTATCCCTATCTCGCCCAATCGAATCCCGAGATCAGCTCGTTGTTGCAAGATAAGATCGATCACTTGTACAAAAAGACCAAGCTCATGCTTATCCTGTGCGGGTCGTCTCTTTCGTTTATGGAAGAACAGGTGCTGGGCTACGAGAGCCCGCTATACGGTAGGCGTACGGCTCAGTTTAAGATCATGCCGCTCGATTTTACGACGACCCTCGGTCTGTGGCAGGGCATGGAGCGCGAAGATGCAGCGGTTTGCTACGGCATGACGGGCGGCATTCCCGCATATATCGAGAAAGTCGATCCTGCCGCACCGCTCAAGGACAACATCAAACGTCTTTTTCTTACTCCTACGGGCTATCTCTTTGAGGAGCCGAGCAACCTGCTAATGCAAGAGTGCCGCAATCCCGAGCAATATGATGCGATCGTGCAAGCAATTGCTCAGGGGCGCTCGAAGATCTCAGAGATTGCGAGCTCTACGGGAATTCCTGCGAGCAACGTAAAGAGCTATGTGGATAAGCTGGCGTCGCTTGGGATTGTCGAGCGCGAGCTGCCCCTAAACGAGACGAGCAATAAGCGAGCCGTGTATCTGCTGAGCGACCAGATGTTTAGGTTCTGGTACAAGTTTGTGCCGCAGAACATTGGGCTGATTCAAAACGATATGGCCGAGATGTCGTATAAGCGCATTGAGCCGCACGTATCGGATTACATGGGTACGGTCTTTGAGCTTATATGCAGACAATACGTGTACGAACTCGCGCGCGCGGGCCAGCTCGATGTGGTTCCGGCGATCGTCGGGCGCTGGTGGGGGACGGACAATCGCACACATACGCAGGAAGAAATCGACTTGATTGTTGACGATGGCGAGGGCGCTGCGCTGTTTGCGGAGTGCAAATGGCGTAACGAGTCGGTAGGCGAGGAAGTTCTGGAAAAGCTCGTATACCGAAGCGGGCTCTTTAGGCGGCAGCACAAAAGCTATGTGATCTTCTCGAAACGCGGCTTTACGCAGGGATGTCGAGATGCCGCGGCGAACAGGGGAGATACCAAGCTGATTTCGTTTGCCGAGATGTGCGAGCGGAGATAACCAAGCGCGCTCTGATGTGATGCTCGGAATGGGACGCGCTTTCCGGATCGCCCTTCAAGCGGAAGCTCATATGTTCAAGAAATGGGAGGCAGCTCATCGCGAGCCGGGGCCTTTTGTTTGGAGCGGAGGCAGCATCCCGGAATTCGCGCAATCCGGTGGACAGGGGCCGAGCGAGCGTCGCGCTAAGGATGCCAAGCGTAAAACCTTCAATGAACATAGCGTAAAAACTACATCCGCAACGGCGTAAAAACTACATTGGAAGTAGCGTAAAATCCGCATTGATAATGGCGTAATTTCGTATATCGCATGATCGCCCGAGCTTGCACACGGCCTTTTGCGAGCTCTTGCCATGAACGAGAGCCAGGCTGTCACGTACAAAACGCTCATAAAGGACGCCTCGTACGGTGAGGCGGGCCCCGACGAGAGGACCATCGCTGCGTACTTGGACCTCTTCAACAGGCTCAAGCTGACCGAGGACCTGTGCGGATGGGAGCCGCCCATGCGCTCGAAGGCCCGCGTTCGCGTGCGCCCCAAGCGCTACTTCTGTGACCCGTCACTTGCGGCGGCGTTGCTGGGGGCTACCCCTGAGCGGCTGCTTGGCGATATGCAAACGTTGGGGATGCTCTTTGAGAACCTCGTTCTGCGCGACGTGCGCGTGTTCCTTTCCACCTACGGCGGTGTCGACAACAGTGTCCATTATTTCCGAGATGAGAAGGGCCTTGAGGTCGATCTGATCGTTGAGCACGACGGGCGCTGGGGAGCCATCGAGGTCAAGCTGAGTGATGCGAAAGCAGACGATGGAGCGAGAAATCTCAAGGCGCTGGAGAGGAAAGTGCTCTCCAATCCTGCCGCCCAGAATGCCGCGCCGGCGTTTTTGGCGGTCGTGGTTGGAAAGGGGAGCATTGCCTACACACGCGACGACGGCGTGGCGGTGATCCCCATGGCGGCACTTGGGGCGTAGTGGTTTTGCGGGCGTGCCGTGCTTCCTTTACCGAAAATCCATTTGGTAAACCAGATGCTCGCGGATAGAATAAAGTCGACGGCAGCCCAAGTGGTGAAGAGCTGGGCAGCGCCGTTGCTTGGTCAAGAGGTCAGTGCCTTAATGGCAGCGACTTGTTATGCTTCGAATGCTGCTTGAGTGCCTCGGAAAGTTCGATAAGCGCCGTGAAGAGCAAGACCAAAGCAACCAAGAGCTCTGTGAGCTCTGATGGGCCCGGGATGACCGCTGATTCAAGTCACCGGGCCTCAATCTTTTTCATGCATTTGAATAGAGCGGGCGGGATCCCTTGGGTCCGTCTGCGTGGCGCGTGCCTGGTGCGTGGCATTGCGCTCCGCTTTCATGTCCGCACGGGCGGCTACGCTTACCGCAACGTAGCCGCCTATGTAGCAAGCGGCAAGCAGTGGAGAAAGGCCCTAACCGTGTCAGCTGAAAAGACGCCGTGTATCTTGGCTATCGATACGACGAACTTTGCGCGCCAGATTGTGCTGGACTTTGAGTTTGCGCCGGTGACAAAGCAGCGCCAGCGCCGCGGGCTGCGCAACGAGATTATCGAGGTCGGCGCCATCAAGCTCGATTACCACGGCAACGTTATAGGCGAGTCCTCGCAGTTTGTGCAGACAGAATTTACCGAAGGCGTTGCGTTCCCCGTCCGCGAGCTTACGGGGATATCGGCCGTGGACACCGCGATGGCCGATCCGCTCTATGTGGTGATCAAAAGGCTCAGCGATTGGATCGGTCGCTACTCCGCCCAGATAGTTTGCTGGAGCGGGACGGATCGTCGGCAGCTTTTGACCGAGTGCCAGGCAAAGCATATCGACCTTTCCGCATTTCCTACGGACTGGGCCGACCTGCAGGCGTTTTACACCTCGATTATGGACGTGGGCAGCCACGGGCGCGTCTCGTTGGGCGACGCGGCAACGTGGTTTGGCATCGAGTTTGACGAGTCGACGGGCCACGCCCACAGCGCTCTTGCCGATGCGCGCGTGACCGCCAAGATGCTCAAGCAGATGATGGACGGGGACTACCACGTGAGCTCGCGCGCCCAGGAGATCCGCCAGCGGTGGGGGATGGGCGAGCGGGCCCAGACGTGCCTCTCCAGCAAGTGCCCCGAACTGGGCGACCTGCTGCTGAAGCTGAAGGCGGAGGGGAGGTAGGGGCGTTAGCTGTCTGTATGGCGTGTGCCTGTCGCGTATCGCTACTCTTCCTGCTGCTTGGCAGGCAGGATGTAGACGTTCTCGGCGTCGACGGCAATCTGCGTGGGATGGTTGTAGAGGATGTCGATCTCCATCACACTCTGCCTGAACGGCGCGACGTCGGGCGTCTTTGCCTGGTGGAGCTTCTCAATGAGTTTCTCGGATTGCTCGTCGTTGAACCTGCCGATGTCCTCTCCTGCACCTTCAAGCGCCTCGTCTATGGGCGTGAGCTCGCCGATGGGCGTCGCCGCGATGGCGCGACCGAGCATCTTGCCTGCGGAGGCGATGCCGCTCAGAAGTGCCACATCGATAGTGTCGGCAGTGCTCGCCTCGAGTGCGTCATAACATTCGGTGTAGAGCTCGCGGTACGCAAACGAGTCCGCCTCGATTTTTGCGGCAGCGTCTGCGAGCTTTGCAGGTTTGAAGTTCTGGGTGAGCATGGGCTCGAGAAACAGCGAGAACGCGTGGATATAGGTGGCGAGCTGGTAGTCCTTGAGATAGTCGAGAACCTTGTCGAGGCGTCTTTTCACGTCGTCTCGCACCTCGATGAACACTTTCTTTTTCAGGTCCGCCTGCGCCTGCGAGCGGAAGAGTTCCATGTCACGCGTGGACGCGTGCTCGATGTCGAGCACCTTCATATGGGCGTTGGCCATGTAGGTGGCGTCGCCGCAGTTGAAGCTGTAACCGTTGAGGATATCTGCGAGCGTCTTGAGATCGCCACGCATATTGGCCTTGTCGCGCTGACGCATGTACTCGAACATTTCGTCGACGGACTCCTGGATGGAGTCGAGCTTTTGGTTTATCTGCGCGATTGCGGCTGCCATGAACAACGACGTTGGATCGTAAGGCACCTGCGTGACGCTTGTGGCGATGTCGCCCTCGACTACGTGGAGGCGCGCCTGCCCGAAACCCTTGGCCGCATCGCGGTAGGACCCCATGAGGCCGCTGCCGTCCTTGAACGATTGGAGTATCGACGGGTCAAGCGGATTGCCAAACTTGTCGGTTGGCTGGAGCAGCATAGGCACACTCACCGTATTGGTGACGGTGCGGAATGTCGAGGGAAGTGAGGCGAGCGCTATGCCGAGCTGGGGGACTCGTTCGAGCGGGAGCTTGATGGCGCCGGAGACATCCGCCCGCTCCTGAGTGAGCGCGAGGTGGATTTTGGTGGATGCGAGCTGTTTTGCCACGATTTCCTCTCGGTCGCCGTCCGTCGAGGGTTTGATCTCGTTGTCTGCCATAGCGTGCTCCTTGCTTACGTTAATAGTCGCGGGAATTATCTCACCGTTGTGTGAGCTGCCGGGACGGGACGGATTAGCGGTAGCACGAGGCCGATTGACGGTCGAAGCGCATGGGCCTCGCCGCATTTCCTGTGGACTGGACCGACCTGCAGGCGTTATACATCTCGATTATGGAGGTGGGCGGCTATGGGTTAGTCTCGCTGGGTGGTGCGTCACCGGGACTCGGTATCGATTTTGATGAGTCGACGGACCATGCTCACGGTGCCCTTGCTGATATGCACGTGACCGCCAGGCTGCTTAAACAGGCGATTGACGGGGCTATCACGTGAGCCCGCGCGCAGGAGATCCGTCAACGATGGGGGATGGACGAGTGCGCCCAGACGCGCCTTTCCAGCAAATGCCCCGAGCTAAGCGGTCTGCTGCTGAAGCCGAAGGCGAAGGGGTTAGGCAATTTGCTAAGAGTGGCTGGTGGACTTGGGTGACTGAAGGCCATTGATAAATTCACTGCTGTCTATTGTATTTCAACTTCCCTTAATTCAATTGATGCGCTTCTCGTGTTTCTTTTGGAAAGACCATCCGTTTGCTTCTAAACATAGAGCGTTTCTCTCTGACTTTCTAGGACGTGTGCTGCGTCGCCGATGGGTCCGGGGCCCACCACGCTTCAACGACCGTTCCTCCAGAACGCTCGCTGCTTTTGCTCAGAGATAGACGCTGCTGTCTACTGCCTGATAAAATGTTTTTATGTATGTTCTAGGACGCTGGCATATTAGTTTGCGGCATCGAGAAAGGCTGGCGGTTGGGTGAGTCCCGAGGAAAAAGCGCGTCTTGTTATCGATGAAAAGTTGAGGGCTTCTGGATATGTCGTTCAGGACGTTAAAGAGTTCAATCCCGCAGCGGCCTGCGGTGTCGTTGTCCGTGAGTGGCAAACGACTTCTGGACCATGTGATTACCTTATCTTTGTTGATGGCACCCCCTGCGGGTTAATTGAAGCCAAGGAACACAACAAGGGCGAGAAGCTAACAGCGGTAGCCGAGCAGTCAAAGCAATACGCTGAGAGTGAATTCAAATATGCCACTACAAATATTGACATTCGCTTTGTCTACGAGGCGACCGACGTCCTGGTCCGGTTTTGCGACTACCACGATAAAGACTACCGCTCTCGCGAGATCTTCTCTTTTCATAGACCGGAACAGCTACGTAGTTGGCTGAAGGATTCTGGCACTCTTCGGAATAGACTTAAGTCTTTTCCCGACTTCGAGACCGCCGGCTATCGCAAGTGCCAAGTAAATGCAATTTTAAAACTCGAAAAGACGTTTGAGGAGAATCGCCCGCGCGCGTTAATCCAAATGGCCACTGGTGCTGGCAAGACATATACCGCTATTACCAACGTTTATCGTCTGCTCAAATTTGCCAAGGCAAAGCGCATTCTATTCCTTGTTGACACAAAGAACCTGGGGGAACAGGCCGAGGAGGAGTTCCGCAAATACAGGCCTACCGACGATGCGAGGTTGTTTCCTGAGCTTTACAACGTCTGCCGTTTGACCTCTTCGCAGATCCCCAATGGCTCCAACGTATGCATCAGTACTATTCAGCGCATGTACTCCATTCTCAAGGGCAAGGAACTTGATGAGGCGGACGAG
>CAUHIY010000024.1:0-18684 GCA_959606405.1 uncultured Collinsella sp. | reverse complement strand
GCCGGCGTGGCGCTGCTGACAGTGTTGTGCGCCGTGCTGTAGGCGCTGCTGGTTCCGACTGGGGATGTAAATGGGGAAGGGCGACGTTTTGACGATCGATATGAATAGTGCGGCGGGCACGAACGGTGTGGGCGGCGCCGAGGTCGTTCCGCTCATCGAGCTGCGCGACGTGGTGTTCTCCTATGCGGGGCATACGGTTGTCGATGGCGTGTCGCTGCAGGTCGATCGTGGTGAACTCGTTGCCCTGCTCGGTCCCAACGGCTGCGGCAAGACGACGATTATGCGTCTTATTAACGGCCTTGAACTCGCGGACGCAGGGGCATACCTGTTTGACGGGCACGTGGTCGATGCGGCGTATCTGAAGGATTCTGCTGCTGCTCAGAAGTTCCACCAGCGCGTGGGCTTCGTATTCCAAAACGCCGATGCCCAGCTGTTCTGCGCCACGGTGGGCGAGGAAGTTGCTTTTGGTCCCGCGCAGATGGGGCTGCCGGCAGACGAGCTCGAGCGCCGCGTGCGCGATGCCATGGGGCTGTTCCAGGTTGCCGACCTTGCCGACGCCTCTCCCTATCAGCTCTCGGGCGGGCAAAAGAAGCGTGTGGCGCTGGCGGCAGTTGTATCGATGAACCCCGATATCCTAGTGCTCGATGAGCCCACCAATGGGCTCGACGAGGATTCATGCGACATCGTGGTCAACTTCTTGCTGGCCTACGTCGCGGCGGGTAAGACGGTCTTGATGAGCACGCATCACCAGGATTTGGTGCGACGCCTGGGTGCCCGTGCAATCTATATCGATCGATATCACCATGTGGTCGAGACGCCTTCGCCGTCGTATGGAACCGAAAGCGGTACTACGGACTAGCTGCTGCGTAGAGCGTGCGTAGCCGCCCGCGCGGCTTTGCCGTGATGGTATAGTTATCCAGGTTTTTTATGGGGGTGGCTATGCCAAGTTGGAACATTCATATCGCTCAGACGGAGCGTTTGCTGGAGCGCACCGGTGCACTTGCCAATAGCGTGCGCGACCGCAATGCCTTTTTGTTTGGCTGCGTGGTTCCGGATATTTTCGTGGGCTATATGGTCCCTGGCATCGCCGATCCCATCCCGTACCGCATTACGCACTTTGCCAAGCCCGAGCCTATCCCTAAGCCGCGTGAGCACGAGTTCTGGGATACCTATGTGGCACCGTTGCTTAAAAGTTCGCCCACCGGTGCGCCAGCCGCGGCGACCTCGATTATCGAGGAGCGCGAGCGACTGAATCGCGTGCACTATCCCCAGCGCTACAGGGATGCTGAGCCGGTTGTCGGTCCCGGCGCCTGTGAGTTCTCGCTTGCGTCCGAAGATGTGGCGCAGTCGTCGCTCGATTTAACGCTGGGCGTCTGGTCGCATCTGGTGGCCGATACCGTATGGAATACGCGCGTGAATCAGTACCTGGAGGCGCACGGCGGCAAGCCGTGCGAGGAGTTCCGCATTAAAAAGCAAGGCGACTTTGACTGGTTTGGCAAGACGCTGGGCATTGTTTCCATCCCGCGTGCGACCGATCGCCTGTATACCGCTGCGACGCGTTTTGGGCAGTATCCCATCCATAAGGAGTATGTGCTCAAGACCATCGGCGTCATGCACGAGATCGTGCGCGAAAACCCCGGCGAGCCCGATCATCCGCCGTATCGCCTGCTAACTGAGGAGTTCTTCGACTCAACGTTTACCGAGGTCATCGAGCTGACCGAGGCAGGCTTTGCGGCTCGCGTTGCTGCTTCTGACGTTCCGGCAGTCCCCCTGATCGCTAGCTGCTAGCCGGCCGGCTTTACGGAGAACAGTTCATCCCAATTGACCAACAGCTCCCGTCGCAGGCGTCTTCGGTGGTGCGCTCGGCATCGGAGAGGCTTGCGACTGAACGCAAATCGATGAGGCGGCATATGAAGAAGGTCTTAAAAAAGCCCGGAAGGCAATGCCTTCCGGGCCCTTTGCAATGCAAATCTGCTTGCAAGTGCGATTTAGCGCACCTGAGCGACGTAAGCGACGTTGGTCGAGGAGACCTTGTCCTCGAGCTGGACGCTCATGCGGGGATCGCCGGCGGTAGCGACGGTCAGGTCGCCGGCCTCGACGTAGCCGAGCTCCTTGGCGGTCTCGATCGCCTTGACGATCGTGCCGTTGACGGTGCCCTGGGTAATCTCGGCCTGGTGCGGGATAACGCCCCAGTACATGATCATCTGCTGGACGGCCCACTCGTGGCGGGAGAATGCGCAGATCGGCATGTTGGGACGGAAGTGCGAGATCAGGCGAGCGGTACGACCGGTGGTCGTCGGCACGGTGATGCACTTGGCGCCAACGGTGGTAGCCATGTTCACAGCGGACATACCCACAACGTTGTTGACGACGCGGGTGCCGTGAGCGTCAGCCGGAACCTCGAGCGGAGCGTGGGCCGGGAGGTACTTCTCGGTCTCGAGAGCGATGCTGGCCTGCATCTTAACGGCCTCGACCGGGTACTTACCGGCAGCGGACTCGCCGGACAGCATAACGGCGTCGGTGCCGTCGTAAATGGCGTTAGCAACGTCGGCAACCTCGGCGCGCGTCGGGCGCGGGTTCTGCTGCATGGAGTCGAGCATCTGCGTAGCGGTGATAACGGGCTTGTAGGCCGCGTTGCACTTGGCGATGATCTCCTTCTGGATGTGGGGAACGAGCTCGGGCTTGATCTCGATGCCCAGGTCGCCACGGGCGACCATGATGCCGTCGGAAGCCTCGAGGATCTCGTCGAAGTTCTCGACGCCCAGGGCGCACTCGATCTTCGGGAAGATCGTCACGTGCTCGCCGCCGTTCTCGCGGCAAAGCTCGCGGATGCCGCGGACGGACTCGCCGTCACGGATGAAGGAAGCGGCGATGTAGTCGATGTTCTCGGTCAGGCCAAAGAGGATGTCCTGACGATCGCGCTCGGTGATGGCGGGCAGCGAGATGTTGACGTTGGGCATGTTGACGCCCTTGCGCTCGCCGATCAGGCCGTCGTTCTTAACGACGCAGGTCATGTCCTGGCCGTCGACGGACTCGACCTCGAGGGCAACCAGGCCGTCATCGATCAGGATGAGGGAGCCCTTCTCGACCTCGGAGGGCAGAGCCAGGTAATCGAGGGAGATGTGCTCAGCGGTGCCGTGGAAATCCTCGGACGTGGGCTGAGCGGTGACGACGATCTTGTCGCCGGTCTTGACGGCAACCTTCTTGCCATCGACCAAAAGGCCGGTGCGGACCTCGGGGCCCTTGGTGTCGAGCAGGATGCCGACGGGCATGCCGAGCTCCTTGGAAATACGGCGGACGCGCTCGATGCGACCGTGGTGCTCGTCGTAGGAGCCGTGCGAGAAGTTAAAACGGGCGACGTTCATGCCCGCCTTGATCATCTCGCGGATGGTCTCGTCGCTATCGCAGGCGGGACCCATGGTGCATACAATCTTGGTGCGCTTGTACATTCAGACCTCCATCTGACATCGTCTTGCGCTGATAGATAAACCATAAGAAATAAAACTGAGATGATTATAACGAAATGCCGACCGAATACCCCAAAAAATCGACCGTATGCCGAATTAGAAGTTCATTTTTTGCGGAAAAACGGTATATGCAAAAACTTTACCAACCGTTCTAACCGCTGCTATCTGGGCGATATTTCAGTCTGACGATGCGCCGAAGAAAAAACGTTTTATCAATGTTGAGCATCACACTGTCTGCACCGTTGCGCCTGTGCCGTGTTTCCAGATGGAATGTTTTGGCTAGACGCGTCGCTTTGGGGTACCATAGCTCCACTATCAACTGCCGCTCAGCACGGCAGCCTTGATGAGCCCTTGCCCTTCTCCTGGGAATTATGATCGGGCATCAATCTGCTGAGTGGCCCGAATCCCAGGAGGGGACTCTATATGCAAAAGGAATACCTGTCCGCCGCGGCGGAGGTGCTCAGCGACCAAGGTGTCGATGAGAACCTCGGCCTGAGCAACGGCGAGGCGTCGGCGCGCCTTGCCAAGACAGGCCCTAACAAGCTCGAGGAAGCCGAGAAGACGCCGCTGTGGAAGCGTTTCTTTGAGCAGATGGCCGACCCTATGGTCATCATGCTGATCGTTGCCGCCGTCATCAGCGCGCTCACGGGCATGGTCAAGGGCGAGGCGGACTTTGCCGATGTCGCCATTATCATGTTCGTCGTTATCGTCAACTCGGTGCTGGGCGTGGTCCAGGAAGCCAAGAGCGAGGAGGCCCTCGAGGCCCTGCAGGAAATGAGCGCGGCGCAGTCCAAGGTGCTGCGCGACGGCAAGCTCGTGCATCTGCCGAGCGCCGAGCTCGTGCCCGGCGACGTCCTCATGCTCGAGGCGGGCGACTCCGTCCCGGCCGACTGCCGCGTCCTCGAGAGCGCCACGATGAAGATCGAAGAGGCCGCACTGACCGGCGAGTCCGTGCCGGTCGAGAAGCACGCCAACGTGATTGAGCTTGCCGCGGGCACCGACGACGTGCCGCTCGGCGACCGCAAGAACATGTGCTACATGGGCTCCACCGTGGTGTACGGCCGCGGTCGCGCCGTCGTGGTCGGTACCGGCATGAACACCGAGATGGGCAAGATCGCTGGCGCCCTGGCCGAGGCCAAGGAAGAGCTCACGCCGCTGCAGGTGAAGCTCGCCGAGCTCAGCCGTATTCTTACCATTATGGTTATCGTCATCTGCGTCGTGATCTTTGGCGTCGACATCATCCGTCACGGCGTGGGTAACGTCCTTACCGACCCGACTGCCCTGCTCGACACCTTTATGGTCGCCGTCTCGCTCGCCGTCGCCGCCATCCCCGAGGGCCTGGTCGCCGTCGTGACCATCGTCCTTTCGCTCGGCGTGACCAAGATGGCCAAGCGCCAGGCGATTATCCGCAAGCTTTCTGCTGTCGAGACGCTCGGCTGCACGCAGACCATCTGCTCGGACAAGACCGGCACGCTCACCCAGAACAAGATGACCGTCGTCAAGCACGAACTTGCTGCGCCCAAGGAGAAGTTCTTGGCCGGTATGGCGCTGTGCTCCGATGCCCAGTGGGACGAGGAACTGGGCGAGGCCGTGGGCGAGCCGACCGAGTGCGCGCTCGTCAACGATGCCGGCAAGGCTGGTCTTACTGGCCTGACTGCCGAGCACCCGCGCGTGGGCGAGGCCCCGTTCGACTCGGGCCGTAAGATGATGTCCGTGGTCGTCGAGACCCTGGACGGCGAGTACGAGCAGTACACCAAGGGCGCGCCCGACGTGGTGATCGGCCTGTGCACCCATATCTACGAGGGCGATAAGGTCGTCCCCCTGACCGAGGAGCGTCGCGCCGAGCTCGTGGCAGCCAACAAGGCCATGGCCGACGAGGCCCTGCGCGTGCTGGCACTGGCGAGCCGTACCTACACCGAGGTTCCCGCCGACTGCAGCCCCGCTGCGCTCGAGCATGACATGGTCTTCTGCGGCCTGTCCGGCATGATTGACCCGGTCCGCCCCGAGGTGGCCGACGCTATCCGCGAGGCGCACGACGCCGGCATCCGCACTGTCATGATTACGGGCGACCACATCGACACCGCCGTGGCCATCGCCAAGCAGCTGGGCATCGTCGCCGATCGCAGCCAGGCCATCACCGGTGCCGACCTCGACCGCATGAGCGACGAGGAGCTCGACGCGCACATCGAGGACTACGGCGTGTACGCTCGCGTTCAGCCCGAGCACAAGACCCGCATCGTCGAGGCCTGGAAGTCGCGCGACCAGATCGTGGCCATGACGGGCGACGGCGTCAACGACGCCCCGTCCATCAAGCGCGCCGACATCGGCGTTGGCATGGGCATCACCGGTACCGATGTCACCAAGAACGTCGCCGACATGGTGCTTGCCGACGACAACTTCGCCACCATCATCGGTGCCTGCGAAGAGGGCCGTCGCATCTACGACAACATCCGCAAGGTCATCCAGTTCCTGCTTTCGGCCAACCTTGCCGAGGTCTTCTCGGTGTTTATCGCCACGCTCATCGGCTTTACCATCTTCCAGCCGGTGCAGCTGCTGTGGGTGAACCTGGTCACCGACTGCTTCCCCGCGCTCGCGCTGGGCATGGAGGATGCCGAGGGCGACATCATGAAGCGCAAGCCGCGCAACGCCAAGGACGGCGTCTTTGCCGGACATATGGGTCTGGACTGCGTGGTCCAGGGCCTGATCATCACCGTGCTGGTGCTGGCGAGCTTCTTTGTGGGCGTGTACTTTGACATGGGCTACATCCACATCGCCGATATGATCGCCGGCAATGCCGACGAGGAAGGCGTGATGATGGCGTTCATCACGCTCAACATGGTCGAGATCTTCCACTGCTTCAATATGCGCAGCCGTCGTGCGTCGCTGTTTAGCATGAAGAAGCAGAACAAGTGGCTTTGGGCTTCGGCTGCGCTGGCGCTGGTGCTGACGGTTATCGTGACCGTGCAGCCGACGCTTGCCGAGATGTTCTTTGGCCCCGTGACGCTTGAGCTCAAGGGCGTTGTCGCCGCCCTGGGCCTTGCCTTCCTGATCATTCCGCTGATGGAGATCTACAAGGCGATCATGCGCGCGGTCGAGAAGGAGTAACGTTCCTGTCCGGGCCCGACCGCCTGCGGGGTTTCCACGGGCACGTCCTCGCCGCTTTGCGGCTGCGGGATGTGCCCTTAGGAAACCCCTCCCGGCGGGCGGGCCCTGCGGTGTCCTTGCTGCTTTTCTCCCGCGCGGATGAAAAAGGGCTGAGGGAAAGTGTGTGAGTCGGTCGAGCGGTTGCTCGACCGACTCTTTTTTGTGGGTAAAATACCTGCTCAGTTGTGATTTTGGGTGCTGGGAGGCATTTGTGGGCAAGGCTAAGGCTAAGGCGAAGAAAAAGACGACGGGGGCGCGGGCTAAGCGCGACCGTCGTCGGAAGCTCGCGACCGAAGCCCCTGCATCTGCTGAGGAGCTGCTGGCAAGCGTACCGGGGCTTGACGCGTTACAGGATGTTCCGGCGTTCGATGACCTGCCGGTCGATGCGGCTCAGCAGGCTGCATTTGACGACTTTTGCGCACAGGCCGAGGAGCCCGAGCAGATGCAGCTCGGTGCCGTGGTGCGCCTGGACCGCGGGTTTCCGCTGGTGGCAACTGCCGACGACACGTTTCGTGCCGAGCATGCCGTAGGGTTTGCCAAGTCGCGTGGCGAGGACGAGGTCTTGCTGCCCGCCGTGGGCGACCGCGTGGCGGTTCGCCGTGCTCCCGGGCACGACATGGGCGTGATCGAGTGCGTACTGCCGCGCCGTACGAGCTTTGAACGTTGGCGTGGCCGTGCCCGCGGTGAGCGCCAGGTGCTCTGCTCCAACGTTGACAGCGTGCTGATCGTGCAGGCGCTCGGCGCCGGCGAGGTGCTGCTCGATCGTGTGGCGCGCTCACTGGTGTTGGCGCTCGATTGCGATGCCGAGCCGGTGGTGGTGCTCACCAAGGCCGACCGCTGCGAGGCCGATGAGCTCGAGCGCGATCTGGACCGCGTGCGCCGTCTGGTGGGTCCGGGCGTGCGCGTGATCGTGACGTCTTCTGCTGAGGGCCTCGGCCTGGACGAGGTGCGCGCCTGCGTGCCGGCTGGGAGCTGTGCCATGATCTTGGGCGAGTCGGGCGCCGGCAAGTCGACGCTGCTCAACGCGCTACTGGGCCACGATGCGCTGGCCACTGGCGGCGTGCGCGAGCGTGATGACCAGGGCCGCCACACTACGGTTGCGCGCGTGATGGTGGCACTGCCGGGCGACGCCGGCGTGATCGCCGATGCCCCGGGCCTGCGCAGCCTACCGCTCGTGGGTCACGAGCGGGGTCTGGCGCGCGCCTTCCCCGAGATTGTCGAGGCATCGCGCGCGTGCCGATTTGGCGATTGCACGCATACCCATGAGCCGGGTTGCGCCGTTCGCGAGGCCGAGGACGCCGGGCAGATCGACAGCCTGCGTCTGGAAACGTTCCAAAACCTGGCGTCATCCATGCGCGTGAGCGCCCAAATGCTCGATCCCGATGTCCATCTGTAATTGATTTTTCCTATGACAGCCGTCTCCCAACTGTTCGGGAGACGGCTTTTTTGCTGCGGAAAAGCCTTGAAGCATGCAGTTTGCTGACGTGCTGACCAAAACCTTGCCACGAGCTTGACGGGCTGGTTAGTTTTTGGTCAGCGATTGGTTTGACATCGAAAACCAAGATCG
The DNA here is from genome assembly GCA_959606405.1 of uncultured Collinsella sp. Classification (GTDB taxonomy): domain Bacteria; phylum Actinomycetota; class Coriobacteriia; order Coriobacteriales; family Coriobacteriaceae; genus Collinsella. The sequence continues at coordinate 10,506 of CAUHIY010000024.1, read as the reverse complement.
CGATTGCGCCGCTTTGCGCTCTGACCGCCCAGACAATGGTGGTACGGGCATTCGCCCGGCACTGCCATGAGAGGAGCGGCCGTGAACAAGAGCAAGCGCATCGCCATCAGTCTGGTCGCGGGCGTGCTCGCTGCTCTGCTCTGCATGGTTTACGGCTCGTCGATCCGCTCGCAAGCCGAACAGGTCCAGGCTGAGACCTTGGCCAAGTACGGTGGCGATCGCGTCGAGGTATGCGTCGCGGCGCGTGATATCGATGTGGGCGAGACCCTCGATGAGACCAATGTCATAACCCAAGAATGGCTGACGAGTCTGCTGCCGCGTGACGCGGCGACCGAGCTGCGCCAGGTGCGCGGCGACGTGACGACTTCGCGTATTCCCAAAAACGCCGTGATCTGCAATGTCTACACCAAGGCCGAGAGCCACAAGCTCGAGGTGCCTAAGGGCAAAGTCGCCGTTTCGGTGGCGGTCGATGCCGAGCACTCGGTCGGCGGCGCCACGGGCGTGGGCAGCTACGTGGATGTGTATGTGCAAAAAGACGGCGTAACCGATCGACTGTGCGGCGCGTACGTGATCGATACCAGTGAGGATTCTGGTGCCACGCGCGAGGGCAAGATCGAATGGGTGACGCTGGCGGCTGACCCCGAAGACGTCAAGGAACTGCTGGGAGCCTCGGGCAAGGGAACGGTCAGCTTGACGATTCCCGCCACGGCGCGCGGCAAAAAGAGCGGAGGCGACAAGTGATGAAGGCGATCTGGCTTGCGTGCTGCGCGTGCGGCGATTACGGGCTGTTGCAGCGGGAAGTCGAGGGCCGTGATGCGGGTGCACAGGTGCTTCGCGTAGGTGACCTGGACGGGCTGGTTTCCATGGCTCGGGCGTTTCCGTCGCGCCGCGGGGCTGCCATCATCGCGGCGTCTCTGTTTGATACCGAAGATGTGCGCAAGACTGTTGCGCGCCTGACGGCCGAAGGCCGTGTGAGTCGCGTGGTCGTGTTGATAGAAGCACTCGATCCGTCGGATATCGAGGGGCTGTTTCGCGCAGGGGCGACCGAGGTCATCGCTGCGCACAGTATATGCGGCAACGGGTGCGCGGGCGAGGGAGCGGTTGATTCCGATCGGCGCATGACGATTGAGCCCGATGCTTTTGTTGATAGGGAACCCGGGGCGCCTCGCGCTACAAGAGGCCCGCGTGTTGATGATTATGGAAAAGCGGAAGCCGAGCATGGTCGGCGCCCCCGGAACCCCCTTGTATACGATGACGCTGGAGGGCCGGCGCAGCATGCTGGCGATTCCCCGGCTGTAGATATGGGATACGTGCACGGCGTGAATCTGGTGGATGAACTCGACGAAGTTGAGGGCTTTGCCGGGTGCGGCGAGTTGTCGCTGATGCAGCATGAGCAGATTGCACAGAACGAGCCTGCCTCGCAGACCGAACAAGCTGCCATGCCGGCTTGGACGCAGCGTGTGGTTGCGGCGGAGGAGACGGGGACGCTGTCACCGACGCCCGCTCCGCCGCCTCCGATGCCGCCGGCAGACGCTGCCGCTTCGCCGCATCGAGCTCCGGTCATCTGCGCCATTTCGGGTTCGGGCGGTTGCGGCAAGTCGACGATCGTTGCCACCATGGCACACACATCGTCGCTGTTGGGCTTGCGTGCCGCCGTGCTCGACCTGGACCTGATGTTTGGAAACCTTTACGACTTGTTAGGCGTCGATGCTCCGCGCGATATGGCGGCACTTATCGAGCCGTCGGCGGCGGGCGCGCTCACCGAGCCGGATATCGTAGCCGCATCGATGCGCGTGGCGCCGGGCGTTACGCTCTGGGGTCCCGTCGCGGCGCCCGAGCAAGCCGAGCTCATGGCACGTCCGGTGGAGCTACTGCTTGATGTCCTGCGTCGCGAATCCGACGTGGTCTTTATCGATACCTCGGTCTTTTGGGGCGACGCCGTGGCGGCTGCGGTGGCGGCGAGCGACCGTTGCCTGGTCGTTGGCGATGCGGCGGTGTCGTCCGCGACATCGGCGTCGCGCGTCATTGAACTGGCAAGTCGAGTAGGTGTGCCGCGCACGCGCATGAGCGCCGTGTTCAACCGGTTCGGTGCGCGCGGGGCAGACGAGGATGTTGCCATGCGCTTTGAGATTGCCTGTGCGTTGAGCTCCAAGATTCGTATCGCCGATGGCGGGCAGGATCTCGCCGCGCTCATGGCGTTTGGGCGCGCTGACGAGGCAGTGGGGCAGACCAGCGCTTTTGCGACCAGCGTGCGCGAGGCCACGCGCGAGATGCTCGTGGAACTGGGGTGCGCCGTCGGCCCTTGGAGCGATATGGTCGCCGACCGTGCAACGCGCACCGAACGCCCGCGTATCCGCCTTCCCTGGTCGCGCGAGGGTGATCAGCGATGAGCCTGCAAACGAGGATTAAGGCTGCCGGCGCTGCAGCGGCGGCAGCGCCTGTAGATGCGGGGCGCCGCCGCGCGGTGAAACGACGCACCAAGCGCGCCGTGATGGACCGCATGGGTTACGACGAAGTGGCGCGTATCAGCGCCTATATCGACCCGGCACTTGCCCGCTCGGAATTGCGTCCTGCGGTGGAGGCGGCGCTCAATGTTGAGGAGCCGACCGATCTCGCGACGCCCGAGCGCGAGACTATCATCGACGAGATTTTGGATGACGTGGTGGGCTTGGGGCCGTTGCAGCCGCTCATCGAGGACGACACCGTTACCGAGATCATGATCAACGGCTGCCGCTCGGCTTTCTTTGAACGCGGCGGCGTCTTGTACCCCATCGAGCATGCGTTTGAGGATGATGAGCAGATCCGGGTGCTTATCGACCGCATCATCTCGCCACTTGGCCGCCGTATCGACGAGCGCAGCCCCATCGTCAACGCCCGCCTCAAAACGGGCTATCGCGTCAACGCGGTGATTCCGCCTGTGGCGATTGACGGACCGATTCTCACCATCCGAAAGTTCTCGGACCGTATCTGCTCGCTGGACGAGCTTGTGGGGCTGGGGTCGCTGCCGCTTTGGTATGCGCAGCTGCTGTCGTGCGCGGTGTCGCTGCGACAGGACCTGGCGGTTGCGGGAGGCACGGGATCTGGTAAGACCACCCTGCTCAACGCGTTGTCATGCGAGATCTCCACCGGCGAGCGCATCGTGACGATCGAGGACTCTGCTGAGCTCAAGTTTGCGCATCATCCGCACGTGGTGCGCCTAGAGGCGCGCGAGGCTTCAATTGAGGGCGAGGGCGCGGTGACGATCCGCGACCTGGTGACCAATGCCCTGCGCATGCGCCCCGACCGCATCGTGGTGGGCGAGGTGCGCGGTGCTGAGTGCTGCGACATGTTGCAGGCCATGAACACGGGCCACGACGGGTCGCTCACCACGCTTCATGCGGGTTCAGAACAGGAGACCGTGGTGCGTCTGACGTTGCTTGCACGTTATGGCATCGATCTGCCGAGCGAGCTCATCGAGGAGCAGATTGCCATGGCGCTCGACGGCATCGTGATGTCCGAGCGCCACGCCGATGGCAGGCGTTTCGTCTCCTCGTATTCGGGGGTGCGTCGCGCCGCGTCGGGCGGCGTAGAGCTCGAGCGCTATGTGACTTTCGATGCCGCCGAGCGCACCTGGAAGCTTGACCGCGAGCCGCCGTTTATCGCAGAAGGCCTGCGGTCGGGGACGCTCACACAAGAGGAGGTGGACGAATGGAGATCACTGTGCCCCTCGTCGTAGGGGGCTTGGCAGGGCTTTCTGTCGCGACGGCGTGCGGGGCGGAACCTCGTGTGCCGCAGGTACCGCCGGCGGAGCTGGCGCGTCAGGCGCTCGAGACGGTGGCAGAGAAGCTGCCGCGTGAGCTGGTGGAAAACGATCCGCTGAAAAAGATCGCCCGTTCGTGGGCATCGCTGGCTCCGGCGCGTCGCCTTGGCCTCGCGATCGAGGATGCTTCGGGGCGTTTGGCGTTTCTGCTGCTATCGAGCGGTGTCTGCTGCGTTTTGCTAACGATGGTGTCGTTATCGCCCCTCGGATTTGCCTTGGGACTTGTTGCTCCGTTTGCCGTTGGCGCCGCTCGGGATGGCTTTGAGAGCCGGCGCGAGCAACACGATGCAGAAGAGGCCATGCCCGAGGCGTTTACCGCACTTTCCATGTCGCTTGCCTCGGGACATTCGCTGGCCCAGGGCATGCGCTTTGTGGGCGCTCATGCGCAAGAGCCAGTGCATACCGAGTTTTTGCGGGTGGCGGCGGCGATCGATTGCGGCATCTCGGCGACCGACGCGCTCGATGACTTGCTCGTGCGCATCGACGCCCCCGGTCTTTCGCTTGTGACCTTGGCGCTTAAGGTGTCACAGCGCACCGGCGCTCCGCTTGCCGACTTACTGTCCGAGGCGTCGAGCATGGTGGGGGAGCGCATTGAGCTCAAGCGCCGCCTAGATGTTAAGACGTCGCAGGCCCGCATGTCTGCGCATATGGTCGCGGCGATGCCGACGGGCATGTGCGCGGTGTTGGCGCTGCTTTCGGCAGATTTTCGTCGCGGTCTTGCGACGCCTGCCGGCGCGGGCGCTGTGGTGCTGGGTCTTGCCCTCAACGCCGTTGCCCTGGTGGTTATCAGGCGCATTATGCGGGTGGAGCTATGAGCGCCCCGGTTGCAGTTGCGGCTTGCCTGTGCGCTCTGAGTGTATTTGTCGCGACGGGTTTGGATCGGGCGGATGCACGCAAGATCGCAGAGGCCTGCAAGCGCGAGGCGGTGCTGGTCGCTGCCGCGGGTCGCTCGGTGGTCGATGCTCTGACCGCGCGAATGAAGGGCGCGGTTGGAGCGGGCGGCCCGGCGCGAGTGTCGCTCGGCGAAGTGTCCGAGATGATCGATGTTGTGCGCTTGGGTCTTTCGGCCGGTCTTTCGTTTGATGCGGCGCTTGAGATTTTCTGCGCCAACCGCCGGTCAGTGCTGGCTCTTCGACTTGAGCGGGCCTGCATGGCGTGGCAGGTGGGCGTGGGCACGCGTGAGGACGAGTTGTTGGCCGCCGCGCGCGACCTGGACGTGCGAGCGCTCGAGACCTTTGCCATCACGGTGGGACAGGCGCTCGCCCTGGGTGCCCCACTTGCCGAGACACTGGCCGCTCAAAGTCGCGAGATCCGTGCGGCTCATCGCGCCGCGGTCGAGCGCGAGATCGAGCGTGCGCCCATCAAGCTGCTGATTCCCACCGGCACACTCATCTTGCCGGCGTTGCTTCTGTCCATATTGGGCCCGCTGTTGGGAGCAGGCGGGATGATGTAGGGAGGAATACATGAACACGATGACTGACGTTGCTGGCAAGGTCTGGAGCTGGGCTGTTTGCCAGTCAATTCGCGCTCGCCAGCATGCCGGGGAGCTACTGCAGGAGGAGAGTGCGCAGGGCACCACCGAATACGCCATCTTGGTCGGCGTGCTCGTGGTGATCGCCATCATTGCCATTGTCGCATTTAAGGGCAAGGTCCAAGATCTATGGAACGCTATCAGCGAGGGCATCAACAGCCTGTAGAGGGCGAGCGCCCCATCGGGGTGCTGCTGGTGTTTGCTTGCCTGACCGTGGCGATAGCGGCGGTGCTTTGGGGGCTTAACGCCGCGCGGCAGCAGCGTCCTGGGGCCGCCTTCGATTCGGGCTCAGATTCGGCGGTGGCGTCTCAAAAAGATGAGATGCGAGATGCGGACGATTCGGATGTCGCTGTCACGGCGCAAACCTTTCTGCGGACGCTCGACAAGCGGTCTGGCACTGCGACGGATTCACCTGAGGACAACGCGATTGCGGTCCGGCTTGCATGGTCCGAGGACCGACCGATGACCGAGGCAGCGGCGGATATGTTACGCGCCTACCGCGAGGTGCCAACGGCCCAGCTCGCCCTGAGCGGCTATCTCGATATTAAGGGCAACGTATGGGGCGCCATTGTGCGCGATGGGCGCGGCTGGGTCGATATGGTGACGGTTGCCGCGGATGCCGGCGATGCCTCGTGCCGCCTGCGCGTGATCCGCCTGAGTCCGCAGGCATCGAACTCAAAGGAGGGGTCGTGAAATGCATGACGTCCTGCGCGAGGAATCTGCCCAGGCGACGGTCGAATACGCCATCGTCACGGTGGCGCTGCTTTCCATCGTGCTGGCGATCGCGGGGCTTTGGCGTGCCGGTGCCGACGGGCGCTTGGCGGCGCTGGTCGAGCGGGCGGCATCCCATGGCGTTGCCTCGACGTCGGTTATCGACGCCGCTGCGGGTGCTAAGGACATCGCGTTGTATTGATATCGCGCGCGAGGACCGGGCGCAGTCTACGGTCGAGGCCGCTTTTTTGCTGCCGACGTTTCTGATGCTCATCCTTCTCGCACTGCAACCGGTGTGCCTGCTCTATACGCGCGCGGTCATGGAGTCTGCCGCTGCCGAGACCGCGCGGCTCATGACCACGACGACGGCGGAGGACGACGATCTTAAGGAGTTCACCCGCCGCCGGCTTGCCGCAGTGCCCAACGTTTCGATCTTTCATGCCGGCGGGCCGTTGTCGTGGGATATCGAGCTTGGTCGGGCCGATGCGGGTGGCGTCTCGTCCGTGTCCGTTTCCGGCGAGGTCAAGCCGTTACCTGTGATCGGTGCGTTTGCGCAGGCTATGGGTGGTACCGCCGAGGGCGGCTACGTTGAGCTCAAGGTCGATGTCTCGTATCAATCACGTCCCGAATGGCTGGAGGGAGATTATGGTTCGTGGATTGCTGCATGGGATTAAGCGTTTCTGGTCTAGACGCGTTTTGACGCGCCGTCCGAGCTGCCATCGCAAGCGAGGCGGCTTTATGGGTCGAGCCGGTATCGACCTGTTTATCGAAGACGGTGCCTACACCACGCTTTCCTCTGCCGTGGTCATCCTAGTGGTGCTCACGTTGCTGTTTTCGTCGACCGCGGCGATATGGAGCATGTCGCGTGCTGGGGATACCCAGGTGGCTGCCGATAGCGGCGCGCTGGCAGGCGCCAATGTGGTGTCGTCCTACCATACGGCTGCGACGGTGGTGGATGCGAGCATCTTGAGTCTGGGGCTGGCGGGGTTTGCCACGATCGGGACGGGACTGGTCGCCATCCTCATCCCGGGTGCCGAGCCAGTTGCCGGCAATATGGTCGACACCGGGATTGAAATCATTAAAACGCGCAACAAGTTTGCCAAAAGCGCATCGGAAGGCTTACAGAAAATCGAGACGGCTCTGCCGTATCTGATCGCCGCGCGTGCCACGCAGGCGGTGTCGGCGCAGGATACCGATAGTGTGACCTATACCGGTACGGCGCTTGCCGTGCCCAGGACATCCGAGTCGGACTTCGCTGCGCTCAAAGGGTCAGAGATCTCAACCGATACCATTAAAGACACTTCAGATGATTTAGAGCGTGCGGCCGAGGAGCTGCGGAAGGCTTCTGAGGACACGGCGAAGGCTAAAGAGCGCGCTTGGCTGGCGGATTGTGGCGGGTCGGACAAGGGCTCGGTCAGCAGCTGTTCTTGCATGTGGGAGCGTGCGAAAAGCCTAGCGGATCTCTCTGGTGCTCAAAATCCACATTACGCTTCGAGCGTTACGTGGGAGCCGCAAGTGGCGCTCGATCGCGCGAAGGCCTACTATCGCCAGCGCCTGGCAAATGAGAAGCCGCTTGGCGAAGGTCCGGAAAAACAGGCAGATTCTGCTGCACGAAAGGTGTTCTTCGCGTATGCGAGCGAAGAAGTCGAGCGGGCATATATAACTGAAAAGGACGGCAAAGTTTCCGCCCGCATCCCTTTCCTTCCGCGAAATCCAGATGAGGCGCGGACGACTGAACTCTATACCGATGCACGTTGGCCCACGAGTGAAGTAGATAAAGTTACCTATTTGCATTATGGGACTGACTGTCCAAATTACAAAAAAGGAAAGCCGGGTGGGCTGGCATCCGTCGCAGATTTTGACGGTCACGAAACGTGTAGCGAATGCCATTTCGGTGTGTCGTCTTTAGGGTACGTTGCGATTGCAACGACTTCTGTCGAAAGGGGCTTCGAGTACCACTTCGATAAGTTCAAAGAGGCTCTGGAAGACTACGTCGAATGCCGCAACAAAGAACTCGAACTTGAGCGTCAGACCGAGGATGAGGCCGACCGTGCGGGCAATGCGTTTGACCAGGCCATTAAAGCGCTTTCCGGCGAGCGCCCGCGTATCGCCCCACCTGGTCGCAACGGCGTGGTCGCCTTTGCAGTTTCGGGTGACATTACCAGCCCCGATCAACTTAACTCCTCGTTTAACGCGGCAGTCAGGCTTGGCGATCGCGGTGCTATCTCTGCCGCGGTGCTGGCGCCCGATGAGGCGACGGCGCAAAACAACGTGCTTTCGCGATTTTTCTCGACATTGAAGGAACGCTCGGGCGGCGTTGCCGGCGTGCTCGACGGCGTCATGGATGTTTGGGGACGGCTACTCGTGGGATACGGTGATATCCAAGGCTCAGCCGACGAACTTATGGACGAGATGATTAAAGGCCTAGGAGGGGGCAGCGGCGCGTTGGGCTCCATCGCATCGTGGCTCGGCGATACCGTTTCGGCGTCCGTGGCGGCGCTGGGTTTGGAACCGTGCGACTTGCGCCTGCGAAAGCCGGTGCTGACCGATTCCGCCAATATCATTAAGAGTCCGGGGTCTGACATTGCGGGTCTCTCTCAAGCGCAAGACAAACTGCGAAGTATTCCGTTGGGCGTGACCGATCCCAAGGCGCTTTGCGAGGCGTTGGAATATCAAGTCGAACGCACCATTAACGGTACGGTGTTCACACTTGCGGAGATTCCTCTGCCCGGCGGCGGCTCCATCCCGCTCACCGTCGATGTCGCCACGCTGGTTGGCGCTCTGGGCGGTGGGTCGTAATGAGTATCCGCATGCGTCTGCGCGAGGAGCGCGCCCAAGCGACGGTGGAGATGGCAGTGGTTACGCCCGTTTTGCTGGTGCTGGCACTCATTGTGTACAACGTCATGATCTTTGCCAGCGCTGTCGCGCGCTTCGACCGCGTGGTGCCCGACATCGTGCTAGCGCATGCCGTGGCGTCGGAGGGGGAGGGCGACGAAAGCTCTGCCGATGCCTCGGCGACGGTTCAGACTCAAATTCTGAATGCCATGGAAGGCTATGACTTACAGATCGAAGTGTCGAGCGAGCAAGGCGCGAAGGCATCGGATGGTGGCCTGCTCTCCCTATCCGGTACGTTTAGGACCTACACCTGCACCATGCACTATGAGCCGTGGCCGACTTCTCTCAGCATCGCTGGCGTTCCGCTGGGGGCGCCGACAACGTTGTCGCACGAGCGTGCGGTGACGGTCGATCCATGGCGTCCGGGGGTGGTCATGTGACCGCGGTCTCGTCCTACATCGCCTACGCGCGGGCACTCAATAGGCTGGGTTGGACGCCGGCCGAGTTTGTGGTGGCGGAGTCGTTTGTCGTGCGCCTGCGCGGCATGCTGGGACGGCGTCCGGTTGCCGCCAACGGCCTGCCGCTCGTCATGGCGTTTCCACGCTGCTCTTCGGTCCATACGTGTTTTATGGCCTATCCCATCGACATCGCCTTCATCAATCGCGACGGCAATATCCTCGCGCGCTACGAAAACGTCCGCCCTTGGCGTATGTGCTCCTGCCCCGGCGCCTGGGCCGTACTAGAGCGTCCTTCAATCATTGTTTCGACCCCTGCTCTCCAACGCGTGCCGGCTTAAGAATTGGCGACAGTGGACTTTCGTCATACGAAATTGGGTAAGATGGAGGAGAAGATGCATGGATGTTGAGATTCACCCCAACGCTAAAAAGCACCTGACGGAAAAGCAGGTGCTTAGCGCTTGGCTTGCGGTTACTGAGTGCATTCGTCGCGAGTCGAAGGACGAGCCGCCGAGATGGCTTGCGATTGGATGGCTCCCAGACGGACGAAGCGTGGAGCTTGTCGCGGTCGAGCTTGTCCGTGGGTGGCTTATCATTCATGCCTTGTCTCCAGTCCAGAAGAAATTTTGGCAGGAGATTGAACAGGCTCGGCAAAGGGGTCGATGATGGGCAAGACGTATACGGCCGCTAATGGTCAGGTTGTAACGGATGAAATGATTGACGCGTGGTGCGAGTCGTACGAGCGCGGAGAGTTTCCGGATGGCGAACACACCGTTGGTGGGATCGTGCATGGACGGCCCCCGCTCTCAGGTGAGGGGACGGCAACGCTGTCGGTCAAGATTCCTCTGGGAATGAAGGAGGCCATTCGTCGACGGGCGGCTGCCGAGGGGATGACGCCAAGTGAGTTTGCCCGTGCGGCTCTGAGTGAAAAACTTCTTGCTGCCGGCTGATGCCTCTGACGTGCCGATTTATAGAACCGAGGCTGTGCTCAAAAACTTTTTTAAAATTCTCGGTTGACCGGAACGCGTCCTTGGTTATACTAATCAAGCCTTGAAACAAGGCACAACTCAAATGGCTGGGTAGCTCAGTTGGTAGAGCAGAGGACTGAAAATCCTCGTGTCAGGGGTTCGATTCCCTTCCCCGCCACCTTGAATTGACTAGGACCTCTGCAAAGG
>CAUHIY010000023.1:0-18706 GCA_959606405.1 uncultured Collinsella sp. | reverse complement strand
GCGCAGCTCGCGGCCGGTGATCTCGAGGAACACGTCGTTGAGGGTCGGCGGCTCGGAATAAATGCGGCCAAGCGCCACGTCATGCGAGCGCAGCGCATCGAGAATGTCCGTCAGGTTATGCGGGCTCGCCTCGCACGAAAACGTGAGCTGGCCCGCCGTCGCCGACAGGTCCAGGACATGTGGCAGGCTCGCGACGGCACCGAGCGCCGCGCTCGGCACCTCGCCGACCTCGATCACGATCTTCTCGCCCATCTGAATCATGCGCTTGAGCTCGTCGTTGGTGCCCTGCGCCAGCACGCGCCCGCCGTCCATGATCATGATGCGGCTGCAGATCTGCTCGACTTCCTCCATGTAATGGCTGGTATACACCACCGTGGCGCCCTCGTCGCGCAGGCGGCAGATGCCCTCCAGGATGGCGTTGCGACTCTGCGGGTCGACTGCCACCGTGGGCTCGTCAAAGAAGATGAGCTCGGGCTTGTGCGCAACGCCGCAGGCAATGTTGAGGCGACGTGCCAGGCCGCCCGAGAGCTTGCCGGGGCGGAACTTGGCAAAGTCGCCCAGGCCGACAAAGTCGATCGCCTCGTCCACGAGCGCACGGCGGCGCTTACGGTCGCTAACGTAAAGGCTGCAGAAATAGTCGATGTTCTCGCGCACGGTGAGCTCGTCGAACACCGCCACCTGCTGCGGCACCACACCGATGCGGCGCTTGAGGTCGTAGCGGGCGGGCGTCATGGGCTCGCCGAACAACTCGATGGTGCCCTTATCGTAGGCAAGCAGCTGCAGGATACAGTTGATGGACGTGGTTTTGCCCGAGCCGTTGGGGCCGAGCAGGCCAAAGATCTCGCCGGGGGCGATACTCAGGTTAAAGTGGTCGAGCGCGATAAGATCGTCATAGCGCTTGACGAGGTTTTCGACGTGGACGATGTCTGTCATGAGGCGGCCCTTCCGTTGATTGCGGCCCGGTACGATTGCATCATCGCAGGAGCCGCCGGCGCGCACCAGTGAGCTTTGTCACGAGTGCGAGGCTTGGCCGCGTGGCCTGCCGACGCCCCCGATTTGCCGCATGGGAGGAATGTCACAGTTGCGCAGGCGGCCCCTCCACCACGCGCGGCTTCGCGTACAATACCCGTATGAACAGGCTTTTCGACAAATCGATCGTGCTGGCGTGCTGTATTGCGGCCGCCATGGGTCTTGCTGTGGACGCTCGCCTAGTCGCGGCGTTTTGCCTTGGCGTTATTGCCACCTCGCTGGCCGAGGTGGCACAGGATGAACGCACGCGCCGTGCAAGCGAGGCCGCGAGCTACGTTTACATCATCGCGGCCGTCTTTATACCGCCGTTTGTGCCGTTTGCGCCCCTCGCCCTCTATGACATCGCGCGACGCGTGCGCCGTGAACGCATCTGGCCCGCGCTGGCGATTGGCGCCGTGTTTGTCTGCGCGCTTGTCGCGGACCTTCGCGGCGGCGCGCTCACCACCCGAACGCTCCTGCTGACCGCCATCCTTTCGGTTGCCGCCACCTTGCTATCGCTACGTACCGCCCAGCTGGAGCGCGAGCAGCAGCGTATGCGCCGCACCCGCGACGAGCTGCAAGAACGAGCCCTCGCGCTCGAGGCGCGCAACCGCGATCTTGCCGATCGCCAGGACTACGAAGTCGAGCTCGCGACACTCGCCGAACGCGCCCGCATCGCGCGCGAGATCCACGATAACGTCGGGCACCAGCTCACGCGCGCCTCGCTGCAGGCCGAAGCCCTACGCGTGGTCCACGCCGACGAGCCTGGCGTCGCCGCCGATTTCGCCGACGTTAAACGCACGGTTGACGAGGCGCTCCAGCTTGTGCGCACCAGCGTCCACGCGCTCAACGACAACGCCGTCGACCTTTCCGTGCAGCTCGAACGCATTGTTGAAGGCGCGCGCTCGGACGGCGGCCCGCAGATTGAGCTTGAAGTTTTGGCCGAGCATGCGCCCGCAAATGTCGCCAACTGCTTTGCAGCGGTCCTGCGCGAGGCACTCTCCAATACCATGCGCCACGCTTGCGCCCAGACCGTCACCGTACGATGCATGGAACATCCGTCGTTTTACCAGCTTGTCGTTACCGACGATGGCGCGGGCGGGGTCCAAGCAAGCGGCCGCGGCGCTGCGGAGGGCATGGGGCTCGCCTCCATGCGCGAGCGCATCGAGGCGCTTGGCGGCACCTTCACCGCCGGCCCGCGTGCCAGCGCCGGCGGCTGGCGCGTGTTTGCCACCGTTCCCAAACAGCAAGGAGATGAGGACCGATGAGGCTCATCGTTGTCGACGACGACCGCTTAGTGGTCGATTCGCTCAAGATTATCCTGGGCGCCCAGCCGCAGATCGAAGTGGTGGGCACCGGCGCCAATGGCGACGAGGCGGTCGCGCTCTACAGCGAGCACGCGCCCGACATCGCGCTGCTCGACATTCAGATGCCGGGACGCGACGGCCTTTCGGCGGCACGCGAAATCCTTGAGCGCGACCCCACGGCGCGCGTGGTGTTTCTGACGACATTCTCGGATGACGAGTACATTGTGTCGGCGCTTAAACTGGGCGCCCGCGGCTACCTGATCAAGACCGATGTCGCCGCCATTCCGCCGGCGTTGGCACAGGTCATGGATGGCAAACGCGTGCTCGAGGGCAAGGCGATCGAGGACATCGATTTTGACGGAACGGGCGTCGAGGCGGGCACGCCCCGCCGGCCCGCAGCCTTTGCCGGCCTGACCGACCGCGAGTTCGAAGTCGCAGAGCTCATCGCCCGTGGCCTCGACAACAAGGAGATTGCCGCCACCGCCTACATGGGCGAAGGCACCGTACGCAACCACATCAGCTCGATCCTTGCCAAAATGGGCCTGCGCAACCGCACCCAAATCGCCATCGCCTATCTGCGAGGGTAATTACCCAACGGCCGACCGCCCCGGCATAGCAAAATGGCTGCTACCGATTTAATGCCATTTCAAAACTATGCCGGTTTACTACGATGAATCGCCCGCCTTCGACCACGGTAAATTGCGCACTTACAAAACCGCAGGTAGAACACTTGCGATATTTGCAAAAATGCGGGTGTGGTCAGGAATCTCGGATTCATCGTAGTAAACCGGCATAGTTTTGTTCGGGCGGCCCTGCACGAGTGTCTCCGCCAGCCTCGCGGGACCAAAATGATCCGTTTTCCTCCATCCCCAAGGGATCAGCCGGAACCGCTCGCCACGAAATCGGCCCATCTACTACGTTTGACTCGATACCCCTGACCATACCTTCGTTTTGAACAAAACCGCAGGCGTTCTACCTGCGGTTTTGTTTTCGCGTTTTTTGGCTTGGTTGGGGTTAGGGGTCTAAACGTATTTGATGGGCCGGTTTGGTGGCGAACCCTTCTCGCCTACGAACAAAAGCGCCGCCACGGAGGAGGGAGATACCTCCGTGGCGACTGGGGGTGGGGGTGGGGGCTATGTTCTGGCTCCCCGCCGGCCGCCCGGGGCCTTTTGGCCCCGGGCGCTGCCAGCGTGCCTAGCGCTTACGGATACCCCAGACCAGGGCACCGACGCCGGCCATGGCAATGACGAATGCCATAAGCAATGCGGCAGCCTGCTGGTCGCCTGTGGTGGGCAGGAAACCCTTGACCGTCTTGACGATGTTCGTCACGGTCTTGGGCGTGCCAGGATCAGGCGTCGGCACGGGCGTCTCGGGCTTCTTGTACGTGTTGTTAAACACGATACCCTCGACGCTCTTGTCGCCCTTGGTAAAGGCGACGTTCGCCTTGAGGTTGCCCTCGCCGTCGTCGACCACGTTGACGGTCGCGGTAAAGACGGACTTGTCATAGGTCATACCGGCCTCGTCGCCCTTGACCTCGCTGATGGTATAGACGTACGTACCGGGCTCGTCGTACTCGAACTTGTCGAAGCTGATCTTGCCGTCGGCATCGTTGGCAACCGTAGACTCGATGTCCTCGCCAACGAGCTTAAAGCTAAACTCGTCCTTCTTGAGCTCGCGTCCCTCGAGCACCTTGATGGCGCCGATGGAGACCTGCGTGGGCATGGCGTGATACTTGTTGGTAAAGCCAGCCGACTCGGTAGCTCCCTCGAGCTTGTGCGCCGCGGTCAGCGTGCCATCACCATTGTCGGAGACGGTGGTCACGACGGTGTAGGTCGTGCCGTCATAGGTGACGCCCTTGTACAGGCCGAGCGCGTTGGGGCAAGCCTCGCGCAGCGTGTACGTGTGCGTGCCGGGCGCCTCGTAGCGAATCGGGCTCAGCGTCACGGTGCCGTTAGCGTCGTTGGTGCCGTTAGCGACAACCACGTCGTCCTCGAGCAGCTCAAACGTGAACTCGCCGGCTGCAAGGTCGCGGCCGGTCAGACGCTTGACCGTCTTGACCTGATCGGTCACGGAAGAATCGGTGGGCGTCACGCCATAGGTGTTGGTGAACGTGAAGGCCGCACCGTCATCGCCGTCGCGCACGACGCTCAGATGTCCGGCACCATCGTCAGTCACGGTGTAGGAAACCTTGCGCGTGGCGTTGGCGTCGTTGGTCACGCCAGGGGCGCTGCCGGACTCGGTCACCGTGTAGGTAAAGGTGTGCGAGCGCGGGGCGGTGGGGGCTGCGGGCTCGGACTCGTCGCCGGGCTCGTCAACGTTGGCATCAGCGTCGGCGTCGGCCTCTGCCTCGTCAGCGTCGACGTCGTCAGCTTCGTCTGCCTCGGCCTTATCGGTCGCATCGTCCGTCACGCCCAGAGCGCGGTTGAGGTCCTCGAGCGTAAAGTGGATCTTGCCAAAGTCCACGTTACCGGCTGCGTCGTTGGTTACGGTCGTGCGCTCGGGCATCGGGGCACCTGCCTCGTCGGCGGTCACGGTAAAGGTGAACTTACCCGTGATGTCGGCCGGGGTCAGGCCCTCGGCAACCTGGAGCTTCTTAGTACCGGTGAGCGCGGCATCCACGGCGTCGGCGCCGTAGGCGTTCTCGAACAAGGGCTCGACGCCGCCGTAGTCGACCGTCGCCGTCAGGGTACCGTCACCGTTGTCGACGACGATAACCTTAAAGCCAAAGCTCCACGTTGTAGCGGAAACGCCATTCGGCAGCCCGAATAAATCTTCGTAGGCCGTGTAGTTAATGGTCCAGGCAAGCTTGCCGTCCTTATCGGTACGATAAGCAAGCCCAGCAGCCTCAAGATTGGCAAGCATCTCGGTGTCGTAGTGCAGCGCATCAAAGCTCACATGCCCGCCGATATTGGGCTTGAGGTTTTCGTAGCCCACAAGCTCGCCCTGATAGGCAATGCCGAACCAGAACTCGCCGTCGGCCATCGGACGACCGGTCAGGGTCTTGGTGGCGACAACCTGAGCAGCGGTACCACCAGGCGTATTGGTCGTAGCGCTGTAGCTGTTGTGGAACGGAACCAGGGCACTCTCGACCTTGTTCTCACCGCTCTTGTGGACCGTCGTATGCGTACCTTCGGGACCGCCGGAGACGGTCGTCGTGGCGGTAAGCGTACCGGCACCGTCATCGGCGACGGCGATCGTCACGGTACGCACGGCGTCGTCGTAGGTGTAACCGGGCTTGCCGTCATTCTTCTCGGCTACGGTGTACGTGAAGGTCTTGCCGGCGTCAGCCTGCGTAAACTTGACCTCATGGCCAGCCAGGATGTCAATCAGGCCGACCATTGCCTCTACCGTCGCAGGGGACTTGAAGTTGTTGGCTCCGGGCAGCAGGCCAAGCGCGTTGGCTGAGGCCTCATCGGCGGTCACGGTAAACGTGAACTGACCCTCGGTCATAGGACGTCCGGAGAGGCTCTTGCTGAGCTTGAGGCCGCCGGCCGCGGTGTAGTTAAGCTCAGTGCGGTACGTGTTGGTGAAGCGTCCGTTTTCCTTCTTGGTGACATTGGCGGTCAGGTTGCCCTCGCCGTCCTCGGTCACGGTCACTTCGGCGGTTGCGACATGCGCGTCATACGTCATGCCGACCGTGCTGCCCGCGTTCTCGCGAATCTCGTACTTATAGGTTCCAGCGGCTGCGTAGTGAATCTTGCCGAACTTGATGGCGGCGATGCCGTCCTCCGCGTCCTTCTTGCTCACGGTTGCGGTTGCGGGATCGGGCAGCGGGGCGCCTTCGGGGGCGGTGATGGTAAAGCTGAACTCGTCCCCATCCGTCCAGTCGCGGCCGCTGATGACCTTGCTCAGGTCAAAGTCGAGCTCCGCATCGAGCGGGGCCACGCTGTAGGTGTTCTTGAAAGTCGCAGCCGTGGCGTCCTTCAGGACATGCTCGGCCTTGAGGGTGCCGTCGCCGTTGTCCGTGATGGTGGTCTCGATGGTGTACTTGGCATCGCTGTAGGCGATGCCCTTGCTGGTGGTTCCGCCCTTGGCCTCGCGCAGCGTGTAGGTGTGCTTGCCGGCCTCGGTGTACTTCACGGCGCCCATCGTGATGTTGCCGCTGGCGTCGTTGGTGCCGGTGGCGACGACCTTGTCGCCCTCGACGAGCTCGAAGGAGAACTCGCCGGCGGCAAGCTTGCGCCCGGTCAGGGACTTGGTCGCGATGATCTGGTCGGTGACGCTGGAGCTCTTGGGCGTCACGGTGTAGGAGTTCTTGAACTCAATCTTCTTGACGTCCTCGGCGCCCTTCAGCTTATGCGTGGCCACAAGCTGGCCCTTGCCATTGTCGGCGATGGTCGTCACGACGGTATAGACGGTTTTGTCGTAGGCGATGCCGCCGGCATTGCCCTTGACCTCGCGCAGCGTATAGATGTGCTGACCGATCTCGGTGTACTTGATGGCGCTGAACGCAACGTTGCCGTTGGCATCATTCTTAACGGTTTCGACAACCGACGCGTCCTCGCCCTCACCCTCAACGAGCTCAAAGGAGAACTCATTGTCCTGGAGCTTATGGCCGGTCAGGACCTTGGTAACTGTAATCTGATCGGTGACGCTCGACTCAGCGGGATTGGCGGTATAGGTGTTCTTGAACTCGACCTCGCCCGAGGTCTTCTTCACAGAAGCCTCGAGCTTTCCCTTTGCGTTGGGTGTCACCGTTACGGTGAACTCTGCAACGTTCTTGCTGTAGGCGATGCCGTCGACCGTGGTCCCGGCATGCTTCTCGCTAACCTTGTAGACATACGTGCCCGGCTTGTCATAGGCAATCTCGCCAAAGCTAATGTCCGCATGGCCCTTGGTTGCAAACGCAGTCGTGGACCTGGGCATCGGGGCGTTGTCCTTGGACGTCAGACCAAACTCAAACTTGTCCTCATTCGTCCACTCGCGACCCTCGAGCACCTTGGTCAGGCCAAAGTCGGCAGTTGTCAACGTTGTCGGCGTGGTATTGAGCGTAAAGCTAATCTTGCCGTTATTGCCCAGGTAGACATTGACCTTCGTCGCACCAGAAACAACCTTCGTGTTGTTCCACTGGGGATTGATCACGTCGCGTGCGGTGTCCGTCGGGTTTCCGCCCACACGCTCCTTGGTGGTGTGGAGCTGGTTGATAAAGGCGAGGCGCGCGGTGCCAGCCTTAATCGACCAGTGATCGCCATCCTTTACCAAAGCACCTTCAAAGTTTTCGAGCTCGCTTCCCTTAACCGGGATCGAAACGGAATCATCGTACGGCGCGCCCGACGAGTTCTGCGCCATAAACTCATCTTTGTACCAATAGGTCTTAGAGCCCGAAGGCTTTTCCGTTGCGAGCTTGGTGCAAGCCGCGTCTGTGTAGACGGGCGTTAGCTTTTGGAAGTAGTAGTAGCTGTTCGTAGCAGCAGGCTCAAAGCTTGCGACCGTATCGCCCGCATCGTCGCCGGTCCACTTGTTGGCGTAGAAGCTAACGGTATTGGAATCGGCGTCCTTGTGCTCATTGATGTAATCCTGCAGTCCCGGTACGTTATTGGGAGTAAACAGGTTTTTGCGTGCAATAGCCTTTACGCTCGATGCATACGCAACGCGGATAGGCGAGATGGCCTCCGTGGAGTCAACCACAAACGTGCCCGCCGACTCGTCAACGGTAAAACGGCGCAGCGGAATGAGCGATGCGGGGACCTTGACCGTCACGATGTCGCCGCGCTGCGGATTGTTCTCGTCCGCGCGATCAACCGTAATTACGAGATGGGCGAGCTCGCCATCAAACGTATAGGTATCGATATTGCCATCGGTCGACTTGGTGGCGGCCCCATAGGTCTTGCCGTTGTACTCGGCACCGGTAAAGCTATCGACCTGCATAAAGGCGCCCAGCTCGTCCTCGAATGTGATGTAACCGGAGCCGTTGGGATTGTTGCCCTCGACCTTGGTCGGGAAACCCTTGCCCGACGTAATGGCACTCGAGATGTCTGCGAAGACTTGATCTAGCTCTGCAGCGTTGGCTGCAGACTTGTAATAAGTAGCACCGGCAACGCGATCGCCCAGCTTTCCGCTCGTATACGAAGTCGCCTTGGGATAGTTGCTCGACATGGCGTGCATGAATTTATTTTCATCGCTCGTCTTGTAGCTCGTAGGATCGGCACTGGGATCCGCACCGTCAAAGATGCCGATGGTGTAGACGGTAGCGCCTTCGTCCTTCATGGCCTTAGCAGCCGCAATGGCATTGTTGGCGACCGTGGGGCTAAAGTCGCTACGTCTCGTGGGCTTGCCGTCTGTAAAGAACACAACAACCTTCTGGGCGTCTTCACGTCCAGAAGTAATCCCCTTGGCCAGCTCCATGCCGTTATCGGCACGAGTGGCGCCATTGGGCTTAATGGAATTAATCGTTCCCTTGAGGCCCTCTACGCCACCGCCCGAGCACGCCGTCAACTTTTGCATTGTCTGCGAGTAGTTGTAGAGATAGCCCTCGTCGGAGTAGTACGTATCGTTGCCGACCTTATCGGCCTGCTCGCCCGCGAACTTCACGATGGCAACCTGGTGCTGCTTGCTCGCGTCCTTAACGTTCTTGTTTTGCTCCGCAATGGTGTCGATAAAGTGGTTGGCAGCATTCTTGAGCGCATCGATACGCTTGGGAGAATCTTCACCACCCATAGGATCATCCATTGAGCCAGAGGCATCGAGCACCATCACGATGTCGAGCGGCTTGGAAACCAGCGACGTCGTATCGGATGTCGAAGACATCGCCGAAAGCGTAGTCAAAAAGTCCGATTTCCCGTCATCGATTGCTTGGACCGTCTTATCCGTCCAAATTCGGCCGACGTTTTGCGTCGTGACCTTGCTGCCGTCATAGCCGCCCGCCCAGAACTTCCAATGGTTGCTGGTGTCGTGATCGACTATCTTTGTCGCTTCCGGTCCGTCCATACCGGTGCTGGACCTGGCGTTGGCCTCGGGCAGCATGGCGAATGCTGCGGCTGGCAACACCAGCACTACGGCCAGTATCACCGCCAAGAGACCCCTCGTGTACTTACCCATCGCGTCTCCCTTCTCGCAGGCTCAGACCTAGCATCAGCCTAAAGTTACGGAATGAGACACAATTTGAGCAGGTGACACATGTTCCAGATTCGATTTTGGGCGTGAGACAAATGTCTCACCATAGTTGAGACACGAGGGTTTTCGCAGGAAAACGGATGCGACTCAAGATCGACGGGACAAAAGGGCCCGTTTTCCTCCGTCCACGGAAGATCAAAGGCTGTTACGGATATGGTGCCATTTCAAAACTATGCCGGATTACGGGGCTAAAGTCGGGACCCTCATCCATACCCTCATTTTTTGAAAAACGGCAGGCTGTCTACCTGCGGTTTTGTTTTTGCGATTTTCTGCATGGTCGGAGATTCGCTATCCAGCCCCGTAATCCGTCATAGTTTTGTTCGCGACGGCACAACCGCGCGTTTAAGCGCGGGGCCGGTGGGGCATTTTTGCCCCACCGGCCCCTATTCCAGCGCTATTCCGGCTTGGTTTCTACTGTGGGAGTCTTGTCCGCTGCGACTGGGGTGCGGGCGGTGTCCATAGTCAGGCAGTGCTTGGGGCAGCTCTCGATGCACTCACCGCACACCACGCAGGCATACGGGTCGATCGACCACGTTCCGCCCTTGCGATCGACCGCGAGCGCGCCCGCCGGACAGCGACGCGCACACATGCCGCAGCAAATGCACACGTCCATGTCGTTGACGATATGCCCGCGCAGGCGCTCGGGCGCCGCGAGCTTCTCCTGCGGATAGTACACCGTTACCGGCTGCTTGACCATAGAACCCAAGGCCGTCTTGGCAAATGTCAGCAAACTCATGCCGCGCCTACCTTTCCGTGCAGCTAATGCAGGGGTCGATGGTCAGGATAATCATGGGCACGTTGGCAAGGAGCACGCCCTGCAGTGCATGCGTCAGACCCGCCAGGTTCTGCGACGTCGGCGTGCGCACGCGAAAACGGTCCAGGTTCTTGGTGCCGTTGCCGCGCACATAGTAATACGCCTCGCCACGCGGCTGCTCAATCACAACTTCGCCGCGCGCGCCGTCGGCCGGCGTAAGCTTGGTGCGCCCGCCGATTCCGTCGTGCGGTATCTTGCCCACAAGCTCCTTGATGATGTCCATGGCCTGCGTGACCTCGGCACAACGCACCTGGCAGCGGGCATAGCAGTCGCCGTCGGTAGCCACGATCGGCTCAAACGCAGCCAGATCCGCATAGGCGCCGTCACCGAACATGCGCACGTCGTAGTCCACGCCCGAGGCGCGACCGAACGGGCCGACCATCGAAAGCTCCAGCGCGTCCTTCTTGCTGATCACGCCTACACCGTGCAGGCGCTCGCCGCAGCTATTGTCGTCCAAAAACGTATGCACCAGGGCCTCATAGTCGGGACGCATGGCATCGAGCGTCTGGACAATGCCCGCCAGCTCGGAGTCCTCAATGTCGTGTTTAAGGCCGCCGATCTCGTTAATCGACAGAATCACGCGCCCGCCGCAAGTGCTCTCAAAGATCTTGAGAATCTGCTCGCGCAGGGTCCACGAACGATAGAACAACGCCTCGAAACCAAAGGCGTCGGCAAGCAGGCCCAGCCACAGCAGGTGCGAGTGAATGCGCGAAAGCTCGTGCAAAATGGTGCGGATATACTGCACGCGGCCGGGCGCCTCGATGTCGAGCATGCGCTCGCAGGCGCTGGCATAACCGCAGCTGTGACCCACGGCGCAAATACCGCAGATGCGCTCGGCGATGTAGCCAAACTGATGCATATCGCGCTTTTCGGTGAGCTTCTCGAGCCCGCGGTGTACAAAGCCGATCTGCGGAATTGCCTCGAGAACGCGGTCGTCCTCGATCACCAGGTCCAGATGAAGCGGCTCGGGCAGCACCGGGTGCTGCGGGCCAAACGGAATGACGGAGCGATGTGCCATGGGCCTTACGCCTCCTTTTTCTGCTTGTCGCGGGCAGCCTTGGCGGCAAGCGCCGCGCGGACCTTGGCCGCTTTTTCGGGATCCATGGCGGCGAGCTTTGCCTCCATCTCGGCAGCCTTGAGCGCGGCCTTGGCAGCGGCCTCATCGTGCTGAGCATCGGAACCGGCAGCCGCAGCGGGCTGAGCGACGGCAGCGCCCGCAGCATCGCCAGTGCCCTCCCCCGCAGCGCCCGTGGCAGCGGCGGCCTTCTCGGCCGCGGCCTTGCGCGTCTTGGCCTCGGCAGCGGCACGGACCTTCATGGCTTTCTCGCGCGCGGCCTTCACCTCGGGCGTGATAACGCTCATAGGCCCGGCAGTCGAGACCTGGTAGAAAAAGCCCTTAAAGTCGATCTGCATGTCGGTGATGGCAAGCCCAAACAGGTCGTGGACCTCATTTTCAAACGGGAATACCGCCGGATAGTACGAGCTGATGGACGGAATCTCTTGGTACTGATCAATTCCCTCAACCACCAGGTTCTCAATCGCATAGCTGCCGTCCTGCGCAATATGCTCCTGAGCAGCACGAACGTTGATAAACGTATAGACCAAGCGATACGAGCCGTCGTCGACGTTGCGTTCAGCGTGCATTTGCACAAAGCGCGCGCCGACGCCCTTAAGCGCCTGGACATGCGACAGGAGCTCTTCGATCCCGACGGTGGTATAGATTGCCTTTTGCATTACTCGGCCTCCCTTGCAGCGGCGGTCGCGTCGCCGGCCCCCGCAGCCACAAACCCGTCCTCGCCCAGCTCAACGCCACCGTCCCAAGTAGCGGCACCGCCCACGGTAAGCGGGTCGCCGCCGGCGCGCATCACGGCCTCCTTCTGGTCCAGGATGCCACACGCCTCCACGATGGCATCGATCACCGTCTCGGGGCGAATGGCGCACCCGGGCGCGTACACGTCCACGGGAATCGCGCGGTCCACGCCGCCGATCACGTTGTAGGCATCGCGGAACACGCCGCCCGAACACGCGCAGACGCCGCACGCCACCACGCACTTGGGCTCGAGCATCTGGTTGTAAATCTGGCGCACGACGGGCAGGTTCTGGGCATTGACCGACCCCGTCACCAAAAAGATGTCCGCATGCTTGGGGTTGCCGGTGTTGACCACGCCAAAGCGCTCCGCATCAAACAGTGGCGTGAGCGAGGCCAGCACCTCGATATCGCATCCGTTGCAGCTCGAGCCGTCGTAATGAATAACCCACGGCGAGCGCGACATTTTATGATCCATGGATGCCGCCTCCTAAATAAATACGTCGACGAGGATGGGCATAAGGTTGAGCAGGCCAAACACCAGCGCCACGCCCCATCCGAGCCTAAAGCAGCTGCGCCAGGTGCTACGTGCGAAGGTGTTGTCGATCAGGACCTCGACAAAATACGTCGCGGCCATCACGACCAGGGCAACCACCCAGCTCACGGGGTTGTCCCAAACAAAGAACATGCCCACCCACATCAAAAACAGCACGGTCTCGCACCAGTGCATAAGGGTCATCTTGGCCAGCGTGCCGCCGCTCATCTCGGTGGCGACGCCCTGGACAATCTCCTGATGCGCGTGATGCGAGTACGAAAGGTCAAACGGCGACTTGCGCAGCTTGATGGTAAGCACCGCGAGCAGCGCCAGGAAAATGGGCGCGCTGTACACGATGATGGGGGCCGACTGCCCCGTCGCGGCGATGGAATCAAAGCTGTCGGTGGCAAGGTACAGGCCCACGCTCATCAGCAGAACGGCGGGCTCGTAACTCATAACCTGCAGCAACTCACGATCGGCGCCAACCTGGGCAAACGGGCTTTGCGTCGAGGCGGACGCCAACACCACAAAGATCGCGGCTAGCGTAACCATAAAGGCGCACAGCAGTGTGTTGGAGCCCGACACAAAGATGCCGCCGCCCACCACGGTAAAGATGAGCGCGCACGCCATGTAGGTGTCGTCCATGGTGTTTACGCTGGCGGGGGCCTTGCGCAGGAGCTTGGCCACATCGTAGAAGGGTTGCAGCAGGCGCGGGCCCACGCGGCCCTGCATGCGAGCCGAAAGCTTACGGTCAAGACCGTCGATCAGGCCGCCCACAAGCGGCGCCAGCAGGGCAAACACCACGGTACCAATAAATATGCCCACGACGCCCGAGCCTTCGAAATACTTACCGCGCAGCACCGAGGGCGCACTCATGGCAAGCCGCTCGGGCCCAATCCACGCGCAACACAGCAGCGCAAACAAGATAATGCTGCAGCACACGACGCTGCCCGCGGGGCCAATACGCTTCTCGCCAAGGGCGTCCTCCGAGTACCAATTGCGCTTTTCGGCCTTCACCTCGTGTCCCATCGAGCCGCGGAAATGGCGATATTTGTCGGTTCCCACACCCGAAAGGTACACGTTGACGTGCGGCTTGTTGCTCACGCGGAATGAAGTCAGCAGCACCACGGCGATAAAAGCCACGATAACCACCATCAGATACATGGCGTCCTTGCCAATAACGTACGGCACGCGGCCAAACACCATGGCGAGGTAAGGCGACACCAGACCGCTCGAGATAACCGGGAACGCCACGCAGCACAGAATCAGCAGCGCGGCGATGGTGTTGAGGGCCATCCATTCGGTCTTATGGACATTGGCCTCAACGTTTTGAGCCGTGGGGTCGACGCCCGAAAGCTTGGCAAGCCACTTGCCCCAGAAGAAGAACGTCGCGGCCGAGCCAAAGGCAAGTACCATGATCATTAGCACGTTGCCGGTCTGCGCAAACGCCACCAGGGCGCCCCACTTGGACACGAGCATGCCAAACGGCGCCACAAACATGCCCATAATGCCCAGCATCATCAGACGCGTCAAGTGCGGCATGCGGCTGAACATGCCGTCCATGTCCTCGATATTGCGGCTGCCGATATGGTGCTCGGCGGTGCCTACGCACAGGAACAGCAGCGACTTAGCCACCGTGTGGAACAAGATCAGGAAGATGGCCGCCCATACGGCCTCGGGCGCGCCGACACCCAGGCAGGCACTGATGAGACCCAAGTTGGAAATGGTGGAGAACGCGAGCACGCGCTTGGCATTGCTCTGCGAGATGGCCATGAGGGCCGCGAGCAAAAACGTGATGGCACCCACACTCGTAACCATAAAGCCGGTCACGGGATAGATGGCATAGAGCGGGCTCAGCTTGACCATTAGGAACACGCCGGCTTTGACCATGGTGGACGAATGCAGCAGGGCGCTCGTGGGCGTGGGGGCAATCATGGCGCCGAGCAGCCAGGTATGGAACGGCATCTGCGCGGCCTTGGTAAGGGCGGCGAGCGACAGCAGAACGACCGGCATCACCAGCAGCGCGGATTGCGCGGTTCCGGCGCCGGAAAGCTCGATCATGCCCGAGATGGTCAGCGGCATGCCGTTAACGTGCAGGTACATGAGTCCGGCCAAAAACGCGATGCCGCCCAGCATGTTGAGGATGATCTGGGTGAAGGCGTTCTTGATGGCCTCGGGCGTGCGCGTGTAGCCAATCATGAGGAACGAGCACACGGTGGTGATTTCCCAGCCGCAGAACAGCCACTCAAGGTTATCGCTCGTCACGATGACGAACATGGCCGAGAGGAACAGGAACATAAGCGCCAGGAACTGCGGGCGACGGTCGGGCGCGGTCTGCCCGCGCAGCGCGGCCTCGTGCTCGTCATGGGCCTGGAAGTCCTTCATGTAACCCAGGGCATACACGCAGATTAGACTGCCGACGATACCGACGGCGAGGACCATGATCACGCTCATGTAGTCCAGGTAGAGCGGCGTCGCCGTGACGGCCTCGGCCGCGGGCAGCGTCATGGCTGCAAAGGCGAGCGAGCCCACCAGCTGCACCACGCCGAGCACCGTGGTGAGCGTGCTCTTATATTTACGCGCGTTGTACAGGATGACGGCGCACAGAATCACGTCGATGGCGGAGCTGATGATCGAGAGCACATGCGAGGTGCCGGGGGCAACCTCAAAGCTCTGCGGACCCGTGCCAAAAAACATGACGGCGACTACAACTGTCACCGCCATAATAATGCCGGAACCTATGAGCCCCACCGCATCGCGGGCGCGGTCACCGCGCGCGAGCAGCATGCCCAGCGCCGGTACCAGCGGAAACAGGGTAAGGAAATACAGTAGCGTCATACCATCACTCCCCCATGCAAAAACGCTGCAATTGTTTAACGTTATAGCTCAATTGAGGAGCAGCGGCGGCAGGTTTTCGGTCAACTGGGGAGTTTTAGGCGTACGGGGCAAGGGCGCGTCCGCTTTGGAGCAGAGAGGCGACGCTCCCCTATCGCAGCGACAGGCGCGCGGGCCACTGCGTGCAGTTTATTGGCCACGTTGGAGGATGTCCCGACAGGCTCGCGCCGGTCCAAAAAGTTGGCGCGGCAAGAAAAATGCGCCCCTGTGGGCGCACCATCCCGTTTGCTATTCCGCCTTTTTAACGCGCGGCTTGCGACCGCGCGGCTTATCGACCAGTGCGGCCTCACCGCTCTCGCGGTACTGACGGCACCAAGCCTTGACCGAAGACTCGCTGGGAATCTTGTGCTTGATCATGGCCTCGCGAACCGTCAAGCCGTTTTCCAGACGGTCCTTAACCACAGCGAGCTTTACGTCGTACGAGTAGGTGTGATGATGCGAACCGGCATTGAGAACGGCGTCGGCACCGCCCACGGCATACGCGCGGGCCCACTGACGAGCCGTGGCCTGGGGAATGCCAAGCTCCGCGGCGAGGGCGCGATGACCGACCCCCTCTTGGAGGATCTCGACGGCGCGCTGCCTAACCTCGGGCGCATGCGTGCGAGTCCTAGTTGCTTCCGACATACCTGCCACTTCTTAGCCTTAACCGTTAATCTGCTTTCTTACGCGCAAGTTAGATAGTAGCATTTTACTGTTTGCTCAAAGCAGTTAATTAAAGTAGACGCGGCGTTATCTGGGCATTTGGCACCAAATTACGACATTTCTTTATCGATTATTTACGCTGGTAGCTGACTCGCAGCTAATCGTCATTCGCTTGTCAACAAAATTGGCATCTCTTTATGTCCTTTGGTATAGAGGATATAGTTATTAACCCCTCCCCCAATAATTTTGAGTGATCTGCAAGGCAGTAGACGTCCTCACTCCTCATGATTACCGCGCATTGCCATTCATCGGAGCAAAACAAAAAGGGCGGGACCTGCTGCGCTTGCAGGCCCCGCACCGGTTGACACCCGACGGGACACAGCCGGGCGAGACGGATCCGTGCTACCGCCCCGCCTGGCCGCGATGTTCAACTACAGCTCGTTGGCCGCGTGATACGCCGTGCGAATGGCGCTCGCGATGTCGGCGGTGCGCTCACCCGAGCAGTCGCCCACGCAGGTCACGGGCACCGTCACGCCATCCAGGTCAAACGCGTTGGCCTTGGAGCCCACGGCCATCACCACGTAATCGCAGGCGATCTTCACCGGCTCCTCGGCGCCGTCCTCGGTGGTGCGAATGGCCTCCACGCCCTCGTCGGTAATGGCGGTCAGGCGGGTCTTAACGTGCTGCTCCACGTTGTGCTCTGCAAAGTCGCTCATGATCAGCGGCAGAATGGTCTCGGACTCGCCTGCGGCAATCTTGTCGAGCATCTCGACAATCGCCACCTCGCAACCGTGCTGCAGCAGGTACTCGGCAGTCTCGGTGCCCACCAGGCCGCCGCCAATGACGGTGACGCGGCCCGTAAGCTCCACCTTGCCGGCCAGCACGTCCCAGCTCGAGACGACCTTGTCCGAATCGGCACCCGGAACGGGGATGATCACGTCGTGCGCGCCCACGGCCACAATCGCGGCGTCGGCTGCGTTGAGGTCCTCTGCCGTAGCGGCATGGTTGAGCTCAACCTTCACGCCCAGGCCGGGCAGAATCTTCTCGTAGTACTCGACCGAGCGCATGATCTCGTCCTTGCGCGGAGGCGCGGCCGCCAGCACAATCTGACCGCCCAAGTGATCGCTCGCCTCGTAGACGGTCACGTCGTAGCCGCGCTTGGCCGCCACGCGCGCGGCCTCCAGGCCGGCGATGCCGCCGCCCACCACGGCGATCTTCTTGTCGCCCTCGCCCGGCTTGATGGCGATGGTCGCCTCGTCGCCGTTCTCGGCATTGAGCACGCACGAAATGTACTTGCGGTTTTGAATCGCATCGACGCAACCCTTGTTGCAGTTGAGGCACTCGCGGATGGGCTCACCCGTGGCGGCCTTCAGTGCAATGTCGGGGTCGCACATGAGCGAGCGGCCGTAGGCGATAATGTCGGCGGCGCCGTCTTCCAGAATCTTCTCGCCGGCCTCGACCGAGACAACACGGCCGACGGTTGCCACCGGCACGGAGACCAGGGCCTTGACGCGCTCGGCCACCGGCAGCGTCCAGTTGTAGGGCATGGCGCCCATGGGCGGAATGGTATCGCCCATGTTGCCAGTGTGGTTGGCCTGTGCAACCTGGATCATGTCGATGCCCGCACCCTCGAGCAGCTTGGCGAACTCGCAGGCCTCGTCGGGCTGCAGGCCGCCCTTGCCGCGCGGCGTACCGTCGGGGTTCTCCATGATCACGGGGAGCTTGTACTCCACCATCAGCTGCGGCGCGGCTTCCTTAATGGCGGCGACGACCTCGAGCGCGTAGCGGACGCGGTTCTCGAACGAGCCACCGTACTCGTCGGTGCGCTGGTTGAGGATGGCCGAGCACAGCGAACCCACCAGACGGTCGCCGTGGACCTCGATGGCGTCGATCCCGGCCTGCTGCGCGCGGGCGGCCGAGGCAGCGATGGCCTCCTTGATCTGGGTGAGCTGCTCCACACTCGCCTCGTTCACAAAGTGCTGCATGTCGTGGTGCAGCTTGGCGTAGGCCTGGTTGCGGATCTCGTTGGACTCGGCCATCTTGGCGGCAAAGGTCTCCTCGTCGCCGGCGGCCTTGGCCTCCTGCGCGGCCTTGGCGGCGGCCATGGATCCCATGACCATGCGGCCGACGCCGGGCACGTCGTACTCGGGGTGGAACAGCTGCAGCGCGACCTTGGCGCCGTGCTTGTGGACGGCATCGGCCAGGGCCTTAAACGTGGGGATTTGGGCGTCGGTCGCCAGCTTGGGCGTGGGGCTTGCGGTCATGACGGGAGCAACGTCGCCGATGACGATGTAGCTCACGCCGCCACGGGCCAGGCGCTCGTAAAAAGCCAGGCTGCGCTCGCCAATGGAACCGTCACGCTCCTCGTAGCCGGTGGTCAACGGCGGGAACATAATGCGGTTTTTGAGCTCAAGGGGGCCAACCGTAATGGGCTGAAGCAGCTTGGATGCAGGTGCGGTCATGGACATTCCTCTCTTGTAGGCGCGGCGGCGATGATGCCGCGTAGTTGTCTAGAGGATATGGCATGGGAATACAACAGCGCAACGGAAATCGGCGGACAGCAGGTAGCGGCAGGTGGATGGGGC